>NZ_JBFYGN010000019.1:0-94333 GCF_041079535.1 Comamonas guangdongensis | reverse complement strand
GGGGTCGCGGGTTCGAGTCCCGTCCACTCCGCCAGATTCAGCAAAGCCATCCGCTTACGCGGGTGGCTTTTTTGTTTGTGGCCTAGACTTGCATGCTCCTGACTTTCTAGCAAGATACCCTTGCCATGCAAGTGCTATGGCGATAGGCTATCGTTCACATTTGTGCGAAAACATGACGAAATTTTTCCATTGCGGGAACTTTTGTCACAGACATGGACACCACTTGTCTGCATCGGCCGCCTGGTTTGATGCTGGCATTCCATTCACTTCGCAGCCTGTTGCAACCACGCTTTTGTCTCATGCGCCCGGCATCGTCTTTTCTGCTGTCATTGCTGCTGTTTGCCGCCATCGTGGGCGTGCAGATCGCCGTCATGTGGCCTGCGCAGGATGCGGTGACCGTGGCGTACATGCAGGAGGCCGAACCGCGAGAGTACGGCGTGGATGTGCTGCAGGAATTCGAAGAAGACGTGGAGGAGGATGCGGTGGAGTTTTCCATCCACCGCCCGCACCGCGCCGCCGAGGTGAATACGGCGCAAGAAGATCGCAATGAACTGTTCGGGCCGCCCGAAGCCGTCGTCGTCGGCGTGGCCCATGTCTGGGTGCCTCCACACGCGCATGTGGCGCATCCCACCTTCCCCTGGCCGGAGAGCATGTTGCGCCCGCCCAGTATGGGCCTGCCCCAGGCAGGCCAGCTCCAGCGCGTCTGATGCCTCGCGGCCTCAGGTCTGCACGCTGAGCTGTATTTCCTGACTCCTGCCGACGTCCTGGCCTGATTGGCCCGGATGTGCTTGCCATGGGCCTGGCCTGTTGGCGCATGACAGGCGGCTTCGTCATCGGTGCGGAGCGCCTGGCTCCTATTTCGGCATATGCGCGCGCTTGCGCCGCGGCGTGCCTGCAGCGAATCCACTTCTTTCTCACTTTATCTGCCCCCATGAGGGCAGCTGTGTTCCATGTCCTATAGAACCATGGCGTCGGCTTTTCTGCCGACCAGAATCGGTGCGCAGGGCGGTGCCCCGTCGTCGCGCCTTGCGAAAATTGCAGTGTTTGGACTCTGTCTGAGCGCAGGTCTGTGCGCGCAGGCCCAGCAGGCCGCGGATTCCGCAGCCATTGCCGGCACTGGCGCGCACGCCGCCGGTCCGGGCCAGCCCAGGCTGAGCCTGGCGCAACTGGTGCAGACCGTGCTCGACAACAACCCCGAGTTGCGCTCGGTACAGCAGTCCAGCGTGACGGCCCAGGCCGCGGTCGTCAGTGCTGCAGCCCTGCCCAATCCCAAACTGGAGTGGAGCCGGGGCGACAACCGGGCGCGCCTGGCATCGGCCACACCCGGCAGCGTCCAGACCATGGGCATTTCGGTGCCCATAGAGATGCCCGCGCTGCGCAGTGCCCGCGTCGAGGCTGCGCAGGCGGGGCAACGCGCATCGGCGCACCAGATCGCGGCAGCGCGCAATGCGCTGGTGGCCCAGGTCAAGCTCAAGGCTTATGAGGTAGTGCTGCGCGAGGCCCAGGCCCGGGCCGCGCACGATGCCGTCAAGCTGCTGGAGCAGGTGCACGAGCGCGTGCGCGTGCGCGTCTCGAGTGGCGAGGCCGCGCGTTACGAAATCATCAAGGCGGATGCCGAGCTGATCAATGCGCGCCAGCAGGAGCAGTCGGCGAAGCTGCTCGTGGAGCAGTCTCAGCTCACGCTCAATCGCCTGGCGGCAGGCCATCTGCCGACGCGCTTCGATCTGGCGCTATCCTTGCAGGACGGCGTGGACCCGGCGAGGCTGGAGAACATGGCCTGGCAGACCCATCCCGAGCTGCTGCAGCTGCAGTCCGAGGTGGACCGGGCCGAGGCCCTGAAGCAGGGCGCCAAGGCCGGCCGCTGGCCCGGGTTAGAGCTGCGCTACGCCCAGACCCGCGAGCCCGATATCCGCAACAACACCGTGGGCGTGACGGTGCAAATCCCCTTGTTCGATCAGCGCCGGGGTCCTATCGACGAGGCCGCTTCGGAGGCCGAGCGCGCGCGCCTGCGCCTCGAGGGGCGCCGGGCCGAGCTCGAGCAGCAGATGCAACAGGCCCGGAAGGTGCTGGAGATGGCCCAGGTGCGCACCAAGGCCTTGAGCGAGGGTGCGGTGCGCGAAGCGGAATCGGCGCTGCGCGTGGCCGAGGCCGCCTACCGCTTCGGCGAGCGCGGCATTCTGGATGTGCTCGATGCCCAGCGGGTGCTGCGCGCCGTGCGCGCCGACCTGTTGGAGGCCCGCTACCAGCTGCAGTCGGCCCGCATCGAGCTGGACTTTCTGGCGGGCCGCTATGCCGAGGCGGCCGCCATTTGAGGGCGATGCCGCGCGCCGTTTCACCCCGTCCCATCTGTTTCACATATCTTCTATGTCCTCCCAACACATCTCTTTTCTGGCGGGCCGCACTCGTCCCGCAACCCTGGTCCTGTCCTTGGCCACGGCCGGCCTGATGGCGCTGAGCCTGACCGCATGCGGCAAGAATGAAGCTGCTGCCGTGCCGGCCACGGCCGAGAGCCGGGCCGATCTCGATCCCATGGAAGTGCTGGTCTCGGCCGATATGGCCGGCAATTTCAAGACCGCACCGGTGGCGCTGGCCGATATGGCTTCGCTGCAGGAGATCGCGGGCCGCATCGAGGCCAATGAGCGCAAGGTCACCCGCATAGGTGCGGCCGTTACCGGTCGCGTGACCGAAGTGCTGGCCGAAACCGGCGACCGCGTCAAGCCGGGCCAGGCCCTGGCGCGCGTGGCCAGCCCCGAGCTGACCACGGCCCAGCTGGCCTATATGCGCGCCAGCGCCAATGCGGCGCTCGCCGAGCGCTCGGTGGAGCGTGCGCGCCAGCTGATCGCTGCGGATGTGATCGGCTCCGCCGAGCTGCAGCGTCGCGAGTCGGAGGTGCAGATCGCCCATGCCGAGCTGCGCGCCGCGGGCGATCAGCTCAAGCTCATGGGGCTGTCCGGCGATGCCTTGACGCGTCTGCGCGGCCAGGGCAGTGTCGCGCCCAACGCGGCCATCACGGCTTCCTCGGCCGGCATCGTGATCGAGCGCCAGGTCAGCCAGGGCCAGGTAGCCCAGCCCGGCGATCCCCTGTTCACCGTGGCCGATCTCTCCGAGGTCTGGGTGGTGGGCGCCCTGCCCGAGCAGATGGCGCGCAGCGTGCAGGTGGGCCAGAGCGTGCAGATCGATGTGCCTGCACTCGGCCTGTCGGCGGAGGAGGCACCGATCTCCGGCAAGATCATCTACGTGGGCGACACCGTGGCGCCCGATACGCGCACGGTGACCATACGCACCCAGGTGGACAACAAGGACGGAGCGCTCAAGCCCCAGATGCTGGCCACCATGAGGATTCTGGGCCGCATGGAAAAGACGCTGGCCCTTCCCGCCGCAGCGGTGGTGCGCGAGAACGACAAGGACCATGTCTATGCGAAGAAGGCCGAGAACCACTATCGCCTGACGCCGGTGGAGCTGGGCGCAGCCAGCGGCGGCCAGCGTCCCGTGCTCAAGGGCTTGAGCGAAGGTGCGCAAATCGTGGTGGACGGTGCTTTCCATCTGAACAACGAGCGCAAGCGCGCCGAGCTGGAGTAAGCCCATGATTAGCTCCATGATTCGCGCCGCGCTATCGCAGCGGCTGGTGGTGATCGTGCTGGCTCTGGTGATGTGCGGCTTCGGTCTGCGCGCCGCCATGAACCTGTCGGTGGATGCCTTCCCCGATGTGACCAATGTGCAGGTGCAGATTGCCACCGAAGCCCCGGGCCGTTCTCCCGAAGAGATCGAGCGCTTTGTGACCGTGCCGCTGGAAATCTCCATGACCGGCCTGCCGGGGCTGGTCGAGATGCGCTCGCTCAACAAAAGCGGTCTGTCCATCATCACGCTGGTGTTCTCCGACGAAAGCAATGTGTATTTCGCACGCCAGCTCGTCACCGAGCGCCTGATCGAGGTCACGCCGCGCATGCCCGAGGGCATTGTGCCGGTGCTGGGCCCGGTTTCCACGGGCCTGGGCGAGGTCTATCAGTACACGCTGGATCATCCCGACGACGGTCAGCGCGCGCTGACGCAGGCCGAACTGACGGAGCGCCGCACCATTCAGGACTGGGTGGCGCGCCCGCTGCTGCGCTCCATTCCCGGCGTGGCCGAGATCAACTCGCAAGGCGGCTATGTCAAGCAATACCAGGTGCTGGTGGATCCGGGCCGCCTGCGCCACTACGGCCTGACGGTGCGCCAGGTGGTGCAGGCCGTGGCGGACAACAATGCCAACGCCAGCGGCGGCATTCTGCCCCAGGTGACGGAACAGTATCTGATCCGCGGCGTGGGCATGATCCGCTCTCTGGAGGACATCGCCAACATCGTGCTCAAGGAGCAGGGCGGTGTGCCCGTCTATGTGCGCGATGTGGCCACCGTGCAGATCGGCGCCGAGGTGCGCCAGGGCGCGATCATCAAGGGCGGCTATACCGAAGGCGTGTCGGGCATCGTGCTCATGATGCGCGGCGGCAATGCCAAGGAGGTCGTGACCCGTGTGAAGGAGCGCGTGGCCGAGATCAACGCCAAGGGCATGCTGCCCGGCGGCCTGCAGATCGTGCCTTACTACGACCGCACCGACCTTGTCGATTCGGCGCTGTGGACCGTGGGCAAGGTGCTGCTGGAAGGCATTTTCCTGGTGGTGGTGGTGCTGTTCATCTTCCTCGGAGACGTGCGCTCCAGCCTGATCGTCGTGGCCACGCTGATCATCACGCCGCTGACGACCTTCATCCTGATGAACAGGTACGGCATCTCGGCCAATCTCATGTCCCTGGGGGGGCTGGCGATCGCCATCGGCCTGATGGTGGATGCCACGGTGGTGGTGGTGGAGAACGTGTTCCACAAGCTGGGCCAGGCCGGCAGTAGCCAGGGCGAGCGCGTGCGCACCGTGCTTTCCGCCACGGCCGAGGTGGCGACGCCCACCATCTTCGGCATTGCCATCATCGTGCTGGTGTTTCTGCCGCTGATGACCTTGCAGGGTATCGAGGGCAAGATGTTCGGACCGCTGGCGCTGACGATCGCGATCGCGCTGGCCATCTCGCTGGCCGTGTCGCTGTTCCTGTCGCCGGTGCTGTGTTCCTACTTCCTCAAGGGCGGAGCGGATCACGACACCCGGTTGATTGCCTTTCTCAAGCGTCACTATCTCAGGCTGCTGGAGGCCGCGACCTCGCGCAACCGCCTCACGCTGGCTCTGGCCGTGGCCCTGCTTATAGGCTCGCTGGGTCTGTTCCCGCTGCTGGGCAAGTCCTTCATGCCGACCATGAAGGAGGGTGCCCTGACGCCGCAGATCAACCGCGTGCCCAGCATTTCGCTTGAAGAATCCATACGCATGGAAATGGCCGCCATGAAGGAGGTGGCGCAGGTGCCGGGCGTGAAGTCCGTGGTGTCCAAACTCGGTCGCGGCGAATCGCCAGCCGACCCCGCGGGCCCCAACGAGTCCGACCCCATCGTGCTGCTTGATCCCGAGTCGGACCGCAGCCAGGATGAGATCGACGAGGACATTCGCCAGCGTCTGTCCAAGATTCCAGGCGTGCAGATCGTGCTGTCGCAGCCGATTTCGGAGCGCGTTGACGAGATGGTGACGGGCGTGCGCTCGCAGCTGGCCGTCAAGGTATTCGGCGACGAGCTGGAGGAACTCAAGCAGGTCTCCGAGCAGGTGGCGCGCATCCTGAAGAGCGTGCCCGGCAGCACGGACATCCGCGTCGAGCGCCTCTCGGGCCAGCAGGCCTTGACCGTGGACATCGACCGCAAGGCCATGGCCCGTCACGGCCTCAACGTGGCCGATGTGCAAAGCGTGCTCGAGTCGGCGATCGGCGGCAAGGATGTGACCACCTTGTACGAAGGCGAGCGCCGTTATGCGGTGAGCGTGCGCTTCCCCGAGGCCTTCCGCGGCTCGCCCGAAGCCATCGGCGCCACCTTGCTGAGCACGGCCACCGGCGCCCAGGTGCCGCTCAACAGCGTGGCCAGGATCGAGCTGGTCGACGGGCCGGCCCAGATCAGCCGCGAAGGCGGCAAGCGCCGCGTGGTGGTGGGGGCCAATGTGGAGGGACGCGATCTTGCGGGCTTTGTGGCCGAGGTCGAGCAGCGCCTGCAACAGGAAGTGAAGCTGCCCGATGGCTATTACTTCAAGTTCGGCGGCCAGTTCGAGAACATGGAGCGCGCCATGGGCACGCTGCAGGTGATCGTGCCGCTGACCATCGCCGCCATCTTCTTCCTGCTGTTCCTGCTGTTCAACTCGGTCAAGCTGGCCGCGCTGATCATCCTGGTCCTGCCTTTCGCCTCCATCGGCGGCCTGATCGGCCTGTTCGTCACCGGCGAATATGTGAGCGTGCCGGCCTCCGTGGGTTTCATCGCCTTGTGGGGTATTGCCGTGCTCAACGGAGTGGTGCTGGTCACCTGCATACGCAAGCTGCGCGAGGACGGGCTGGACGTGGCCCAGGCCGTGCGCGAGGGCTGCGTGCAGCGCTTCCGCCCGGTGATGATGACGGCCACCGTGGCCCTGCTGGGCCTGGTGCCGTTCCTGTTCGCCACCGGGCCGGGCTCCGAGGTGCAGCGCCCGCTGGCCATCGTGGTGATCGGCGGCCTGATCTCTTCCACGCTGCTGACCCTGGTGGTGCTGCCCACGCTGTACCGCTGGTTCGATGAAAAGCCTACCGAGGCTTGATCACCTGAAAGGAAATGACGATGAAAGAAATCCGCGCCATCGTGCGCCCCAGCCGACTGGAGCGCTTGCGCGAGTCGCTGCGCGCCATTCCCAATTTTCCGGGCGTGACTCTTTTCAAGGCGGAAGGCTTCACCGCGCCGGCCGCAGTGGACAAGCGATCGGTCAAGGAGGAGCTGACCGACTTCTCGGACAAGCTCATGCTCTGCGTGATTGCGGAAGATGCCATGGTCGAGCCCATACGGCAGGCCATCTTCACCGCCTGCGGCACGGGCCAGATCGGCGACGGCCTGGTCTGGACCGTGGAGATCGCCGAGATGCACCGCATCCGTGACGGCGGCACGCTCTAGGCGCCGGCGCAGCGAAGAAGAGAGTTTGAGCCTCTCTTTTTCGCCGGGCATGCAAAAAATGCCGGCCGGCGGAAAAAGCATGTCCGGGCCTGTGCTACAATTTTTGTATTGCAGCAATCAAGCGATTGGTTGCTCGAAGGGGGTATAGCTCAGCTGGGAGAGCGCTTGCATGGCATGCAAGAGGTCATCGGTTCGATCCCGTTTACCTCCACCAAAGATTTTCGGAAACGAGAAATCGGTTCTTAGGTTTTGACCCTATCGTCTAGAGGCCTAGGACATCACCCTTTCACGGTGAGTACCGGGGTTCGAATCCCCGTAGGGTCGCCAAGTTTGAGGCACTTGTCGCTACAGCGTAGTGAGCAAAGCTTCCTGCCAGGAGTGGTAGTTCAGTTGGTTAGAATACCGGCCTGTCACGCCGGGGGTCGCGGGTTCGAGTCCCGTCCACTCCGCCAATACCTAGAAACCCGTTGATTTTTCAACGGGTTTTCTTTTATCTTCCGAGGCAGGCGGAGATGACAAAAAAGAAAGCTGGTCCCGATGCGAGTGCTGCTGGTTGATGACCATATCGTGTTGCGCGATGCCTTGGTATTGCTGCTGACACAGCGCTTTCCTCAAGCCAGCTTCCGCTGTGCCAGCACTCTGGCCCAGGCTCGCGACGCTCTGGCCACGTTTATTCCCGACCTTCTGCTGATCGATCTCTCCCTGCCGGATTCGCAGGGGCTGGAAGCCCTGCTCGTGCTGCATGAGATGGCGCCGCAGGCCAGAGCCGTGGTGGTTTCGGCGGATGACCGGTCGGAGACGATTTATGCTGCGCTGGATGCGGGCGCGGCAGGCTTTCTGCACAAGGCGACGGACAGCGTGGAGTTCGTCGAGGCGCTGCAAAGCGTGATGGAAGGCCATGTGGCGCTGCCATCGTCGTTTGTGGAGCGCCCCGCAGCGGTCTCTGCCTCCGATGTGCTCGGCCTGTCCCCGCGTCAATGGGAGGTCCTGAAGCTGGTGCTGCAGGGCAAGCCCAACAAGCTGATCTGCCGCGATCTCGATCTCTCGGCTTCCACCGTCAAAACCCATCTGTCCGAGATCTATCAGCGGCTCGGCGTACGTTCACGCACCCAGGCCATCGTGGAGGTGGTCCGCCGGGGCGTCAAAGACGTCTGAGCCTGGCGTCGAACCAGGACTGCGCTTCAGCGCAGGGACCGCAGCTCCAGGCTCAGGGCCTGCAGCAGCTCCTCGCTGCCAAAGGGCTTGTGGAGTACGGCAATGCCTGATTGCTCCTGGCGCGCCAGCTGATCGGGCGAGGTGTTTCCCGTCACCAGCAGGGCTGCGATCGGCATGGGGGCGCTCGCGCGCAACTCCATGATCAGCTCCAGTCCGTTCCCGTCGGGCAGCAGCGCATCGCTGACGACGAGGTCCGGCCAGTCCTGCGTAGCCAGCATATGGGCCTGCAGGTCTGCGGCGCAGGCAAAGGCCTTGAGCCGCGCCTGCCATCGTATGAGCTGCAGGGCCAGCGTCTCGCGCACGGTGTCGTTGTCCTCGATCAGCCAGACCGTGCGGCCACGCAGAATGGCGGCGTCGGCAGCCGGCATCTGGTGTGCTGTGCGCGGACCTGAGGCATTGGTCAGGGCCAGTGTGATCCGGAAGCAGCTGCCGCGCCCTGGCTGCGATGCGAGTTCCAGAGCATGACCCAGCTGCAGGGTGGCATGGCGCACAATGGTCAGGCCAAGGCCCAGTCCCTCGGATGCGATACGGCTGGGGTTATGCAATTGCACAAAAGGCTCGAAGATGGCTTCCCGAGCATCTGCGGCAATGCCGGAGCCCGTATCCCAGACGCATAGCCGCACCTGTCCGGATGATGGGCGGGTTCGTACTGCCACCAGCACGCCGCCGCGCTCCGTATAGCGGATGGCGTTGTTCACCAGATTGCGCAGTATCTGTTCCAGCAGAACGGCGTCGGACAGGACGCTGTGCGGGGTCGGCCGCATGCGCAGGTCCAGACCTTTGAGCTGTGCATGCGATGACTCGTGAGCCAGCACGGCTTCGAAAATGTCCTGCAGGCGCACGGGGCTGGGTTTGGGTGGTTTGCGGTCGGCGCCGTCGAGCCGCGAGAAGTCGAGCAGATGCTTGAGCAGGTCCTCCATGGCCGACACGGCGCGTCCCAGCCGCGCAAACAGGTCCTGGACCGCAGCGCTGGAAGCGGTCTTCGCCATCTCCTGGCTCAGCAGGCCCAGCAGCAGGCTGACGCTCACCAGCGGCTGGCGCAGATCGTGGCTGGCGGTGGCTATAAAGCGGGTCTTGGCCGCATTGGCGGCATCCAGATCCCGGGTGCGCAGGGCGACCCGCGTCTCCAGGCTGCGGTTGAGCTGGTCCACCTGGGCCATGGCGTCGAACAGGCGCAGCAGCAGAAGGCCAGAATAGCCGCACAGCACCAGGGGCAGCACGCGCGTGAGCGCGGGTGAATGCGTGATGGGTAGCCAGCCCAGGAGCTGAAACGCAAAGTCATGCAGGGCTGCGAAAAAAATGGTCAGCAAGCATGCGCACAGGGCCCAGTGCGTGAAATCTCTGGCCGAGCGTGCCGCTGCCACCACCAGCTGTATCGAGCGCAGGTTCACCACGGCAAGCACCGCATACGCAATGATGCGTGTGGTCGGCAGCCACGACGCAGGTAGGCAAGTCACCAGCACGGGGATGGCGCAGAGCAGACCCCAGAAGAGTCTGGGCCGGGGGAGCAGGCACTTGAAACGCAGGCAATGGGCATAGGCCAGCAGCAGCGCTCCCATCCAGATCATGGCTGCGAAGACGAATTTCTCCATCCAGTCTATGGGCCAGCCCAGCAGGTCGCCGTAGAACACATAGTTGCGTACGCTGCTGATGAATCCCAGTGCGCCGAACAGGCCTATGGCATGTTCGTGTGGCTGACGCCAGGCCACGGTCAGCAGAAGCGCGGCCAATACGGCGGCGGCGAGATTGAGGTGCTGGACCAGCTCGTGCTCCCACCACATGGCGTGAGCGTAGGCGCGCTCCATCAGATAGGTGGGCCCGGCTTGAAGGCTCGATAGGCCGCCGCGATGGCTGTATTGCAGCTTCAGTTGGAGCTGGTTGTCACCCGCGCGCAGCAGCTGCGGCGGCAGGCGGATCAGACCTGGCGCAGGCACCATGCGCTCCTCGGGCGGATGCATGTCAATCAGCGTCCCGTTGAGGTAGATCTGGTGCGCAGGGGATAGGCGATCCAGCTCCAGTGCCCAGGGGATGTCGGGTACCGCGTCAAGGCGCAGTGTCAAGCGGTATTCGCCACTGCCGCCCGATGGCTTGCCGCGCAAGGCCCAGGTGTCGGGCAGCGTGACCGGCGTCCAGGGTTCGGTGTCGCTGCTGCGGAATTCGGCATGGTCCAGCACCTGTATGCCGGCAGATTCGGCGTGGGTGGCACCGGACAGGCCGAACCACCAAGCGCCAAGCAGCCAAAGCGTGATCCTGGAGCAGGCATGCAGGCCGCGGTACATGGCGAGGGCGAACATGCGCATGGTGGTAAAGGATGGAAGGCTACCGATCCGAAAGGCAATCGCCAGCCCATTCTAGCTCCGGCGATCTGGCGGCCAGCCGCATGAAAAACAGGCGGCGGGCCCGAACGCCACACCGCCTTGGGCTTGACTGGGCGATGGTCTAGGGCTTGCCTATGGACACCGAGAAGAAGCGATTGCTGATGTTGGTGTCGGCCCGGGTGGTCAGAGTCATGCCGCCGAAGGGAAGCTGTACCGTGCCGCTGCACGAGCCCGTTCCCTGTCCGCCGGCTCCCGTGCAGGCGTTTCTTGCGCGATAGCGTGTGCCGTCAAAGGGGATGTTGTAGGTCAGCGTATCGGTGTGGCCGTCCGAACCGAAGCTGCGGGTCACCACGCCGCTGGCACTGTCCACGGTGGCAATCGTGTTGGTGTCGTCCGGCTGTGGAACGACTCCGGTGGCGTTCAGCATGACTTGCCAGTAGGACGAGGTATCGCCCACGGCCGGCAGTGCCAGCTTTCCCTTGGAAACCATTGCCGCAATGGCGGGGTTGCTGAGATCGGTGCTCTGGGCCAGCAGCATGGTCTTGCCGGAGCTGTTGCGGAAGGCAAACACCCGGTCCGAAACGCTGCCCTGCTCGGTGTAGTCGAAACCGCCGTTGGGGTTTGCGACCAAGGTGCCTTTGGCAGTGCTGTCCGGGACGCAGGCATTTGCGCCGGACGGGCAGTTGTGCGACAGGCCATTCACACCGTCGGCAGAGAACTCCGTGTCGCCATAATCGCCGACCTGCGTGTCGAAAGATTGGGAATAGCCCACACGGTTGTAGCTGCCCGCCAGTGCTGCGAGGGAGAGGTTTTGCTCGGGAACGGCTATGGCCGCAGCTCCGCTCAACCCCGAACCCGTCAGCATGAACGCCGCACCGGAGCGCGATACGAGAATGCGTGTGGTGCTGCTGTTGACGGTGACGGTGTAATCGCATGCAGAGCCGGTCAGCGCCTGGCCGCCAATCGTCATGGCGGCGACATCCACGTCCAGCGTACCGCTCCCGCTGCCGGAGATATTGACGTAGCGCAGCTTGCCGGTCTTCAGGCCCGGGCAGTCCGATGCGGCGGGCGCCAGGGCGGTGTTCATGACCGATGACAGGCCTTTCGTGTCACCCAGCTGGCTGCTGGTGGCGACTATGGCGGTGAGGTCGGAGAGTTGCGAGCCGGCTTTTTTCAGCATGTCCTGCAGCTTGTCGAGCACTCCGTCATATCCGGTACCGCTGCCGGCCAGGAGGGCTCCGCCCACAATATCGCCGGCCGAGGAGGTATCGACGCCGGCTGCCGTCAAGGCTTGCAGCAGCGCCGTCTGTGCGGCGGCAATGTCGGACGGATTGACCTGCGTGCCGGAACCGAACGCATCGGCGAAAGATTTCGGGCTGCTGCCCGCGAATTGCGCGATCAGCAGTTCGCTCAGGGGGGTGATATTGGCCGTGGCGCTGGAGGCCTGGCCGGAGCCGCCGAGAATCGAGTGCAGAGTGGTGCCGCCGCTGCTGGCGCTCAGCACGCAAGGCAGAGCGCCGTCGTTGATGCTCGCGATATAGCTGCCGTCAGGCCCGGCTGTGGCTGTGCCGGACCCTGTGGCACATATTGCGTTGATGGCGGCGCCCCCCATGGCGGCGCCCGTGGCCGCCGTGCCCGAGATCTTCAGGGTCGAGGTTTTTGGCTGTTCACCACCGCTTCCGCTTCCGCTTCCGCCGCCGCAAGCGACGAGGGCTGCAGGCAGCACAAGGGTGGTAACAACGCGTGCAATGGTGGTCATCTGAGGTTTCATGTCTTCTCCCTGCTCAAAGGTTGGTTTGGGCCGGATTATTGAAACGAGCGTCAGGTGCGCGCTATCGGCCATGTGGCCGATGGGTTGGGTTGGCTACATGTGTTTACATTCTTGGATGTATTGCCCTCTTACAAGGCAATAGACCGGTTGCGGCCGCTGGCTTTGGCTTGGTACAGAGCCATGTCGGCGCGCTTGAGCAGGTTGCCGAAACCCGTATCTCCTGCGGCGGCCGTGGCCACGCCGATACTGGCCGTATAGGCGGGAAGATCCGGCGCACGGTGCTGCTCCAGGGCCTGGCGAATGCGCTCGGCGGCCATCCAGGCGGCAGCGCCGTCGGTCTCGCCAAGCACCACGACAAACTCCTCGCCGCCGTAGCGGCCCAGCGCATCGCCGCTGCGCAGAAGGGCGGCGATCAGGGTCGTGCACTCCTGCAGCACCTTGTCGCCGGTCGGGTGGCCCCACCGGTCGTTGATGCTCTTGAAACGGTCGATGTCGAGCAGCAGCACGGAAAACGGCCTGCCATAGCGCGTCCAGCGCGTCCATTCCCTTTCGCCGGCCTGGAACAGAGTGCGCCGGGTGAACGCTCCGGTCAGGCTGTCGTGTGAAGCCTGGTGTTCGAACTCGTAGCGCACGCGCTCGCTGAGCATCAGCAGTCCGCCGATGCTCAGCAGCAAGGCGGCCAGGTGGAAGCTGACTGCATAGAGCTGTTGCATGGGCATCTGCATGACACGTGTCGAGTCCGGTGCATCCAGCCAGAAGGTCGTGGCGGCGCGCAGCATCGATACGCCGCACAGTGTGGCGAGGACGATCACCGAGAGCCGGCAGGAGAAGCCTTTTCCGTGGCGCTGCAGCAGCCGCGCGTGCGCGAAAGCGCACACGGCCATGCTGCCCGCAAACAGCATGGTGCGCGCGCGAAAGTCCGGCTGGAAGCAGTAGAAATAGCTCATGGCTGCGAGCAGTGCGGCACCGCCTGCGGTCCAGCTGCGCCATGGGCATGACTGGTGCCAGAAGCGCAGGCTGCCGAAATAGAACAGGCCTAGTCCGCTCATCAGCAAGGCGTTGCCGGCGAGCATGACGACAAAGCCTGGCAGCCGCTGGTCCAGGCTGAAGAAGACGGTGGAGGCTGCGCACAGCAGCGGGGCCATGGACCAGGCCGGCACGCCGGGCATGGCGACCGGCAGATTGCGGCGCACACCCCACAGAACCATGGTCATGACGGCACAGGTGAGGCCGGCGACATAGATGATGGAACGCGGGTCGACATGCGGCATTCGCTTAAGTTTGCAACAAATCAATACAAATTGTTGTCAAACATCTTCAAAAGCGAAAGGCCTGCGCGATGGGCAGGCCTTGGCTTTGCCGCGAGCGGCCGGTATCAGCGCGGTGCGAGGCGGATGGCGCCGTCCAGGCGAATCACCTCGCCGTTGAGCATGTCGTTTTCCAGAATCTGCTTGACCAGCTTGGCGTAGTCCTCGGGCTTGCCCAGGCGGCTGGGGAAGGGCACGCTGGCTGCCAGCGCATCCTGAACGTCCTGCGGCATGGTGAACAGCATGGGCGTGCCGAAGATGCCGGGAGCAATCGTCATATTGCGAATGCCGCTGCGGGCCAGATCGCGCGCAATCGGCAGCGTCATGCCGACCACGCCGCCCTTGGACGCCGAATAGGCGGCCTGGCCGATCTGGCCGTCGTAGGCGGCCACGCTGGCCGTGGAAATCAGCACGCCGCGCTCGCCCGTGCTCTCGGGCTCGTTCTTGCACATGGCGTCGGCCGCAAGGCGAATCATGTTGAAGGTGCCGACCAGGTTGACCATGATGGTCTTGGTGTAGACGCCCAGGCTGTGCGGGCCGTTCTTGCCCACGGTCTTTTCGGCGGGCGCGATGCCTGCGCAGTTCACCAGGCCCGCGAGCTTGCCCAGGCTGACGGCCTTCTCGACAACGGCCTGTCCGTCGGCTTCATTGCTGACGTCACAGCGCATATAGACGCCGCCAATTTCGCGTGCGACGGCTTCGCCCTTGTCTGCATTCATGTCGGCAATGACGACCTTGCCGCCGTTGGCGGCCAGCATGCGTGCCGTGCCTTCACCCAGGCCCGAGGCGCCGCCCGTCACGATGAACACGCGATCCTGAATCTGCATGGACTGTCTCCTGAAATATGACGTTAACGTAAACGTCAATTATGCATGCTGCCCGCCGACTGCCGACCTGAGGAAAGCGCGCATAAAAAAAAGCCCGGACCAAGAGGGCCGGGCTGTAAGGGATCCATGAAACGGGGGTTTCAGGAGGATCCAAGGAGACAACTTGCGCAAGGTCGATATCGACCTGACATGCTGGTAATTATAGGGTAAACCCTGGATTTATGCCAGCCATGTCAAAAAACCATGTGCTTAACGCTTGGCAGCGGTGCCGGCCTTGACGGCTTCGGCCGCAGTCTTGGTGGCCGCATTGAAGTTGGCTTCGGCCGCATCGGAGGCCTGCTTGACGGCCTTCTGCACGGATTCGAAAGCGTTGTTGGCGGCAGAGACGGCGCTCTTCATCATGGCGACCGCGGATTCGGAGCCGGCGGGAGCGCTCTTGGCCGTGGTTTCCAGCAGGGTGTTGAAGTTCTTGCGGGCTTCGACGGACTGGGTTTCCAGAGCCTTGTTGAACTCGGCAGCGGTGCTGCTGGCAATGTCGTACAGATGGCGGCTGTAGGAGGCGGTCTTCTCGGCCAGAGGCTGGAACAGACCGGCTTGCAGAGCCAGCAACTCCTGAGCATCCTTGACGCTCAGCACGGCCTGGGTGTGCTGGGCAGCTTCGTTCAGGGCCGCACGCGAAGCGGTCACATTCAGCTCCACCAGCTTTTCCACGCCTTCGAAAGCTTTGCTGGTCAGGCCGAACAGAGTTTCGATATTGGCTTTGTGGGCGCTCAGGATCTGGTCAGGGGTCAGGCTCATTTCAATTCTCCAAAATTACGGATCTAACAAAGGGATCGGACCGGAGGAAACATCTGCTCTGACATGAGCACCCGCCTTGAGCGATATGCATGTTGCAGCGCAGCATGAAACTGATTGTGAAAGAGTTTTTTGGGGAATGCAAGCATTAAATTGCTGCGGTGCAACAAAAAATTCATATGCTTATTGGGTTTTTGCAGGTTATTGATTTGAAACAGTTTTTTATGTCGGATAAGCGACATGAAACGACCCGGAAATCGCTCCCTGGCCACTGCTGCCAGTTCTGGCGGCAGTGGCCGGAGCTGTCCCGAAGGCGCAGGCCGCGAGCCGGCAGTCCCGGCACAATGAGCACATGCCTATCAGCCCCAGCCAACCCGTGCGTGCCCAGCCGCAGCAACGCGGCGCCTATCCCATTCTGCGCCAGATCAGCACGCGCTGGTCGGACAACGATGTCTATGGCCACGTCAACAATGTCGTCTACTACAGCTGGTTCGACACGGCCGTGAACGCCTATCTGATAGAGCAAGGGGCGCTGGATATCCATGGAGGGCAGACCATAGGCCTGGTGATAGAAACCCAGTGCAATTACTTTGCGCCGCTGGCCTTTCCGCAGACGGTTGAGGCCGGCATTCGCGTGGCGCATATCGGCAGCTCCAGCGTGCGCTACGAGGTGGGCCTGTTTGCCGCTGGTGAAGCGCAGTCGGCGGCCGCCGGACATTTTGTCCATGTCTATGTGGACCGCGAAACGCGCCGGCCCGTGGCGCTGCCGGTTGCGCTGCGTGCGGCGCTGGAGCCCTTGCGGGTGCTGTCGAGGCAGGGCTGAATCCATTGAATTGATAGCTACAGACGCTTGACTTTCAATGATTTGAGGCTTGTTTGATGCTGGTTCTGGGGCGCGGCGCTGAAGCCCCCAAGCTGCCTTTGGCGGTAGGGGCTTGCAAGAGCCGTGAGCATTGTGGAATCGCCTACACTCGTAGACCGACTGCTGCTGGCGGCCCTGCGTGCCGTGCCGGCTTTTTTCCCTGATTGAGCGGACCGCCTGGCCCACTGTCGTCCATGATCATCACCAGCCTGCTAGACACCGACCTGTACAAATTCACGATGATGCAGGTGGTGCTGCACCAGTTCCCAGGCGCGCAGGTGGAATACCGCTTCAAATGCCGTAATCCGGGCGTGCAGCTCGCGCCCTATGTCAACGAGATCCGCGAGGAAATCCGTTCGCTGTGCAAGCTGCGCTTCCAGGATGCTGAGCTGGCCTATCTGCGCTCGCTGCGCTTCATCAAAAGCGATTTCGTGGATTTCCTGAGCCTGTTCCAGCTCAACGACAAATACATCACGCTCACGCCGCTGCCCAGCGGGGAAATCGATATCACCATCAAGGGCCCGTGGCTGCACACCATCTTGTTTGAGATTCCGGTGCTGGCCATCGTCAACGAGGTGTATTTCCGCAACAGCCAGCCCGTGCCCAACTTTCTCGAGGGGCGCAAGCGCCTGGAGGAGAAGATCGCGCTGCTGCAGCAGCCGGGGCTGGAGCCGCTCAAGATTGCCGATTACGGCACGCGCCGGCGCTTTTCCAAGGCCTGGCATGAAGAGGTGCTGCGCGTGCTCTGCGCCAGGCTCGGGCATGAAGGCCCGGAGCGCAAGCCCGGCCAGCTGGCGGGCACCAGCAATGTGCTGTATGCGATGAAGCTGGGCCTGATTCCGCTGGGCACGCTGGCCCACGAGTATCTGCAGGCCTGCCAGTCGCTGGGCCCGCGCCTGCGCGACAGCCAGATCTTCGGCTTCGAATCCTGGGCGCGCGAGTACCGCGGCGATCTGGGGATTGCGCTGTCCGACGTCTACGGCATGTCGGCCTTTTTGCGCGACTTCGATCTGTACTTCTGCAAGCTGTTCGACGGCGCGCGCCATGACAGCGGCGATCCGTTCGACTGGGGCGAGCGCCTGATCGCCCACTACAAGGCCAACAAGATCGACCCGCTGACCAAGGTGCTGATCTTCAGCGACGGCCTCACGGTGCCGAAGACGATAGAGCTGTTCCAGCGCTTCAACGGCCGTTGCAAGCTGGCTTTCGGCATAGGCACGAATCTGACCAATGATCTGGGCAGCCCGCCCGAGCATGTGCCGCTGCAGATCGTGATCAAGATGACACGCTGCAACGGCCAGCCCGTGGCCAAGCTCTCGGACACGCCGGGCAAGAGCATGTGCGACGACGAAAAATATCTGGCCTATCTGCGCCAGGTCTTCGATGTCGCGCCTGTGGCCGCGACAGCGGCCTGAATATCCAAGACACAAAAGAAAGAGCAGGCCAGACCTGCTTCTCAGCAAGGACGACGGAGGCAAGCCCTTGAACAGCAATCAATCGAGGATCAAGGCCGCGGCAGCTGCGGCCATGGCTCTGGCCGTGGGCAGCGCGCAGGCCGCGCAAATGGATGGCGCGGCGATGTCCGTGGCCTGGGGCATGCCGTTTGTGGGCATGCTGCTGTCGATAGCCCTGGTGCCGCTGTTTGCGCCCCACTTCTGGCATCACCACTTCGGCAAGGTGACGGCGGGCTGGGCCCTGACGTTTCTGCTGCCGTTCGCGCTGTTCTTTGGCTTCGATGCGGCGGCCTCCAACCTGCTGCATGCGCTGCTGGGCGAGTACCTGCCGTTCGTGATCCTGCTCACTGCCCTGTATACGGTGGCTGGCGGCATCTATGTACGCGGCAATCTGAGCGGCTCGCCGGCCCTGAACACCGCGATTCTGGCCATAGGCGCGGTGCTGGCCAGCTTCATGGGGACCACGGGCGCTTCCATGCTGCTGATCCGCCCCTTGCTGCGTGCCAATGACAACCGCCGCCATCAGGCCCATGTGGTGGTGTTCTTTATCTTCATCGTCTCCAACGCCGGCGGTGCGCTTACCCCGTTGGGCGATCCACCGCTGTTTCTGGGCTTTCTGAAGGGCGTGGACTTCTTCTGGACCGTGCGCCATGTCTGGGGGCCCATGCTGTTCCTCACGCTGGCGCTGCTGGCCATCTTCTATGTGCTGGACCGGCGCCTGATGGGGCAGTCCGGCGAGACCGAGCTGCCGGACCCCACGCCCAGTCTGGACGCGACCGGAGCGCAAAGCCGCCTGGGCTTTGAGGGCGGTGTGAACTTTGCGCTGCTGGCCGTGGTCGTGGCGCTGGTGCTGATCAGCGGCATCTGGCGCACGCCCGCTGGCCTGGAGCTGGCCGGCGTACACCTGGGCCTGCCGGGGCTGCTGCGCGATGCGGGCCTGATTGCGGTGGCGCTGCTGTCGCTCAAGCTCACGCCCAGGAGCGTGCACGAGGCCAACGAATTCGGCTGGGGCCCCATGCAGGAGGTGGCCAAGCTGTTTGCGGGCATCTTCCTGACCATCATCCCGGTCATCGCCATGCTCAAGGCCGGTGTTGACGGCCCGTTCGGTGCCGTGGTGCGAGCGGTCACCCATGCCGACGGCACGCCCAATCCGGCCATGTACTTCTGGGCGACGGGACTGCTTTCCTCCTTCCTCGATAATGCCCCGACCTATCTGGTGTTCTTCAATACGGCCGGCGGCGAGCCTGCGCATCTGATGACGGAGATGGCGCTGACCCTGACCGCGATTTCGGCAGGCGCCGTGTTCATGGGGGCCAACACCTATATCGGCAACGCGCCCAATCTCATGGTCAAGGCGATTGCCGAGGACCGCGGAGTCCGGATGCCGGGCTTTTTCGGCTACATGCTCTGGTCGCTCGGCATTCTGGTGCCGCTGCTGATCGCCATCACGCTGATCTGGTTCTGAAAATGAGACCACCCCTGAGCCGCTGCGCGGCGGCCCTGGCAGGCCTGCCGGCATGCGCTCGGAACCGTGGATGACTACCGCGCCCCATACCAAGGAGAGAACGATATGCACAGCAAGCCCCGTATTCTGATTGCCCGGGCCATTTCGCCCGAAGTGGTAGAGCGCCTGCAGCAGCACTTTGACGTCCAGTCCAATCAGGAGGATGTGGTCTGGTCGCCCCAGGAGCTGGCGCAGCAGTTGCAGGGCAAGGACGGCGTGCTGACCACGGGCTCGCAGCGCATCGATGCGGCGCTGCTGTCGGCCTGCCCGCAGCTGCGCATCGTGGCCAATATGGCCGTGGGCTACAACAACTTCGATGTGCCGGCGATGACGACCGCCGGCGTGCAGGGCACGAACGCCCCCGATGTGCTGACGGAAACCACGGCGGACTTCGGCTTTGCGCTGCTCATGGCCACGGCCCGGCGCATCTGCGAGAGCGAGCACTATCTGCGTGCCGGCCAATGGAAGGACTGGCGCTACGACCTGTTTGCGGGTGCCGAGGTGCATGGCTCCACGCTGGGCATCATCGGCATGGGCCGCATAGGCCAGGCCATCGCCAGACGCGGCGCCCATGGTTTCGGCATGAAGGTCATCTACCACAACCGCTCGCGTCTGGATGCCGCGCTGGAAGCCGAATGCCAGGCGCGTTATGTGGGCAAGCAAGAACTGCTGAGCAGCGCAGACCATGTGATGCTGGTGCTGCCCTTCACCCAGGAGAACCATCACACCATAGGCGAAGCCGAGCTGGCCCAGATGAAGCCCACGGCCACGCTGATCAATATCGCACGTGGCGGCATCGTGGACGACGCGGCCCTGGCGCGGGCGCTGCGCGAGCGGCGCATTGCGGCGGCGGGCCTCGATGTGTTCGAGGGCGAGCCTGTCGTGCATCCGGATCTGCTCACCGTGCCCAATGTGGTGCTGACGCCCCATATCGCCAGCGCCACCCAGGGCACGCGATCGGCCATGGCGGGCCTGGCGGCCGACAATCTGATCTCCTTCTTCGCGGGCAAGGGGGCGCTGACGCCCGTCAATCGGCTTGCCTGATGCGTTTTCATTAGGTCGGCTCTCGTCACATCAGTTTGAGGGCGGATGCGTGATCTGAGTGCTTTTTCGGCTTTGATAATTTCTGCCCGCCCGGCGCTTGAGCGCACGGCGGGCTTTTTCTATTTCAAGCGAGACAGCAATGCCTTTTATCCGCACCAGCGTCCACAAGGACACCACGGCCGCCCAGCGCCAGGCCATCGTCAACGGTATTCATCAGGCCCTGATCGACGGCATAGGCATGCCGGCCGATGAGCTGTTCAATATGGTTGACGACTATGACGAGCAGAAGTTCTTCTTCAGCCGCACTTTCAACGGCTACCAGCGCTCGGAACGCGTGGTGGTGGTCGAGATCACCATGCGCCGCGGTCGCAGCGATGCCATGAAGCGCGCCCTGTACGCGAATATCGCCGCCAACCTGGAAAAGAATGCGGGTGTGGCGCCCAACGACGTGTTCATCTTCACGCACGAGAACGATTACTCCGACTGGTCCGTGGGCGGCGGCAGGTTCGCCATGGCCATCGCCCAGCAGGTGGGCCCCAACGCCTGAGGCCTGGCGTTTCACTGTCGCCAATTGCACAGCCCGCAGCATCTGTTTTGATCCGCTTGCTTTTGCCCGGCCTTGCAGCACCGATAATTTGCGAGCGCGCAAGTGTCTGCAAACTTCGGCGCGCATCAAGCTTGTGCCACCGCGCCGCCCATCGGGCCGTGAGGTGCATGAAGAATCGGGGAAATGGCTGATAGCGCTTACTCTGCAAGCGCTATCAGCTATGAAAACAAGAGTGTGAAAGGCTGGCTGAACGGTGACTACCTGGGGGCTTGGATTGGCGGCAGCGGTCGCCTTGGTCGTGGTCTTGCTGCTGGTGCTGCTGTGGTGGCTGCTCGGTCTGCACCGTCAGCTGCAAGCCGCATTCGGGCCCGAGTCCATGCGCCTGCAGGCCCAGCTGCTGCAGGGCATGCAGGCGCTGGACCTGAGGCTGCAGCAGCTCGAGCGCAGCAGCCAGACCACGCAGATGACGGTGGCCAAAAGCGATGGCGCCCTGGATCGGGTCACGCTGCAGGTGCAGACCCAGCTGGCCCAGGCCCAGCAGGATGCGCAGGCCGCAAGGCGCGAGCAGGGCGCGGCGCTGGCCGCGTTTCGTGAAGAAGTCGCGCAGCTGGCCACGCGCCTGACCGCGGACAGCCAGCAGGCGCGCGCCGCGCTGGCGCAAAGCAGTGCCGAGCAGACGGTCCATGTGCAGCAGCGGTTCGAGGCCCTGGCCGAAACCACGCGCGGCACGCTGGATTCGCTCAAGGGCGACATCCAGCAGCAGCTCAGCCATATGAGCACCAGCATGGGCGCGGCGCTCAAGGACCAGCTCGGCGGCCACGGCGAGCAGCTGCGCCATCAGTTTGCCGTGCTGCAGGACGCGGTGAGCCAGCAGCTGGGCGCTCTGGCCCAGGGCCAGCAGACCACGGCCGAGCAGCTGCGCGGCACGCTCAACGAGCGCCTGGCCACCATCCAGAGCGACAACGCCGCCAAGCTCGAGGAAATGCGCCGCACCGTGGACGAGAAACTCCATGCCACGCTGGAGCAGCGCCTGGGCGAGTCCTTCAAGCTGGTCAGCGACCGGCTGGAGCAGGTGCACAAGGGCCTGGGCGAGATGCAGACCCTGGCCGGCAGCGTGGGGGACCTCAAGCGCGTGATGACCAATGTGAAGTCGCGCGGCACCTGGGGCGAGCTGCAGCTGGGCTCCATCATCGACAATGTGCTCACGCCCGAGCAGTACGCGCGCAACGTCAAGACCGTGCCGGGCAGCGACGAGCTGGTGGAGTTCGCGATTCGCCTGCCGGGCCGCAACGACGAGCAGCCGGTCTGGCTGCCCATAGATGCCAAATACCCGGTGGAGCACTACCAGCGCCTGCAGGATGCGCAGGACAGCGCGGACCGCGCGGGCATCGCCGCGGCCGGCAATGCCTTCGAGAGCTCCATCCGCGCCGAGGCCAAGAAGATCGCCAGCAAGTACATCGCTCCGCCGCACACCACGGACTTTGCCGTGATGTATCTGCCCACCGAAGGCCTGTTTGCCGAGGTGCTGCGCCGCCCGGGTCTGGTGGAGGCGCTGCAGAACGAGAGCCGCATCGTGGTCACCGGACCGGCGAATCTGGCAGCCATGCTCAGCAGCCTGCAGATGGGTTTCAAGACGCTGGCGATAGAAAAGCGTTCGTCCGAAGTCTGGGGCGTGCTGGGCCAGGTCAAGACCGAGTTTGCCAAGTTCGGCGAGGTGGTCGAGGCCACGCGCAAGTCCATCGATGCGGCCGCGCGCAAATTCGATCAGGTCGGGGTGCGCACGCGCGCGATTCAGCGCCATCTGCGCAATGTCCAGGCCTTGCCTCAGCCCGACGGAGAGGCCGGCGGCCTGCCGCTGTTTCCGGCCGTGGCTCAGCCCGAGGATGAAGAGGAATGAACGCGGCGCTGCTGCGACTCATACTCGCCCAGATTTCGATTCACGCCTGCATGACGGGCATGCGCATGGCAACGCCCTTGCTGGCGCTCAAGCAGGGCTATAGCGCGGCAGCGGTGGGCATGCTGCTGGCGCTGTTTGCGCTGACCCAGGTCTTTCTCTCGCTGCCCGCGGGCCGCTATGCGGACCGCCACGGTCTGAAAAAGCCCTTGTTGCTGAGCGTCATCGCGGCATCCTGCGGCGCCGGTGTGGCCGTGCTCTTTCCCAGCTATGCGGCGCTTTGTCTGGGCGCGCTGCTGACGGGCGGTGCCGCGGGCGCGGCCATCATCGCGCTGCAGCGCCATGTGGGCCGATCGGCCCACAGCAAGGAGGAGTTGCGCAAGGTCTTCAGCTGGCTGGCCATAGGTCCGGCGGTCTCCAATTTTCTCGGGCCGTTTTTCGCGGGCCTGCTGATCGACTATGCGGGCGGGCAGGAGGCCAGCCTGACCGGCTTCAGGGCGGCCTTTCTGCTGCTGGCCCTGCTGCCCGTGGCGGCCTGGTTCTGGGCGCGCACGGTGCAGGAATTGCCGTCGCCCGAGACCTCGCCCGGCGGCAAGCAGAGCGCGGCCTGGGATCTGCTGCAGAACCAGGGCTTCAGGCGCTTGTTGCTGCTGAACTGGGCCTTGTCGTCCTGCTGGGATGTGCACACCTTCGTGGTGCCCATCCTGGGGCATGAGCGCGGCCTGCCGGCTTCGGTCATCGGCAGCATTCTTGGCGCTTTTGCGATTGCGGCTGCCGTCATCCGCCTGCTCATGCCCGTGCTGACGCGGCATCTGAGCGAGTGGGTGGTGGTGATGGGGGCCATGCTGGGCGCATGCGTGCTGTTTCTGCTCTATCCGCTGATGCCCGATGCCTGGAGCATGGGTGGCTGCTCGGTCTTGCTGGGCCTGGTGCTGGGCTCGGTCCAGCCCATGGTGATGAGCATGATCCACCAGATCACGCCCGCGGACCGCCACGGCGAGGCTCTGGGCCTGCGCATGATGGCCATCAACGGCTCCAGCGTGGTGATGCCGGTGCTGTTCGGCTCGATAGGCGCCGTGGTCGGGGTCTCGGTGCTGTTCTGGGGGGTGGGGGCCATGGTCGGGGCCTCGTCGCGCCTGCCCTGGCTGATAGGGCGCGAAGACATGCCCGGCGCGGAGTGGGAGCCGCATTAGCGAGGCAGCGTGACACAAAAAAGAGCGTCCGGGGACGCTCTTTTTGATTCAGGGGTCGGTCTAAAGCTCTTCCACCCTGCGGGCCGGATAGCTGTCCCAGCTCTGGCAGCCGGGGCAGTGCCAGAAATGCGTGCGGGCCTCGAAGCCGCAGGCCGCGCAGCGATAGCGTGTCAGAGGCTTGGCGGCGTGGTCCAGCGCTTTTTGCACCGCGCCATGGTATTGCTCTTCGGTCAGGGTTTCGCCCGCCAGCCACTGGGCGGCCGCGACCAGCGAGGGCTCATGCTCGAGGTGCTGCACCAGGCGCGCGCGGCCGGCGGCCTCGGCGTCGCCGCTTTTCTTGTCCAGTGCCACCTGGGCCTGCAGCAGGTCCAGGGATGGCGCTTGCGCATAGTGGTGGGCGAGCAGGGCCTGGACCGCGGCGATCTCGCCGCTGGCGACCGCCGTTTCGACCAGCAGGCTGGCGGCCAGGGGCAGGGCGGCCGGGCTTTGCGCCGCCAGCTGCTGCAAGGTCTGCAAAGCCTGGGCCGATTGCCCCTGGCGGTGCTGCAACTGGGCCAGCTCCAGGCGTGGACGCGGAGCGTGGGGAGCGGTCTCCAGAGCCTGCTGCAGCCGGCTGCCGGCCGTGTCGAGCTGGCCGTGGGCGATCTGCGCTTGCGCGTCCTCGCACAGATAGTGAGCCAGGCGGGCGCTGAAGTCCCCCTGGTCTGCGGCCTGCATCTTGCGGGCAATGCTGGCCGCCTGAGTCCAGTCGCGGGAGCGCTCGTAGATGGCCAGCAGGGCCAGGCGCGCCTCGGCTTCGTATTGCGTGCCTTCAAGGCGGTGCAGCGATTCCTCGGCGCGGTCCAGCAGTCCGGCCTTGAGAAAGTCCTGCGCCAGCGCGTGCTGGGCGCGGTCGCGGTCCGGCCGCGAGAGGTCTGCGCGGCTGAGCAGATGCTCGTGCACGCGCACCGCACGGTTGTATTCGCCGCGGCGGCGGAACAGATTGCCCAGCGCAAAGTGCAGCTCGGTGGTGTCGGGGTCGTTCTGCACGGCCTCGATGAAGGCGTCGATGGCCTTGTCCTGCTGCTCGTTGAGCAGAAAGTTCAGTCCCTTGAAATAGGCCTTGGGCGCCTGGCGGTTGTCGGCGCGCACCTGGCGCAAGTCCCAGCGGGAGGCCAGCCAGCCCAGCACAAAAGCCATGGGCAGGCCCAGCAGGATCCAGGTCAGATTAAATTCCATGCACGTCGCTCGGCACAATGATCGGAGAGGTCGGAGCCGGGGCGGCGGCCACCGGCGCTGCTGCGCTGCTGTCGGCAGCTTCGGCCTGGCGGGCCTTGGCCGCACGCGCCTCGCGGGCCGCGGCACGGTGCTTCAGCCACCGTGGCACCATGCCCAGCACGCCGATGAACAGGCCCAGCGCAAAAGCCGTCAGCACCACCAGCACCAGAGGCGCCGTCCATGCCGTGCCGAAGAAAAAGTGCACGGTGGCGTCTTGCTGGTTGTTGAGTGCGAACGCAAACAGAGTGAAAAAAATGGCTGCCTTGAGCAGCCACAGCAGGTATTTCATGCTTTCCCTTGTGTGACGGGAAAGATTTTAGGCCAGCCCATGCCTCGGTCGGCAAATCGGCGCAAAAGGCGGCGGGTGCAGCTCAGGCAGCCTGGTCCTGCGTGGGGGGCGTGTCGGTCTTGAGATTGTCCACGGCTTCGCGCAAGGCCTTGCCGGGCTTGAAATGGGGTACGCGCTTGGAGGGCACCTGAACGGATTCTCCGCTGCGTGGGTTGCGGCCTATGCGAGGCGGGCGGTGATTGATGGCAAAGCTGCCAAAGCCACGGATCTCGATGCGGTGACCGCGCACCAGGGCATCGCTGACGGCATCCAGAATGGACTTGACGGCCTGCTCGGCATCGCGTTGGTTGAGTTGGCCAAATCGGGCAGCAAGTTCTTCGACGAGATCGGATCGGGTCATCGGATGGCGGAAACTAGGTTGGAAACAACAACGGGCGCACAGGGCGCCCGTTGTTTTTGACGCGTAGCGGTCAGTCAGGCGAGCCGACCGACCTGCTGACGTTGATTACTTGTCGGCGTCCAGCTTGGCGCGCAGCAGAGCACCCAGGCTGGTGGTGCCGGCGTTTTCCTTGGAGGACTGGGCGGACAGGGAAGCCATGGCTTCTTGCTGTTCGGCGTGGTCCTTTTGCTTGATGGACAGCTGGATGTTGCGGCTCTTGCGATCCACGTTCACCACCACGGCCGTCACTTCGTCGCCTTCCTTCAGCACCGAGCGAGCGTCTTCCACGCGGTCTTGCGAGATTTCGGAAGCGCGCAGGTAGCCAACGATGTCTTCGCCCAGGTCGATTTCAGCGCCCTTGGCGTCCACGGTCTTGACCTTGCCGGTCACGATCTGGCCCTTGTCGTTCACGGTCACGAAGGTCGTGAAGGGATCGCTGTCCAGTTGCTTGATGCCCAGGGAGATGCGCTCGCGCTCGACGTCCACGGCCAGCACGATGGCTTCGACTTCCTGGCCCTTCTTGTAGTTGCGCACGGCGGCTTCGCCGGCTTCGTTCCAAGACAGGTCGGACAGGTGCACCAGGCCGTCGATACCGGCAGCCAGACCCACGAACACGCCGAAGTCGGTGATGGACTTGATCGGACCCTTCACGCGGTCGCCGCGCTTGGTGTTCTGGGCGAATTCTTGCCAAGGGTTAGCCTTGCACTGCTTCATGCCCAGGGAGATGCGACGCTTGTCTTCGTCGATTTCCAGAACCATGACTTCCACTTCGTCGCCCAGGGACACGAGCTTGGTGGGAGCAATGTTCTTGTTGGTCCAGTCCATTTCGGAAACGTGCACCAGGCCTTCGATGCCGGGTTCCAGTTCCACGAAAGCGCCGTAGTCGGCAATGTTGGTGACCTTGCCGAACAGGCGGGTGCCGGAGGGGTAGCGGCGAGCCACGCCCATCCAGGGATCGTCGCCCATCTGCTTCAGGCCCAGGGACACGCGGTTCTTCTCGGTGTCGAACTTCAGGATCTTGGCCGTGATTTCCTGGCCGGCAGTCACCACTTCCGAGGGGTGACGCACGCGGCGCCATGCCATGTCGGTGATGTGCAGCAGGCCGTCGATGCCGCCCAGGTCCACGAACGCACCGTATTCAGTGATGTTCTTGACCACGCCCTGAACGATAGCGCCTTCCTTCAGGGTTTCCATCAGCTTGGCGCGCTCTTCGCCCATGGAGGCTTCCACCACAGCGCGACGCGACAGCACAACGTTGTTGCGCTTGCGGTCCAGCTTGATGACCTTGAATTCCATGGTCTTGTTTTCGTAGGGAGTCAGGTCCTTGATAGGACGTGTGTCGATCAGCGAACCAGGCAGGAATGCGCGGATGCCGTTGACCAGAACGGTCAGGCCGCCCTTGACCTTGCCGGAAGTGGTGCCGGTCACGAATTCGCCAGACTCCAGAGCCTTTTCCAGCGACAGCCAGGAAGCCAGACGCTTGGCGGTGTCGCGCGACAGGATGGTGTCGCCGTAGCCGTTTTCGATGGAGCCGATGGCCACGGACACGAAGTCGCCCACTTGGACTTCGACTTCGCCCTGGTCGTTCTTGAACTCGTCGAGAGGCACATAGGCTTCCGACTTCAGGCCAGCGTTCACCACCACGAAGTTGTGCTCAACGCGCACGACTTCAGCGGTGATAACTTCGCCAGGACGCATTTCGGTGCGTGTCAACGACTCTTCAAAAAGGGCGGCAAAAGATTCAGACATGTAGTTCCTTGACCGCAAACAGGTTTCCGGCAGCACCATCGCCACCGTTTTTATGACTGAATGCGGAGGGTTGCGGGTTTTGAGGCCCACGGGGTTAAAGGTTAACAACCTTGCTGCCGGCTCGCGATCTGCAAAAGCCTGACTTCAAGGGCCAACAAGTCAGCTGCGGGGCTGCGCCTGATAAATCAAGCGCGGCCAAACGGCTGGCGTTCCTGCCACCACGTCAGCACCTGGACGACCACTTCTTCAATGGTCATCTCGGAGCTGTCGAGTTGCAGAGAATCCTCGGCGGGCTTGAGCGGTGCGGTAGCGCGCTGCATGTCGCGCGCGTCACGCGCCTCAAGGTCTGCCAAAAGGGTGGATATATTAGCTGAAATCCCTTTGGAAATCAATTGTTTATATCGGCGCTCGGCGCGGCATTGGGCGGAGGCCCACAAATAGACCTTGAGCGGAGCGTGGGGAAAGATCACCGTGCCCATGTCGCGGCCGTCGGCCACCAGGCCTGGCAGCTGCTGGAAGGACAGCTGCAGGTCCACCAGCGCGGCGCGCACGGCCGGCAGTGCCGACACGCGCGAGGCGTTCATGCCGGCCTGCTCGGTGCGTATGGCCAGACTGATGTCTTCGTCGCCCAGCCACACGCGCTGGTCGGCGCCAAAGCGCACCGGCAGGTCCAGCGCCATCTCCGCAATCGTCTCTTCATTAGCTTCGTCGAGCTCCAGGCCCGCACGCGATGCGGCCAGGCCGGTGATGCGGTAGAGCGCGCCCGAGTCCAGCAGGTGGTAGCCCAGGGCCTCGGCCACGGCCGCGGCGATCGTGCCCTTGCCCGAGGCCGTGGGGCCGTCGATGCAGATCACGGGAATCTGCTGGCAGGCGCTCTGGCAGACCGAGAACAGGGTCTCGAAATAGTCGGGGAAGGTCTTGGCCACGCACTTGGGATCTTCTATGCGCAGCGGCAGCTTGGCCGGGTTGAAGGCGGCCAGGGAGAAGCACATGGCGACGCGGTGGTCGTCATAGGTGTGGATGCTGGCGGCTTTCCAGTCGGCCCTGGCGGCCGGGGGGGTGATGCGGATGAAATCCGCACCTTCCTCCACCGTGGCGCCGAGCTTGCGCAGCTCCGTCGCCATGGCCGCGATGCGGTCGGTTTCCTTGACGCGCCAGCTGGCGATATTGCGCAGCGTGGTCACGCCATCGGCGTAGAGCGCCATCACGCCCAGCGTCATGGCCGCATCGGGAATATGGTTGCAGTCCAGGTCTATGGCCTTGAGCGGCCAGCTGCCGCGCGAGACCTGCAGCCAGTTGGGGCCGTTTTCGACCTGGGCGCCCATGGCCTGGGCGGCCTCGATAAAGCGGATATCGCCTTGAATCGAGTCCCGGCCCACGCCCAGAATGCGGATGCTCTTGGGCTCGGCAGCGTTGTCGGCATCGGCCTCGTCGGCTGCACCTGTGGCGATCGCGCCCAGGGCGATGAAGTAGCTGGCAGACGATGCATCGGCTTCCACATGGATGGCGCCGGGCGACCGATAGCGGCTACCTGCGGGAATCACAAAGCGCTGCCAGTTGTCGTTCCGCACTTCGATGCCGAAGCGGGTCAGCAGCTCCAGCGTGATGTGGATATAGGGCTTGGAGATCAGCTCGCCCACGACTTCGATGGTGACGTCGCGGTCCTTGGCCAGCAAGGGCAGGGCCATCAGCAGTGAGGTCAGGAACTGGCTGGAGACATCGCCGCGCACCTGAATGGGCAGGCTGCTGAACTGGCTGAAATCGGGCGCGCCGATCTTGAGCGGCGGAAAGCCTTGATCGCGCAGATAGTCGATGCGGCAGCCCAGCTGGCGCAGCGCGTCGACGAGGTCGCCGATGGGGCGCTCGTACATGCGCGGCACGCCCGTCATCTCGAAGTTGCCGCCCAGCAAGGCCAGGGCCGCGGTCAGCGGGCGCATGGCCGTGCCCGCGTTGCCCAGGAACAGGGTGGCCGAGGTGCCGCCCGGCAACTGGCCGCCGATGCCCGTGACGGCTATGGCCTGGCCGGGCGTGACGCTGTCTGGCTTGATCTTGCAGCCCAGTTGCTTGAGCGCGGCCAGCATGACCTGCGTGTCGTCCGAATCCAGCAGGTCGTGGATGGTGGTCGTGCCCTGGCTCAGCGCGGCCAGCAGCAGCACGCGATTGGAGATGCTCTTGGAGCCCGGCAGACTGACGCAGCCATGGGCGGAGTCCAGTGCGGGCAGATCCAGAAATTCGGTGGTGAACATGACGCGATCCAGCGAGATTAAAAAGGGCAGGGCATTGGCGCTTGATGGCTAATGGCCATTGTCCTGCCTGGGTTCCAAGGTGAAAACCTCAGACTTTGGGGCTGCGTTTACCGCCCATGCTCCAGTCGGCACGCGCGGCACTGGCCAGGGTCAGCCGGTCCTGCAGACCTTGTCCGTCATTGGCCTGCATCAGCCCTTCGAGCTGCTCCAGTGCCTGGCGGAACTGGCGCGACTGGGCCAGCACCTGCTCTCGATTGGCCAGCAGCACATCGCGCCAGAGCTTGGGGTCGCCCGCGCCTATGCGCGTGAAGTCGCGAAACCCGGGGCCGGCCAGCGACAGCATCTCGTCGGCATTGGGCTGGCCCAGCACGCTCTGCATCATCGCAAACGCCAGCAGGTGGGGCAGGTGGCTGACGGTGGCGAGCGCACCGTCGTGCGCCTCGGGCGACATGGCCTTGACATTGCAGCCCAGGGCCTGCCACAGCGTCTGGGCTCTGGCCAGATGCGCGGTCAGCGTGCGCTCGGTGGGCGTCAGGATGACCTGGGCGCCCTGGTAGAGATTGACGTCGGCATGCTCGACGCCGGCCACTTCCTTGCCGGTGATGGGGTGGGCGGGCACAAAGCTGCCGATCTGGTCGCGCAGCGCCGAGCGTGCGGCCTGCACCACATCGACCTTGGTCGAGCCCACGTCCATGATCATCATCTGGGGCGTGACCAGATGCTTGATGGATTTGAGCGTGGCTTCGGTGGCGGCCACCGGCACGGCCAGCAGCACCAGGTCGGCGCCGGCCGCGGCCAGCAGGGCGGAGGGGGCTTCCACATCGATCACGCCGAGCTGGCGCGCGCGTTCGGTGGTCGAAGGCGATTTGCTGTAGCCGACCACACGCTTGACCAGACCGGCCTGCTTGAGTGCCAGGGCAAACGAGCCACCCATGAGGCCGCAGCCAATCAGGCCCAGCTGCTCGAAGGGCTGCAATTCCTGATCCGCCATCACTTGGCCACCGGGTAGGTACCCAGTACCTTGTAGAACGCGCACAGGCCGCGCAGTTCGTCCAGTGCCGCGGCCACATTGGCCTGGGCCGGGTGACCCTCGATATCGATGTAGAAGTAGTACTCCCACTGACCGGTGCGCGCGGGGCGCGACTCGAAGCGCGTCATGGAGACGCCATGCTTCTTGAGCGGTACCAGCAGATCGTGCACGGCGCCGGCCTTGTTGGGCACGGAGATGACCAGGCTGGTGCAGTCGTGGCCGCTGGGGGGGGTCGTGGCCAGCGTGTGCGGCAGGCAGATCACGGCAAAGCGCGTGCGGTTGTAGGCGTCGTCCTGAATCGCATGGCTGACGATGTGCAGGCCGAACTGCTGGGCCGCGCGTTCGCTGGCGATGCCGGCCCAGTTGGGGTGCAGGGCCGCCAGGCGTGCGCCTTCGGCATTGCTTTCCACGGGGCGGCGCTCGGCATGCGGCAGATGCTTGGACAGCCAGCCCTGGCACTGGGCCAGAGCCTGGGGGTGGGCGGCCACGACCTCCACGCCGTCCAGCGAGTTGCTGGTGCGCATGAGGTTGTGGCGGATCAGCATGCTGACCTCGCCGACCACATGGCAGGGCGTGTGCAGGAACATGTCCAGCGAGCGCGTGACCACGCCTTCGTTGGAGTTCTCCACGCCGACCACACCATACTGGGCGCTGCCCGCGGCCGTGGCGTGGAAGACTTCCTCGAAGCTGTTGCAGTACATCAGATCGGCCGCGCCGCCGAAGTACTGGATGGCTGCTTCTTCGCAGAAGGTGCCGGCCGGGCCGAGCACGGCCACGCGCTGCGGAGATTCCAGCGCTAGGCAGGCGGACATGATTTCGCGCCAGATGGCGGCCACATGCGCGCCCTTGAGCGGGCCGGGATTGTTGGACTTGATCTTCTCGATGACCTGGGCCACGCGGTCCGGGCGGAAGAAGGCCGAGCCTTCCAGTTTCTTGAGCTCACCCACCTGTTCGGCCACGCGGGCGCGCTGGTTGACCAGTTCCAGCAACTGGCGGTCCAGCGAGTCGATCTGATTGCGTAGCGTCAGCAGCTCGGGGCTGGCTTGGGGTTCTTGGCTCATGAATTCCTCAAATTTCGTAGCTGCTGGCGCTTGTCCAGTGACGACTTCAAACCAAAACCTTGGTGAAGTACTTGCAGATCAGGCGCTGGCAGCTCATCTCTTATAGGGTGACTGGCGGGGCTCAGGCCTGGCGCTGCTCGAAGTCCTGCATATAGGCGATCAGCGCCTGCACGCCGGCCAGGGGCATGGCGTTGTAGATGCTGGCACGCATGCCGCCCACGGACTTGTGGCCCTTGAGCTGCAGCAGGCCGGCCTGCTTGGCGCCGGCCAAGAAGGCGTCGTTGCGCGACTCGTCGCGCAGGAAGAACGGGATGTTCATGCGCGAGCGGCAGTTTTCGGCGACCTTGTTCACATAGAACGAGGACCGGTCCACATAGTCGTAGAACAGCTGGGCCTTGGCGATATTGCGCGCCTCCATGGCGGCCACGCCTGTCAGGCTGCCTTCGGTCTGGCGCTTGAGCCACTGGAAGGTCAGGCTCGCCATGTAAATGCCCCAGGTCGGCGGCGTGTTGTACATGCTGCCGTTGTCGGCCACGACACGATAGTCGAAGGCGCTGGGGCAGATGGGCAGGGCATGGCCCAGCAGATCCTCGCGCACGATGACGATGGTCAGGCCTGCGGGGCCGATGTTCTTCTGGGCACCGCCAAAAGCCAGGCCCACGCGGCTCCAGTCGATGGAGCGCGAGGCCACGTGCGAGGAAAAATCGATGACCAGCGGCGCGTCCGAGCCCAGGGCCTTGAGGTCGGGCAGCTCGTGGAACTCCACGCCGTGGATGGTCTCGTTGCTGCAGATATGCACATAGCTGGCTCCACGGCTCAACTGCCAGCTGCTGGCGGCGGGGATCGTGGTGTAGTCGCTGTCCTTGGCTGTCGCGGCCACATGGGCATCGCTGGCGTACTTGCCGGCTTCCTTGGCCGATTTCTGGCTCCAGCTGCCGGTGACCACAAAGTCCACCACGCCGGCGCGCGACAGATTCAGCGGCACGATGGCGTTCTCGGCAATGCCGCCGCCCTGCATGAACAGGATCTTGAAGTGGGCGGGCACGGCCAGCAGCTCGCGCAGATCGGCTTCGGCGGCCTCGTAAATGCTGATGAACTCCTTGCCGCGGTGGCTCATCTCCATCACGCCCATGCCGGAGCCATGCCAGTCGAGCATTTCGGCCGCAGCTTGCTGCAGCACTTCTTCAGGGATGGCGGCGGGGCCGGCGGAGAAGTTGTAGGGGCGGTTCATCGGATTTACGCTCAAAACATATGAAAGCGCTTGCAGAGCCTGCGCTTTCAACTATCAAAAAATGCGTCACGGGCGGCCCCGTGACGACTTGGTGTGTGGCTTATGCGGCGTTGCCGGAATCTTCGGCCGTGTCGCCGGCGGCTGGTTCGCCTTCGGCGCCGTCACCGCCGTCCGCGCTGTCGTTCGCATCGTTTTCCACGATGCGCTGCAGACCGATGAGCTTGGCGCCTGCGTCCAGGTTGATCAGCGTCACGCCCTGCGTGGCGCGGCCCAGCTCGCGGATTTCGGCGACGCGGGTGCGCACCAGCACGCCGGTATCGGTGATCAGCATGATCTCGTCCTCGGGCGCCACCAGGGTGGCAGCGACCACCTTGCCGTTGCGCTCGGACTGCTGGATCGCAATCATGCCCTTGGTGCCGCGGCCGTGGCGCGTGTATTCGCTGATTGCCGTGCGCTTGCCATAGCCGTTTTCGGTGGCGGTCAACACGCTTTGCGAGCCGGCCACCACGTTGCCCGAGCCGTCGTCGGCCTCGGCGACCAGCATGGCGATCACGTTCTGATGCTCTTCGATGTTCATGCCGCGCACGCCGCGCGCATTGCGGCCCATGGGGCGCACATCGTTCTCGTCGAAGCGCACGGCCTTGCCGCCGTCGCTGAACAGCATCACGTCATGCTTGCCGTCGGTCAGCGCCGCGCCGATCAGGTAGTCGCCTTCGTCCAGGCCCACGGCGATGATGCCGGCCTTGCGCGGGTTGCTGAACTCGGTCAGCGCCGTCTTCTTGACGGTGCCCATGCTGGTGGCCATGAAGACATAGTGATCTTCGGGGAAGCTGCGGTTGTCGCCCGTGAGCGGCAGCACCACGTTGATCTTCTCGCCGTCCTGCAGCGGGAACATGTTGACGATGGGGCGGCCACGCGAGCCGCGCGAGCCCGAGGGCACTTCCCAGACCTTGAGCCAGTACATGCGGCCGCGGTTGGAGAAGCACAGCAGATAGTCGTGCGTGTTGGCGATGAAGAGCTGGTCGATCCAGTCGTCTTCCTTGGTGGCCGTGGCCTGCTTGCCGCGACCGCCGCGCTTTTGCGAGCGGTACTCGCTCAAGGGCTGGCTCTTGATATAGCCGGTGTGCGAGAGCGTCACCACCATGTCGGTGGGCGTGATCAGGTCTTCGGTGGACAGGTCTTGCGCGCTGTACTCGACGGTGGAGCGGCGCTCGCCCTTCTTGTTCTGGCCGAACTCGGCCTTCAGGGCGCCCAGCTCTTCGCCGATGATGGTGGAGACGCGCGCGGGCTTGGCCAGGATGTCCAGCAGGTCTTCGATGACCGCCATGATGTCCTTGTACTCGGCCACGATTTTGTCCTGCTCCAGGCCGGTCAGGCGCTGCAGGCGCATTTGCAGGATTTCCTGGGCCTGGGTTTCCGACAGGCGGTACAGGCCGTCGCCCTGCATGCCGAATTCGACCTCCAGGCCTTCGGGACGGTAGTCGTCGGCATTGACCACACCGCCGTCCACGCGCGTGCGGGTCAGCATCTCGCGCACCAGCTTGCTGTCCCAGGACTTTTCCATCAGCGCGGCCTTGGCCACGGGTGGCGTGGGGGCGTTGCGGATGATGGCGATGAAATCGTCGATATTGGCCAGGGCCACGGCCAGGCCTTCGAGCACATGGCCGCGGTCACGCGCCTTGCGCAGCTCGAACACCGTGCGGCGCGTCACCACTTCGCGGCGGTGCTCCAGGAAGACCTGGATCAGGTCCTTGAGGTTGCACAGCTTGGGCTGGCCGTTGACCAGCGCCACCATATTCATGCCGAAGGTGTCCTGCAGCTGGGTCAGCTTGTACAGGTTGTTGAGCACCACCTCGGGCACTTCGCCGCGCTTGAGCTCGATCACCAGGCGCATGCCGGACTTGTCGGATTCGTCCTGGATATGGCTGATGCCCTCGATCTTCTTCTCGTGCACCAGCTCGGCCATGCGCTCCTGCAGCGTCTTCTTGTTGACCTGGTAGGGCAGCTCGTCAACGATGATGGACTGGCGCTGGCCGCGATCGATGTCCTCGAAATGGCATTTGGCGCGCATCACCACGCGGCCGCGGCCCGTGCGGTAGCCTTCTTTGACGCCGTTGATGCCGTAGATGATGCCCGCGGTCGGGAAGTCCGGCGCGGGGATGATCTCCATCAGCTCGTCGATCGAGGCCTGAGGGTTCTGCAGCATGTGCAGGCAGGCGTCAACCACCTCGTTGAGGTTGTGCGGTGGAATATTCGTGGCCATGCCCACCGCAATGCCCGAGGAGCCATTGACCAGCAGATTGGGCAGGCGCGTGGGCAATACCAGCGGTTCCTGCTCGGAGCCGTCGTAGTTGGGGCCGAAGTCCACGGTCTCCTTATCGATATCGGCCAGGGTTTCGTGGGCGATCTTGGAGAGGCGGATTTCCGTGTAACGCATGGCGGCGGCGCTGTCGCCGTCCACCGAGCCGAAGTTGCCCTGGCCGTCAACCAGCATGTGGCGCAGCGAGAAGTCCTGGGCCATGCGCACGATGGTGTCGTAGACCGCGCTGTCGCCGTGAGGGTGATATTTACCGATCACGTCACCGACGATACGGGCCGACTTCTTATAGGGCCGGTTCCAGTCGTTATTGAGTTCGTGCATGGCGTACAGAACGCGGCGGTGCACGGGCTTGAGGCCATCGCGCGCATCAGGAAGCGCCCGGCCCACGATCACGCTCATGGCGTAATCGAGATAACTGCGACGCATCTCCTCTTCAAGGCTGATGGGCAGAGTTTCTTTAGCAAACTGGGTCATGTCTAGCGATACTTTGACGGCTGGAAAACAACCATTTTAGGTCGAATGGCCTGTGGCAGCAGAGCAACATAACTTGGGAATTACGCAGCTGTCCTACTTGTTGGTGCCTAGTTGACAACACTCTTGCATGTTACGTATGGCACAATCGTTTCAACGTTTTTGGTGATGGTCACTGATGACGTCCACAAATTCGCAGCCCTGCTGCGGCTTTTTCCCCAAGAGGAGAACCATGAAGAAACTGAACAAAGTGGCGATGTTGTTTGCCTCTGCTGCCCTCGTGACGGCCGCTGGCGCACAAGTGAAGGCTGCTGACGGTGGCAAGACTATCGACAACTGGCAAAACGGCACCAGCGAGCTGGTGTGGAAGAACGGCACGAACGAACTGTGCTGGCGTGATGCTAGCTGGACGCCCGCAACGGCCGCTGCCGATTGCGACGGCGCTCTGAAGGCTGCTGCTGCTCCTGCCCCCGCTGCAGCTGTTGCTCCCGCTCCTGCTCCCGCTCCCCAGCCTGCCGTGGCTTCCAAGGTCACTTACTCGGCTGACGCTTTCTTCGACTTCGACAAGTCGGTGCTGAAGCCCGAAGGCAAGGCCAAGCTGGACGACCTGACCGGCAAGATCAAGGACATCAACCTGGAAGTGGTCATCGCCGTGGGTCACACCGACTCCATCGGTTCCGTGGCTTACAACCAGAAGCTGTCGGTGCGTCGCGCTGAAGCCGTGAAGGCTTATCTGGTGTCCAAGGGCATCGAAAAGAGCCGCGTGTACACCGAAGGCAAGGGCAAGAGCCAACCCGTGGCAGACAACAAGACTGCTGCTGGCCGCGCCAAGAACCGTCGCGTGGAAATCGAAGTGGTGGGCACTCGCGCTGCTCAGTAATCTTTTGATTGCGACACAAGAAAGCCCCGGCAACGGGGCTTTTTTTATGCCTGATTCGGTCTGGTAATCGCCGACAATGGCGGCATGAACAACACGATCAATGCCGACCCGGCAGAACTGGAAAAGTTCTCAAGCCTGGCTCACCGTTGGTGGGACCCTGAGAGTGAATTCAAGCCCCTGCACCAGATCAACCCGCTGAGGCTGGACTGGATCAATGCGCAGGCGCCGTTGCAGGGCAAGCGGGTGCTGGACGTCGGTTGTGGCGGTGGCATTCTGGCGGACTCCATGGCACGCAAGGGCGCGGAGGTCATGGGTGTCGATCTCGCAACCAAGGCGCTGCGCGTGGCACAGCTGCATGCGCTGGAAACCGGCACTCCCAATATCCAGTACCACGAGGTCAGCGTCGAGCAGCTGGCCCAGGAGCGGCCGGCTTCCTTCGACGTGGTGACCTGCATGGAGATGCTCGAGCATGTGCCCGACCCGGCTTCCATCGTGCATGCCTGTGCCGCCCTGGTCAAGCCCGGCGGCTGGGTGTTCTTTTCCACCATCAACCGCAATGCCAAGGCATTCGGGCTGGCGATCGTGGCGGCCGAATATGTGCTCAAGATGATTCCCAAGGGCACGCACGAATATACGAAGCTGCTGCGCCCCAGCGAACTGGCTCGCTTTGCGCGCGATGCCGGGCTGGATGTCCAGGGCAGCAAGGGGCTGGGGCACAATCCCATCTCCGGTCGTTACTGGCTCAGCAGCGACACCTCGATCAACTATATGTTGGCGACACGCCGCCCGCAGGAGTGATCAGCATGTGGACACATGTGAAAGCCGTTCTCTTCGACCTGGATGGCACCTTGATCGACAGTGCGCCGGACCTGGGTGCTGCTGCGGACAAGATGCGTATCGACCGTGGCATGCCCTCGCTGCCGCTCAATGCCTACCGGCATATGGCGGGCGCGGGCGCGCGCGGAATGCTCGGGATTGCTTTCGGCATGACGCCGGATTCCATGGGCTTTGCCGAGATGCGGGAAGAGTTCTTCCGCAACTACGAGCAATGCATGACGCATCGCACCTATGCTTTTGATGGTGTGTCGGACCTGATCAACAACCTGGAGTCGGCCTCTTTGGCCTGGGGCGTGGTGACCAACAAGTCTATGCGCTTCACCGATCCGCTGACGCGTCAGATGCCGTTGTTCGCCAATGCCGCGGCCGTGGTCAGCGGTGACTCCACGCCGCACTCCAAACCGCATCCCGCTCCTTTGCTCGAGGCCGCGCGACGCATGCAGATCGCGCCCGAGAGCTGCATTTATGTGGGCGACGACGAGCGTGACATCCAGGCCGGTCTGGCGGCGGGCATGAAAACCGTGGCTGCCTGTTACGGATATCTGGGCTCCAAGGCCGATACTTCGCATTGGGGCGCAGATGCACACATCAATTCTCCGATTGAGCTCTTGAAATTGCTGGGAAGAGGCTAAAATAGCGATCAAGGGGCTGTCCTGGTTTCGACGTGGGTTCGGGACCGGTGCGGTGCATGTCGAGCTTGAGTGACGCTCGTAAATCTCCATTCACAAAACTAACTGCAAACGACGAACGTTTCGCACTCGCCGCTTAATCCGGTGAGCCTTGCAACAGCACGCTGATGGGCTGGGCAAGGGGGTAGCAATACCTCCCGGCTGCAAGGGAATTCACATCAGCTGGCTGGGTACCGGGCTTCTTGGTATTTGGCAAGATTTAAGGAAGCTGGCTATCCAAGCAGCGTGTGCCTGCGGGGTTTGGATGGCGAGATTTAAAACAGAGCACTAAACATGTAGATCTGTCCGGCGAAGGCTTACGGACGGGGGTTCAATTCCCCCCAGCTCCACCACCCAAGACACCGTCACACACTGAGAACATCGGCGTGTGGCGGTTTTTTCTTGCCCAAAAGTGTCGTAAGGTGTCGTTAAATTCGCACCGATTTCGCACATGATTCGCACCGATCACTCCCCGCTGACAAGCCGTTGTTCCGTCTTAGGCTTCTGGTAGTCCTCTCGGATGAACTTGCCGTAGGTCCGAAAGACCATTTCCACCCTCATGCCCCAGCTGCTGGGTCACATGCCAGGGATTGGCACCAGCTGTCAGCAGGGTTGATGCATAGGTATGCCTGATTTGATAGGGGTTCCGGGCTTGGCTCATGGCGCGCTGCAGCTTTAATGCCTCGACCGCCTCGACGTCTCGCTTGCCTGCTTCTGTCTTGGGTGCCTTGATGACGCCGGCCACTTGGTTGAGCACGATCCTCGCGGTCTTCCTGTCTAGGTCGATGTTGTCCCACTGCAGTGCCTGCATTTCACCCGGGCGCAGTCCTGAGTTGAACCAGAACTGGAGCATGGGCCATTCGTCCTGGCGGCAGGCGTCCAGAATGGCCTGCTGCTCAGTTTGCGTAAATGGCTGCACCACATAGTCGCTGGCCTTGGCGGTCTGACGAATCAGCTTAGCCAGGGCAATGCGGTCAAAGGGGGTGAATTCGATCACCCGGTTGCAGTTTTTCAGTACCGCGCTCTTTCTTGATGGCCCCGCTTAGCCCCGCGGGGAGGGCATATGCATGCCGGATGCTGGCTAAACGCTCACATTTCAAAATTTCCGGGTGCAAAAAAGCCACTTCTAGGGTGGCTGGCAAAAGAAAACCCGCTTAAGGCGGGCAGTGGTCATTCAATAAATCCGAGATCGCGCAGGGCTTCAATTTCGTCGGTGTACTCGGTGTCCTCGATCAGCAGCACGCCATCGGGCCCGTACACATTGCGTTGGGGAGCTCCCATGGGTTGCTCTATGCGTTCTACGCGATAGCCGTGGCGCTCCCAAATCTCGGTGGTGTTGATGCGTGTCATCGGGACACCTTACTTAGCCGCAGCCGTACACGCAAGGTTCTGCTTAGCGTCCTCGCTCCTGTGAAGGTGCAGGCACCGAGGCGACTTTCAGATACCTGCCGCTACTCGGCACTGGTTGCTGTCCACCAAGGAGGCAGCAACGAATGTACATACGGCCACTTTTCTCGATTCCCGAGATTGATGCATTGCAACAGGTCATGCGTGACTACCCGCTTGCGACACTGATTGCGGACAGCGCCGGTGAAATGGAAGTCAACTTATTGCCTCTGCTATGGGTTGAGTCCGGATCGTTTGGGCGGCTGTTCATCCGATTGGGCTGATGTGACTGAGGGAGGCACAGGGGACGGCTAGGATGCAATGCTCAGTAATGGAGCAAGCATGGAAAAGTACCGGTTCAATGTGTTTGGCGACATCCTGGCCATCGAGCGCGCCAATGCGCAATGGCGCTGCTATTTGGTCGGGGCAGATGGCAAGCGCGGTCCTGTGGACTTGGCTATTCCTTCTGAAGTCACATACGACGAGCTGCCTCAGTACCTCTACGACATCTACCACGAGAGCGCAGCATCGTCCGATGACGACATCTTTGAGATCACCTGAGCCTCTTTGGAGCACACCAGCTGCTTGCTAAAGATCTGAGGTGCTGGCTCGATCACAAAAAAGCCCGCAAGGTGCGGGCTGTCTCCATTTGCCGAAAGGCCTTCCAAGTGGGACTATGGGTGCATCATTGCACTTCAAGGAGAGCGACGATGTCTTCCTTCATGATGCACCTGGCTGGCCTGGGGGTGGTGGCTGTGCTCGTGGCCCTGGTAATCCACGAGGTCAGGGACGACTGGCGGACGTAAAAAAAAGCCCGCACTGGCGAGCTGTCTCCGTTTGCCAGCAGGCACTCACAGTGAGACGATGAGCCCATCAACGCACTTGGAGGAGAGCGGCGATGTCCTTGGTCATGACTCAATTCTGGGTTCTGCAATTGGTCATCCTGCTGGTGGCCTGGGCGGTCTATATGGTCATCGAGTACTGGGTGTGAAAAATCACGCCGGGGTGGCTTGGGTCGCGGCCCTCAAAAGATAGACCGAGGTTGCCTACCTGCCTAGGGGTAGTCCACATGCAGTTGGCCTGGAATTCCGATGCGAATGGAGTTCGATATCTCTATCTCCCATCAACGTTCGCAAGCTTTTGCCGAATATTTTTGCGCTCGAGCATGACGCTGCGAAACCGGCTGTGGCTCAAAAAGGCGAGCATTTATTTTCCGCTGCGGGTATTTTGATAGATGTCATCTATCCGCCTCTCTATCGTCAATGAATAAAGCATGGGGCGATGCCTCTGGATCAGAGCTGTCCAGTCCAGGAAACGGGTAAACCGCCCATTTCCATATGGAGGCGTTTCATGGGTGCTGGCGACTCCCTGTCGGGCAAGCTGCATTGAAGAAAATCAGGGGCTTCACCATTGAGTGCATGAAAGTCCTGATCTGATTGCTACAACTTCATTAAGGGAGAGTCGAGTTGAATAAATATGGTCTTGAATGAACTTTCGTCAAGAACGAAAAGCGCGGTAATCGGGCATTATGAGCATCCTGAGTAGATGGTTTGTGCATTTGAATTCGCAAAGGCCTGAAGAAAGATGCTTCACTCCGGCAGCGTTGAATCCAGTGAGAATGCTCGAGGCTCCGGCAAGGCACGGCAGGAGCCGTCTCCCACGCTGGTCAATCTCGCGTTGCAAGGTGGCGGCTCTCACGGGGCGTTCACCTGGGGCGTGCTGGATCGCCTTTTGGACGAGCGCGGATTGTGGCTTGACGGTATCTCGGGCACTTCGGCCGGAGCCATGAATGCCGCGGTCATGCTCAGCGGCCTGGAGCGAGGAGGGCGGGCAGATGCCAAGGCATCCCTGGAGGCCTTCTGGCGGGCCGTCGCCGATGCCGCAATGCTGAGCCCGCTTCAACGTGGCCCCCTGGACGTGATGCTGGGACGTTGGTCTCTGGATAGCTCGCCGGCCTATCTGTTGTTCGATCTGGCTGCGCGCCTGTGGTCGCCTTACGTTCTCAATCCGCGCGGAAGCAATCCGCTGACAAAGCTGCTCGCGGAACATGTCGAATTCGAGCGCCTGGCGGCGTCGCCGATCAAGCTGTTCGTGACGGCAACCCAGGTGCACACCGGGCGAGGCCGCGTTTTCTCCAATGCGGAGTTGAGTCCCGAGGTGCTGCTGGCCTCGGCTTGCCTGCCCACGATGTTCCATGCCGTCGAGATCGACGGCGAGGAATACTGGGACGGCGGTTTTGCCGGCAATCCGACGATTACGCCGTTGATACGGCACTGCCAGTCGCAGGACACGATTCTGGTGCAGATCAACCCGATTGAGCGCAAGCGGCCGGTGCGCAATGCGCAGGCGATTCATAACCGCATCAATGAGATTTCGTTCAATGCCCCGCTGCTCAAGGAGCTGCGGATGATGGCGCTGTTGCGTCAGGTGGCCGATCCCGGGCATAGCGAGGGGAGGCAATGGGCCGAAATGCGCATTCACCGTATCGGCACAGACCTCATTGAGGATCTGAGCGCTTCTTCCAAAATGCTGGCGGAGTGGTCGTTTCTGTGCCTGCTGCGCGACAAGGGACGCGATGCGGCGGATGCCTTTCTGGCAGTGCACCGGAGCGACCTGGGGCAACGCTCGACGCTAGACCTCGATGTTCTTTTGCAAGGAGTCTGAGCATGAGCTTTGTGGGCATTCTCGTCGGCCTGGGAGTTCTCATCTGGCTGTCTTACAGGGGCTGGAGCGTATTGCTGCTCGCGCCAGCCGCTGCGCTGATTGCTGCGGCGTTTGCGGGCGAGCCGCTGCTGGCGCATTGGACCGTGACCTTCATGCGGGCGGCGGCCGGATTCGTGGCGCAGTATTTCCCTCTTTTCCTGCTCGGCGCCATCTTTGGCAAGCTGATGGACGATAGCGGGGCGGTGCTGTCTATCGCGCGCGGCATGACACATTGGCTTGGGCCTCAGCGGGCGCTGCTGGCCATCGTGCTGGCTGGCGCCTTGCTGACCTATGGCGGGGTAAGCCTGTTCGTGGCCTTCTTTGTGTTGGCGCCCATGGGCCATGCCCTGTTTCACACGGCCAACTTGCCGGCACGGCTGATGCCTGCTGCCATCGCGCTGGGAACCTCGACCTTCACGATGTCGGCACTGCCTGGCTCGCCCTCCATTCAAAATGCGATTCCCATGCCGTTCTTTGGCACCACGGCGTTTGCCGCGCCGGGGCTCGGCGTGATCGCCTCTGTCGTCATGGTTGGCTTCGGCCTGTGGTGGCTGTCGCGCAGCGAGGCGCGGGCGCGTCGGCGCTCCGAAGGGTATGCGTCTCCAACGCGGGCATTGGCCGATGCGCAGGATCCTCTGTTGCGTGAGCGCGGCAGCACCGCTACCCATTTCGATCCGATGGAGATGGCGCATGGCGCGCGGCCTACAGCAGACACGGGAAACGCGGAAGAGGCGCAGCCCGGCACGCTCGGCTCGCTGATTCCGCTGATGGTCGTGATTGGCGTGAATCTGGTCGCTGGACTGTGGCTTTTGCCCAGGGCCGATCTTTCCTACCTGGAAACGGCTCGCTTCGGCGGCCTTCGGGCCGGGCAGGTCGCAGGCCTTTGGGCCGTGCTGCTGGGCTTGGCCGCAGGCTTGGTGGCGCTGTTGCTGCTGCATCGTGGCCGTCTGGCGAATTTGCGCGGCAGCGTGGATGCCGGTGCCAATGCGGCAGTCCTGCCGGTGATGTCGGTCGCCAGTCTGGTGGGCTTCGGTGCGGTGGTCGCCGATATGCCGGCGTTCTCCACCGTGCGCGACTGGGTAATGAACATCGAAGCCGGCCCCCTGGTTTCGCTGGCCCTGTCGACCAATCTGCTGGCGGCGCTGACCGGCTCGGCCTCCGGCGGTCTCACGATCGCGCTTGAAACGCTGGGTCCGGCATATATGGAGATCGCACAGCAAATCCATCTGGACCCTTCGCTGCTGCATCGTTTGGCGGTGATCGGTGCCGGCACCCTCGACAGCCTGCCGCACAACGGTGCCGTGGTTTCGCTGCTGGCCGTGTGCGGCTGCACGCATCGCGAGAGCTACCGGGATATCGTCATGGTGTCGATCGTGGGTGCGCTGCTGGCCTTGATCATTGTCTTGGTATTAGGTACCTGGTTCGGCAGCTTCTAGAAAGCCTCATCCATGCAAGCTGGAGTCAACTTGAACCCGATCGAAATCGGCGGCCTGCTGATCGGCGGCCTAGCCCTGTTCCTGTTCGGCCTCGAGCTCATGACCGGGGCACTCAAAGCCATTGCCGGCTCCCGCTTGCAGTCGCTGCTGGGGACGCTTACGGCCAACCGGTTGCGTGGAGTGCTGGCCGGCGCAGGCATCACAGCCTTGCTGAATTCGTCCACGATCACCACCGTGCTGCTGGTCGGCTTTGTATCTGCGGGGCTCATGACGCTGCAGCAGTCGATACCTCTGATCATGGGGGCCAACATCGGCTCGACGCTGACAGCGCAGATCATTGCCTTCAATATTTCGGCAGTCATACCGTTTTTTCTGGCCGGGGGCTTCCTGCTCCATGGCTTCGCCAGGCGCGAAGTGCTGCAGGAACTGGGTGGGGTGCTCATGGGCCTGGGCCTGCTGTTTCTCGGCATCGAGTTCATGGGAGATGCCACGCGGCCTCTGCGCAATTACGAACCCTTTATCGCCGCCATGCAGGATATGCGCAATCCATGGCTTGGCATCGCGGCTGGCGCCATTTTTACGGCCGTTGTGCAAAGCTCCGCCGCCACGCTGGCGATCGTGATCGCGCTGGGCAGCCAGGGGCTTATTCCGCTGGAGTCCGGTATCGCGCTGATCCTCGGTGCCAACGTTGGCACTTGCGGAACAGCTCTTCTCGCGTCCATCGGGAAGCCGGCAGAGGCCGCGCAGGTCGGCATCGTGCATCTGATCTTCAACCTGCTCGGCGTACTGTTTCTGGTCTTCGTGATCCCGCAGTTCGCGGAATTCATCCGCCATATCTCGCCATCAGCCCCCGAGCTGAGCGGCACTGCCCGCCTCGCCGCCGAGATGCCGCGCCAGGCGGCCAACGCCCATACGGTGTTCAGCGTGTTCAGCACCGCCGTACTGATCTGGTTCACCGGGCCCATCGGTAAGCTGGCGCAGAGATTGGCTCCGGCAGCGCACAAGGACTGGCAGCTGCCCGGCGAATCGCGCTATCTTGACGAGTCTCTGGTAGACACCCCGGCACTGGCCATTGCCCGGGTTCAACTTGAGCTGGCGGTGCTGGGCCAGCAGGTTCAGGAACTGATTCGGCGCAGCATGGCTCTGGTCGTCGAAAACAATCCCCAAACCTTGGCCGCGTTGACGGAGGATGACAAGGCTGCCGATGCGCTGAGTACCGCCATCCTGACTTATGTGGGGCGCCTCTCGGAGGCAGTCCATACGGATGGTGAGGGCCTGCAACTGGTGGACCTGGCTCGTATCGGCGTCTGCCTCGATTCCATCCGGGAGGTCGCCACCACCAGCATGCTGACCTTGAGCCAGCGGCGCATTGCGCGCGGCGTGGAGGATGGCAATCTGCGCAATATCGAGGCTTCGGAGTTTACCCAGGCGGTCATGGAGAATTTCTCGCTGGCCATCCATGTCATCGTGCATCCAGAGCCAGATGTCGTGACAGGTATCCTCAATGCCAAATCCGGGATTGAGGCTCAGGCCGAAGCCGCTCGCCAGCATGCCCTGCAGGTGTTGCAGCTGCGCAATCAGGCTGATGCTGTCGGCTTTCGTCTGGCCAGCGACATGATCGAGCATCTCAACGAGGTCGCACGATTGAGCCGTGCCATCGTCAAGGCCTGCCGGTCATTGAATGGCGTGCAAGTGCCGGAGTCATTGAACTGAGTCAAGGAAAAACCCAGATCACATCCGGCCAGAAGGGCGGGCATTGTTGCGTTCGCTTTGCCGATCTGCATCGCCAGCGTGCAGGCGATGCAGATCGCTATTCCTCAAACCAGACACCTATCGGCAAGCTTGATTCAAAACTTCCGCTTTTCATCGGCTCATCTACAGGTACAGCTCAGATAGGCCAGACTCGGGCCCATGTCATCGGCATTTCTGCACCCGCAAACAGACTCATGGCACAACCCTCGCTGTCGGCCTGCCCGGCCGCGTCGCCCCCTATGCGGGCACTTGCCGCTGCGTTATTGGGCAGGTTTGGCGTAGACGTCGGCACTTAGCACTTCAAGGCCTACAAAAGGTTCGTTACCTTCGACCCAGGCATCGTGGCCGGGCGGAATTGCGTAAGACTCTCCTGCACTGAGCATTTTCTCAGAGCCGTCCTGCATGCGGACCGTGAGCTTTCCCGAAACGACATGCCCCACATGCGAGAGCTGGCAATACTCTGTTTTCACCACGGGCTTGATGCATTCGGACCAACGCCATCCGGGTTCGAAGTGAAAGCGCCCGATCGTATAGCCCTGGAGCCTTACGACCTCGACGCGGGTTTTGCTGGGGGTGCGCAGTTCGTCCGGCGTGCCGTGCGATCTGACTTCCAGCTTCTCAACGCTGACTGGAGTGACCATGACTTTCTCCTTCAATTGAGCAGCCCCCGCTCCCGCGGAATTCTTGAGGACAGCTGGCGAGCCGGAGGGCAGATAAAAACCTATCACTGCGTCATATGCTTGGCAATGCTATGAACTGTGGCTCGGTTACCGCTCAAGCGAATGTGGCTGGCATTGCCTGCTCCGGCCAAGATGCTTGCTCAGTGTTAGCTAGGCCATGCTGCCTACCGAGCCCATGCAGCCCTGGCTGGAGCATCCACAAGCGCACACAAATTTTGCAGATCCATAGGCGGCCGGCAGATCGAATTGGTTTGCACCAAGGCAGGGTCTTCCGCCTGACCGGAAACCGTGGGGGTGAACCGGAGAGGGTGCAAGGGGAGCTGCGGCATGCGAATCGGCACTGGCATGGCCAAAGCTCATGAGTCAATGTCTCTTGGTGCTTACGTCTGCATGAGCCGGTTACAAACTTCCGTCAACGAAGTGGTTTTTCCTGCGTTGATTGCTTATAGATTCCCGCCCAACATTTTTCGGGGAGTTGAAAGGTTGCTATGAAACTTATGTCGTTAGCGCTCGCGGCTTTGGTCAGTGCGGCAGCAGTTCCATCTTTTGCTGGAAATTTCAGTGTGGATGTGGGCATCGGCATTCCCGCACCGGTGGCGCCTCCCGCTTACTATGTGCCCGCGCCGGTTTACGGTGCTCCGCCTCCTGTATATGTACCTCGCCCGGTCTATGCACCTCGCCCCATGGTCGTGGCGCCTGCACCGCAGTACGAGCCTGAGTGGCGATGGCGCGAGGACGAGTGGCGCAGACGCGAATGGTGGCGACGTCACCACCATGAGCGCTGGCACCGTGAAGACGAAGATGATTGAGAGTCTGGCCCTTGGTCTTCCATTCATGGCCGAGGCCGTGTGAAGCATCCGTGACGCCGAGGTCGGGCCGCAAGCCTTGACATGGATTCAAGCGGGGCAGGCCTCGCGTCACCCATGGAATCTGCTTCTGGCATCACAAGCCTCGCTGAGGTCGGGGGCTTCACTTGACGTGAAGTGTGCCCGAACCCTTGCCCCAGGCAGAGCCGGGCATCGGCTGATGCCGTCCCTCGCACAAACTGCCTGCCGCCAAATCCCGATCCATGCAACAGCGCTTACGCCGGTCTGCAATAGAGCGGTCACTTTGATGAGGTAGGCAATAATTGTGAGAGGAGGTATCTTTTGTGGCAAATTCTCTCGCGGAAGGCTTGGACTTTGAGGACATGTTCAATCTTGCCCCCGTATCGCTCTGGATGGAGGATTACAGCGGGCTCAAGCGATTGTTCGATCAGTGGCGAGCGGAGGGAGTCACCGACCTGCTCGCCTTCTTGAATGAGGATCCGGAGCGGCTCAAGCGTTGCAGCCAGTCCTACAAGGTGCTGCGGGTCAACCAATACACCCTGGATCTTTTCAAGGCGGCGGACCAGGAGGTCTTGCAAAGCCGGCTGCATGAGATCTTCCGCGGAGACATGCTGGGCAGCATAGTGAACGAGCTGCTGGCACTTTGGCAGGGGCAGCTGGGTTTCGAGACCCGATCGGTCAACTATGCCCTCGATGGGCGGCGGCTGGATGTGCAGGTCCGGGCTCGCGTGTTGCCGGGCTATGAGGACAGCTGGAGCCGGGTGCTGGTGTCGTTGGAAGATGTGACGGCCGAAGTGCAGAGCACCGCAAGATTGCAGCGCAGCGAGGAATATGCGCGCGACCTGTTCGAGTATTCACCGGTATCGCTGTGGGTCGAGGACTTCAGCGTGGTCAAGCGCCTGCTTGACGAAGTGCGCGAGCGCGGCATCACCGACTTCCGCACGTTCCTGAAAGTTCACCCCGAGTTCGTGACGCGCTGCATGCAGGAAATCCAGGTGATCGATGTCAATCGCCAGACCCTGAAGATGTTTGGCGCCGAAAGCAAATCCCAGCTGCTGCAGAGTCTGCCCAAGATTTTCCGGGGAGAGATGTATGACTCGTTTGCCGAGCAGTTGATCGATCTTTGGGATGGCAAGCTGGTGCAGCAGCGGGAGGTGGTGAACTACGGTATCGCAGGCGATGTGCTCCACATTCACCTGGAGTTCGCCATCATGACAAGCCATGCGGAAAACTGGGGCCTGGTGCTGCTGTCGCTGGTGGACATCACGGCGCGCAAAAAGGCGGAAGCCTATCTGGAGTACTTGGGCAAGCATGACGTGCTGACCCAGCTGCGCAACCGCGCTTTCTACACCGAGGAGTTGAATCGACTCTCTCGCAGAGGGCCGTGGCCCCTGTCCTTGATTGCGATCGATATGAATGGTCTCAAGGCCGTCAACGACGAGCATGGTCATGCAGCCGGCGACGCGATGCTACGCCGCATGGGAGAGGTGCTGGCCAAGGCCGTGGATGAGCCGGCTTGCGCGGCGCGTATCGGCGGCGACGAGTTCATGGTGCTGCTGCCGGGTACGGATGAGAGAGGGGCGCTGGCGTTGCAGGAGCGGATTCTGTCCTTGCTGGAACTGAACAACCAGTTCTATCCCGGGCACAGCATTCAGGTGTCCATGGGGCATGCCAGCGGGCAGGAAGGTTCGTCCGTGGAGGCCATAGTGCAGCGCGCGGATCAGGCGATGTATGCGGAGAAGGCACGCATCTATCAGACCAAGGAGCGCGACCGGCGTTTGAATGCTGTTTGAAGAGGTTCTCCGCCTGCTCGGAATCGTTGCCGACACCTAGGTGGGAACGGCTTTGAGCAGCGCCACAGCCTCGCGCTTGGTAACCGCTGGTACCAGCTTGTTCAGTGGCCCACCGATGCGGGTCGGTGCACCAGCACCGGGACATTGGTGTGGGTCAGCACTCTCTGGGTTTCGCTGCCCAGCAGGATTCCGCTAATACCCTTGCGCCCGTGGGAGGCCATGCATATCAGGTCGCAACCGCTTTCCTTGGCCTGCTTGACGATTGCCTGGTATATGGAAGCGCTGGTCACGCGCACAAACTCGCAGGGCACGCCCTCCTGCCGCGCGGCCTGCTCCATGAACTGCAAGGCGTTGTCGGCGTCCTTGTTGACGCTGCGCTCGAATTCGGCGCTGTTGTATGTCAGCAAAGCATCTGCGCCATAGATGATGGCGCGGTAATCCGGCATCACATAGAGGCCGGTCACCCTGGCGCCTTGTTCGCGTGCCAGGCACATGCCGGTACGAACCGCCGCTTCCGACAGTTTGGAGCCATCTGTGGGGATGAGCAGATGTTTGAACATGTTCAATCTCCTGGCGCTGCATTGTTGCTAATTTATTCCAAGCTTCGGGCCTCTTGCAACGTTCGGTCGATAAAAAGCCGCCGAGCCGGCACCTTCGGATCTTTGCCTACGGGACTACTTGGCCGGGGTCGGTGGAATGCGGTTCAGTATCTCGCCGGTCGAGTCGATCTCGAACTGCCGCTCGTTCAGCCAGTTGATTTTCAGGCGCTCGGCCGTCTCGAAGAGCTGGGTGCCGGGGCGGATGCAGACGCCATGGTCTGTGGCGACTTCATCGAAATCCTGATGGACAAGAATGATGTGCAGATTGCCCTCGGCGTCCCGGGCCTGTATGCGCTCCATGAGCCTGCGGTATGCACACATGGGCGCTTCCTTTTTGACAGGTGTGTGCGAATGTTTCCACTGTCAGTGATCTAGAACAATCCCCTGTTCGAGGTATTCCTGGCATGTCGGTGGCTGCAACTCAAGGCCTTGCTCTACAAGAAAGAAATCCACCGTAAGCCATTGTCTAGCAAGCGAGTGTTGCTATCAAAAGCGGATGTTTGGCGGGTACATCCCCATCACCCGACAGCAGGGGGGGGGGAGACGGCCGATACCGCAGAAGCTGCAACTATCAGGCTTAGATCGTACGCATTGCACAGCTGGTCTCGGGAACCGATGCGATGACGGTGTTTCAAACCGCCGCCTGTCGCCCGGCATGGGCGGTCAGCCGGATATGCGAGGCGATTCGGGGCATAATGGCGGCCGGTCATGGCAGGCTGCGATGGCCGGGGTGAGCTGCCACGCAAACCGCCATAAATCTAGGTTGTGGAAGATCTCTGAAAACCTAGTGAAATCAAATATCTGCCCGTAGCTCAGTTGGATAGAGCAACAGCCTTCTAAGCTGTGGGTCACAGGTTCGATCCCTGTCGGGCAGGCCATTGGAGCCATATCCAAAAACAACAAACCCGCTCATGTGAAAACATGGCGGGTTTTGCATTGGGGGCCTTGGCACAGGGATTTTCAAGCCAAGGCCATCGAATGGCTGCCTGCTCTGCCGCAAGCCAGGGCTTATTCGGCTTCTTCTTCGAACACCACCGAGGGGGCCGCTACCACGCGTGCAATATCGGAAGGCGTGGTGATCAGGCTTTTGCTCACATAGCTGTATGGCGTGTCGGGCTCCAGTGCGGCGGCGATCAGATGGGCCTTGGCCTGATTGAGCGATACATAGTAGCTGCCAGCCGGCGCATCGATGGCGCCGCGCGTCAGCACCGGGCTGGCGCTGCGCTGCGTCTGATAGCTGTCGGCCAGCATCTGGCCGGGTTCGGCAATCTGCATGACCTGGACACCCAGCATGCGCAGGCGCTCCACGGCCTGGCTGGATCCCGCGGACACCCAGTAACCGCAGGGGCGCGGCCGGGTCTGGCTGGATTTGAGCGTCAGCGACGAGTTCCAGTCCACGCGGGCCTGCAGCTCCTGGCCGGTGTCGGCCTGCAGCATGCTGATGGTGCGCTGCTCGGGCGTTTGCTGGGCCTGAATGGTCAGCATATTGCGGCAGGCCAGAGATGCGGTTTCGCGCGTCACAAAGGACTCGACCTGATTCAGGTTCGCCGCCTTTTCCGCAGTGGCGCGCAAAGCGCTGGTGGCCGCCGTCACCAGGCTGTGTACGCGGCGCTGGATGTGCAGACGGCCCAGGTCCGAGCCACGGCTGGAGATCAGCACCGCCGCCGCATTCTTGAGGCTGCTGGAGTTGTCCAGCGTGTCGGCGGCCAGGCTGGCCATGGACAGGGATTTGTCATCGGTCGCGGGGCTGGTTTCGTAATACCACTCGTTGCTCAGGCCGGACTGGCTCAGCGCATTGCGCATGGGTTCGGCAAACCATTCGCGGGCCGCCTTGTTCACGAATTCATGGGCGTTGGCGGTTGCTGCCGGCTGCAGCAGCACGTCGTAGCGCTGCACGGCCCGGAATTTTTGCAGGAACATGCCGCCCGCCGCAAATTCGCGCAGATCCATCACCGCTGCCGGCCGATAGTTTCTGACCAGCTGGGCCAGAGCCTGGGCTTCGGGGGTGCTGAGCGTCAGGTGATCGTGGATGAGGTCGGTTCCGTCCGCGGTCAGCCGGCTTGCGGTCTCCGCTGCATCGGGGTTCGCGCGGGGAACGATGATGATGTTGATCTGCTGCAGCAGTGGCGCCAGCAGGCCGCCGCGGCCGAGCTCCTGGGCGATGATGAGCAGGGCCTCGGCGCTGGCGGGTTCATCGCCACGCTGCTGGCCTACCAGCAGGATCGTGGGTTTGCCATTGCTGTTCAATGCCGTGGCCTGGGTGCCGGAGGCCTGGGCTGCGATCAAGGCAGGGATGGGCAGGCCGCGCTGCGAGGTGCCGATGCTGATGCTGTCCAGGTGCTGGCCGTTGCCGGCCTTGCCGGCCAAAGCCTGCAGCCAGGCTTCCATCTCGGCTTGGGTGGTGAACTGTCGGCGCTCGTCCCTCAGGCCCGGTGTGTCATAGCGTGTGCTGGGGTCGGGAAAGCGCGCTTCGATGACCGGGTTGTAGGGCAGGGCCGTGAGCTGCGGTGCCCGGGCCACGGGCTGGCTGACGGCAACCGGCGCGGTGGGAGCGCTGGGGGCTGGCGCGGTCTGGCTGGCCTTGAGCGGAGCCGGCGCCGAAGCACCGGTCCAGGGCGGCAGCTGCACATTGGCGCAGGCCGTGAGCAAAGCAGCGGCACCCACGGCCGTGAGCTTGAGCACACCGCAGGCCCAGGAAGAGGGCGCACGCACAGCATGAGGGGGCACGGATGTGGGTAGAAAAATCATGGTCTCAATATGAATAGAAAAAGAATGCGCCCGAAATGGCTGGCACAAGCTTCGCACATTCTGGGGAGATGTTAGGGCTGCTGGCTTGCGCTCGGCTGTCGGCCAAGCGGAGGTCAGAAAGGCAGAAGGGCTGCATCGCAGCCCTTCTGTGAGAGGGTCAGCCCCTCTGTTGCCTATCAGCGGCCGTAACCGCCGCCAAAGCCGCCGCGGTTTCCGCCACGGTTGCCACCGCCAAAACCGCCACGGCCACCGCCGAAGCCGCCACGGCGACCGCGGTCGGCCATGCTGTCCACGCTGGTGCGCATGGGGTCGGGCTGGCCGCCGCCGTTGCCGCCGCGCGCCGCATTGCTGCGGGCATGGCCTTGCTGGGTGCCCAGGTGGGCATCGGCACGCGGGGGCTGGTCGTCGTAGCGGCCACCGCGTTCGCGGTCACCAAACTGGCGGGCGCCGCCGCGCTTGGGCGGACGCTGCTGGCCGTCACCGTGATGAGGGCGTGGTGCACGTTCGGCCTGGCCCTGCTGGCTGTTGCGCTCCGCACCTTGCTGGCCTTGGCCGCGCTGGTTGTTGACGCGGCCATTGCCGCGTGGCTTTTGCTGACGTGCGGGGCGCTCGCCATCGGCCTCGCCCTGTGCTTCGCCTTGGGCATCTGCGGCGGGGCGGCGCGCGCCGCGGCCGCCATTGGGCGCCTTGTTCGTGCGGATGCGCTCCATCATTTCCTGGCGTGCTGCCTTGGCCGCAGCCTGCATGACGTCGCGGCTGGGAGGCTTGCCTGCGCCACCCCACAGGGTCTGGCGGCCCATGGCAATGGGCTCGGCTTTTTCGCCTTCCTCGGGGCCAAAGCCCTCGAGCGGCTGCACGGGAATCTCCTGCTTGGTGAAGCGCTCGATGTCCATCATGAAGCCTTCTTCGTCCATGCAGACCAGGCTCACGGCATTGCCTTCGCGGCCTGCGCGGCCCGTGCGGCCGATGCGGTGCACATAGTCTTCCGAGATATTCGGAATCTCGTAGTTGACCACATTGGGCAGCTCGTCGATGTCGATACCGCGTGCTGCGATATCGGTCGCCACCAGTGCACGCAGTTCGCCGGTCTTGAAGCCTTCGAGGGCCTGGGTGCGGGCGCTCTGGCTCTTGTTGCCGTGCAGCGCCATGGCGGTGACGCCGTTCTTGGACAGGTATTCGGCCACATTGTTGGCGCCGAACTTGGTGCGCGTGAACACCAGAACCTGGCTCCAGTTGTTTTCCTGGATGATGTGCAGCAGCACCTGCTTCTTCTTGCCGCGGCCCACGGGGTGGATCACCTGCTTGATGCGCTGCACCGTGGTGTTGCGCGGTGTGACCTGGATGGATTGCGGGTTCTTGAGCAGGCCATTGGCCAGTTCGCGGATCTCGTCGCTGAAGGTGGCCGAGAACAGCAGGCTCTGCTTGTTCTTGGGCACGAGGGCCAGCACCTTTTTCACGTCGTGGATGAAGCCCATGTCCAGCATGCGGTCGGCTTCGTCCAGGATCAGCATCTCGACCGTGGACAGGTCCATAAAGCCCTGGCCGGCCAGATCCAGCAGGCGGCCGGGCGTCGCGACCAGTACGTCCACGCCTTTTTCGATGCGGGCGATTTGGGGCTTCATGCCCACGCCGCCGAAGATCACGGTGGAGTTGATGTCCAGGTGCTTGGCGTAGCCGCGCAGGTTTTCTTCAACCTGGGCAGCCAGTTCGCGGGTGGGGGTCAGCACCAGGGCGCGGATGCCCTTGCCGCCGAATTTGTTCTTGGGTGCGGTGCCGCTGGACAGGCGCTGCAGCATGGGCAGCGTGAAGGCCGCGGTCTTGCCGGTGCCGGTCTGGGCGCCGGCAAGCAGGTCGTGGCCCGCGAGAACCAGCGGAATGGCCTGGGCTTGGATGGGGGTCGGGTTTTCATAACCCTGTTCTTGTACGGCCTTGAGAATGGCGGGAGCCAGATTCAGTTCTTCAAATGTCATTGTGATCAGTTGCGCCAATCCTGGGCGCGGGGTATCAGCCTGTCGTGGCAGCCCGTGGGGCTGCGGGCCAGTTGTAGGCAGATAAAGTTGCGTGTTGGGAGCCCGGAAACGCTTCCATTGTCCCCAGCTGAAGTGCTGCTGCAGCAGGCAACTGGACGCCTGTCGCGAGGGGTATTGTCGCATGCACCGATAATCATGGTTTGTTTGCCGTGAAAAGCGGCACATTTTTTTGCGTAAATTCAAGCAACTCAAAGCAATTCGGACATGGCTCAATACGTTTTTTCGATGAATCAGCTGACCAAGACCGTGCCGCCCAAGCGGCAGATCTTGAAAGGCATCTCGCTGAGTTTCTTCCCCGGCGCCAAGATCGGCGTGCTGGGCCTCAACGGCTCGGGCAAGTCCTCGCTGCTGAAGATCATGGCGGGCGTGGACAAGGAGTTCGAGGGCGAAGCCATTCCCATGCAGGGTCTGTCCATCGGCTATCTGCCCCAGGAGCCCCAGCTCAACCCCGAACACACCGTGCGCCAGGCCGTGGAAGAGGCCATGGCCGAGGTGAACAACGCCAAGGCCCGCCTGGAAGAGGTGTATGCGGCCTATGCCGAGGAAGATGCCGACTTCGACGCCCTGGCCGCCGAGCAGGGTGAACTCGAGGCCATCATCGCGGCTGCGGGCACGGACTCCGAGCACCAGCTGGAAATCGCTGCCGACGCCCTGCGCCTGCCGCCCTGGGACGCGATCGTCGGCCAGCTCTCCGGCGGTGAAAAGCGCCGCGTGGCCCTGTGCAAGCTGCTGCTGTCCAAGCCCGACATGCTGCTGCTGGACGAACCCACCAACCACTTGGACGCCGAATCCGTGGACTGGCTGGAACAATTCCTGCACCGCTTCAGCGGCACTGTGGTGGCCATCACCCACGACCGCTACTTCCTCGATAACGCCGCCGAGTGGATTCTGGAACTGGACCGCGGCCACGGCATCCCCTACAAGGGCAATTACTCCGATTGGCTGGTCCAGAAGGGCAACCGCCTGGAAGCCGAGCAAAAGGGCGAGGAAGCCCGTGCCAAGGCCCTGAAGAAGGAACTGGAGTGGGTGCGTCAGAACGCCAAGGGTCGTCAGGCCAAGAGCAAGGCCCGTATTGCCCGCTTCGAAGAGCTGAGCGATTACGAATACCAGCAGCGCAACGAAACGCAGGAAATTTTCATTCCTGTGGCCGAACGCCTGGGCTCCAAGGTCATCGAGTTCAGCAACGTCACCAAGAGCTTTGGCGACCGCGTGCTCATCGACAACCTGAGCATGAACATTCCTGCGGGCGCCATCGTCGGCATCATCGGCCCCAACGGCGCCGGTAAATCGACGCTGTTCAAGCTGATCGCCGGCAAGGAACAACCCGATTCGGGCACCGTCGACATCGGCCAGACCGTGAAGATGGCCTTCGTCGACCAGCATCGCGATGCGCTGGGCGACGACAAGACCGTGTGGGAAGACATCTCGGGCGGCCTGGACATCATCAACGTTGGCAAGTTCCAGATGGCCTCGCGTGCCTATGCAGGTCGCTTCAACTTCAACGGCCAGGACCAGCAGAAGAAGGTCGGCAACCTCTCCGGTGGTGAGCGCGGTCGTCTGCACCTGGCCAAGACCCTGATTCAGGGCGGCAACGTGCTGCTGCTGGACGAGCCCTCGAACGACCTGGACGTGGAAACCCTGCGTGCGCTGGAAGACGCGCTGCTCGAATACGCGGGCACGGTGCTGGTGATCTCCCACGACCGCTGGTTCCTGGACCGTATTGCCACCCACATCCTGGCTGCCGAAGGCGATTCGCAGTGGGTGTTCTTCGACGGCAACTACCAGGAATACGAGGCCGACAAGAAGAAGCGCCTGGGTGAGGAAGGCGCTGCGCCCAAGCGCATGCGTTACAAAGCGTTGAAGTAAGCGTCAAAATGTCTCCAGCTTCGGCTGGACAGGGTATTCTTGCGGGCTATGAGTCTCGCCCATGCATCCATCTCCGTGCTGCGCACCTGCCTTGTCCAGGCAGTGCGCGGCGCTGACGCCTTGGTGCTGAGGCTGATTCAGCGAACGGAATACGCGCTGGAGCAGACGCTTTCGGCCGGCTTTGCTGCGGCGCGGCGCGATGTACTCGGTGCTGCGCTGCACAACCTGCAGCAGCATCGCAGCTATCTGATCGGCAGCTATCCGCAGAACCTGCTGGAGGCCCTGGTCCTCTCGGCCAGGCAACCTTTTTCCTTCACGGCCCAGTCTTTCGATGCCGGCGGCGCCCAGCTCGCGCCCCTGGCCTCCATGGCGGCATCGGCCAAGCGGCAACTCCAGGCCGAGCAAAAACTGCTGCAGATGGTCGCTCCCCAGCTGGAACTGGCCCTGGCCGATCTGGATGCACTGATCAGCGGTGCGCAAGGCTTGGGATGGGTACAGCCCGAATGCAATCCCCTGCGCCCGGAAAACTATGTACGGGCGCTGGATCAGTCGCTGACGGCCGTGCAGCCCGCCACGGAGGTCGCCGATTGCTGGCGCGAATTCATGGGCCAGCAGCTGGGCAGCATTCTGGTGTCGGAGTACGCGCGCGCCACGGGCCTGCTGCGCCAGCAAGGCGTGCAGCCCGCGCAGTATGGTGTCGATCCGACTGTGGCGGGCAGCCCGCCACAATGTCTGCTCACGCTGCGCCTGCTGCAGGAAATGGCATCCGACAGGCGCTGGATCGATGACAGCCATTTCGCCGTCCCTCAGTCGCTGACGGACTCCATGCTGGCAGGCCTGCCCTGGGATGCCAAGGTTGCACCGGTCGACGGCCTGCAGACGGGCTGGACTTCCTATTCGGCCACGGCGCTGCAGACGATTCATCAGCCAACGACATTGAGCGGTATCGGTATGCCAAGCCAGGCGCCGCAGGCCCTGGCGCAGGTGCGCACGCTGCAGCGGATGATGGCGCATATGACGGGCGATGCGCGCCTGCTGCCGGCGGTACAAAGAGTTTTGCAGCGACTCGAGCCCGCGCTGCAGCGCCTGGTCGGACAGGACGCCGGCTTTTTTGATGACAGCCAGCATCCTGCGCGCCAGCTGCTGGACGAGTTGACGGCACGCAGCCTCTGGTTCTCCAGCGAGTCGGCCCTGGGTTTTGCGCATTTCATCGGCGTCGCCGAGGCCGCGGCGGGCAAGCTGGCCGGCCTGCCCCAGGCCGATGCCCAGGTGTTTGCGCTGGCGCTGCAATATATGCGCGAGCAATGGCCGCCCGAGGGGCGGGCCAGCAATATCGGCGTGCTCGGCTTGGGCGACGACGAGACCTCCACCCAAGGACTGATGAGCTCGGCCCTGGGCCTGATGGACCGGCAGATGGTCTCCGCCTTCGGCAAACCCGAGCCCGATACGCAGCGCATCGCCCAGATCATTCGCAATCTGCCCAGCGCCCGGGGCGTGCCCGAGGATATTCTGGATTTCGTGACCGGCCCCTGGGCCGGCGTGATCGCCCAGGCCCAGCAGCAGTCCGCCGATCCACAGGAGCGTGACCCCGGCGGCTATCTGGCCCTGGTGCCCAGCCTGCTGTGGAGCGTGTCCGCACAGGCCGCTCAGGACACATCCCGGCTGGTGGCCCTGGCCCCCAGGCTGCAGCGGCGTCTGGCGCGCGGCCTGCGCAGCGTGGGGCGCTCGGAGATGGAAATCGCGGCCCTGGCGGCGCGCATCGGCAGCCTGCAGCAGCGCGTGCTGGACATTGCCGAAGCCGCGGCCCGTGCCCGGCCGGCCCAGGCCGCCGATGTGCTGGACGAGCTGCCCAGCGTGCTGGCGGACCTGGAGGGCGGCGCCGAGTCCACGCCGCTCGTGTTGCAGGATGGGTTACCCGTGCTGACCGAGGTCGTGGAGCGAAAGCCGCTTGCCGCGGAAGCCGTTGTCGCGCCGCAGGCGGTGCTCGTGGCCGATGCGCCAAGCGGAGAATGGTCGCTGGGTACCTGGGTGGAATTGCACAACGAGCGCCAGCAGCTGCGCACCCGGCTCACCTGGGTCAGCCCGCAGCAAAGCCTGTTCCTGTTTACCGCAGAGGACGGCAGCACCCAGTCCATGACACGCCGCATGCGCGACAAGCTGCTGACCCAGGGGCAGCTGCGCAGGATCGCGGTCTAGACCGGCGCGCCGGCCTGGCGCTGCAGATCGCCATGGCTGGGCAGGATGGCCTGCCCCTCGACAGACACCGACTGCGCGAGCAGTATGGCGCGCGCCGTCGCTACGGCCACGGCCTCGGCGGCCATGGTGCACAGCGTCATCATGCCCAGGCTCTGGCCGCTCAGGCCCGTACCCAGCGCAAACAGGCTGTCGCCATCGCTCATGGTGTGCACGGGGTTGATGGCGCGGGCCAGTCCGTCATGGGCCACCACGGCCAGGCGGTGGGCCTGGGCCTTGGTGATCTGGGCATCGGTCGCCACCACGCCAATCGTGGTGTTGCTGCCCGCCAGCACGGGGCGCGGCTCCTCGCCAGCGAGCAAGGCGTTGCGCGTGCCGAGCAGCTGCCGCCCGTCGGCGCTGCGGGCGCCGGCCAGCAGCTCTCCCGTGAAGGGGTTGAACACGTCGCCCAGAGCGTTGCAGGCAATGATGGCGCCCACCGTCACCCCATTCACCGTGAAGCTGGCCGTGCCTATGCCGCCCTTCATGGCGCGTTCATGGCCGAAGACCTTGCCCACCACGGCGCCGGCACCGGCACCCACGCTGCCTTCCGCGGGTCGTGCGGTGCCGGCGCTCTCGCAGGCCGAATAGCCAGCGTCGGCATCGGGGCGGATGCGCATATCGCCCAGCATCACGTCAAACAGCACGGCAGCGGGCACCAGCGGAATCCGGCCCACGCCTATGTCCAAGCCCGCGCCTTGCTGCTCCAGCCAGCGTACCGCGCCCGTGGCTGCATCCAGCCCCCAGGCGCTGCCGCCGGCCAGCATGACGGCGTGGACCTGCTGCACCAGATTGCTGGGGTGAAGCAAATCGGTTTCCCGCGTGCCCGGAGCCGCACCGCGCACATCCACGCCGGCCACCGCGCCCTCGGCGCAGAGCACGGCCGTGCAGCCCGTGGGGCGGCGTGGGTCGGTGAACTGGCCTATGCGTATGCCATGGACGCGGGCGATATGCCCTTGGTGGGCCAGCAGATCATGGGAGGAATTCATGCACGGTTCCTGTGGATTGCTTATATAGTTTTACGGATAAACAGATGGATTTTTATTCTTTAGGGTTAGTCCGTAGGCGGTTCATACTCGCTCCATTGTTGCAGCGCAAAAGCCAATCCGCATCGCGCTGCTGAAGGTATTCGATCTCAAGGAGTGATTCATGTCCGCAAGTCTGTCTTTTGCCGCCGGCCGCCGCGCCGTGCTGGCCGCCGCTGCCCTGGCCTTTGCTGCCGCCCTCGCCACCCCGGCAATGGCCGATGATGGCGCCAAGAAAAACCTGCTGATCGGCGCCACCGCCGGCTCCAACTACGACCTGCTGCAAAAAGGCATACTGCCCCAGCTGCAGCAAAAGGGCTACAAGATCAAGCTGGTCGAGTTCAACGACTATGTCCAGCCGAATCTGGCGCTCAGCGACGGCTCTCTGGATGCCAACTTCTTCCAGCACCGTGCCTACTTTGACCAGTTCACCAGCGACCGCAAGCTGGCGCTGAGCGCCATTGTCCAGGGCCCTGTCGCCCCCATGGGTGTGTACAGCAAGAAGCACAAGAGCCTGGCCGACATCAAGAGCGGCGCCAAGATCGCCCTGCCCAACGATCCTAGCAATCTGGCCCGTGCGCTGCTGGTGTTGCAGCAAGCCGGTCTGGTCAAGGTCAAGGAAGGCGTGAACCCGGCGCGCATCTCCGAGCTGGATCTGGCCTCCAATCCGCACAAGCTCAAATTCCTGGCGCTGGAAGCGGCTCAGCTGCCGCGCGTGCTCGAAGATGCCGACTATGTGGTGGTCAACGGCAACTTCGCGGTTTCTTCGGGGCTGAAGCTCAGCGAGGCCGTGGTGCTGGAAAAGACGCCCGACCAGTATCTGAACGTGGTGGCCGTGAAGACCGGCAATGAAAACAGCCAGTGGGCCAAGGATCTGGCTGCTGCCTACCGTTCGCCAGAATTCAAGGCCGTGGTGGACAGCCAGTTCCCAGGCTATGCCAAGCCTGCCTTCCTGAAGTGAGCGCAGCCGGTGCAAAGCCGGCCGATTTGAACAAGGGGTCCGCTACGCCGGTCCCCTTTTTGCATCAGCAGGGTGGCGGCTCGTCCAGCGCGGCCTCGAACAGAGCCAGCTCCTGCGCCAGGGTGCCGCGCTGCCGAAAGCGCCTTCCCGCGCGTTCGTACCAGTTTTCGGCGTCTTCCAGATCGCCTTCCTGCAGATGCAGCAGGCCATGCAGCCAGGCTGCCAACGGGCTCTGATGCCGCTGCACCTGGTCATGGGCTGCGGCCCACTGGCCTGCCCGCAGCAGGGCGAGGATGCTGCGCAGGTCGGCTAGTTTATCGTTCATGGCCGCTCCTTTTCCGCGGGCGCTCAGTCGGCCCGCAAGGCCTGCCGCACCTGATGGCTGTCCACGACCTGCTCCATGCTCACGATCTTGCCGGCCTCAAGGCGGTAGAGATGGGCGAAGGCGGCGCTCATGGACTTGCCGCTGGCGCGATAAGTGCCCGAGTAGACGCCGAAGGCGGCCACATGGTCCGCGTCGGCCAGATAGGTATGGACCCGGGCCCGATAGTTTTCCCATTCGGTGGCCAGGCGCTGAAAGACACCGGCAACTATCTGCACTGGCCCCACATAGGTGCCCGCATAGGGAAAGCCGGCGGCTTCGGTCCAGCGGGCCTCGGGTGCCAGCACGGAGAGCAGATTGCCGCCGTTTTCTTCAGCAGTCCCTTCGTAGGTCGCCCGGATGATGTCGAGATTGCTCTCCATCGCATCAGCCCCACTTCATCTCGCCTTTGGCGACCTTGGCGCCGATCTGCAGTGCCGGCGCCAGGCCCGCGCCCGGATAGCGGCGGTTCATGGCGGCGATCAAGGCGTCGCTGTTGGCGGCCCTGGCCACTTCCTGCTCGAAGGCCAGCAGGTACTCGCGGGTGTAGTGAACGGCCGACACATCCAGCGCGCCGCCCGCGGCCATATGGCCCGGCACCACCACGGCGGGCTGGCGCGCGGCGATGGCTTCGAGGTTTCTGATCCAGGCCGAGCGCGCGGCCGGCGTCGGGGTGTCGGCCGTCCACACATGCAGGCCCGAGAAGATGAGCACGCCGCCGAACACTGCCTGCAGCGAAGGTACCCACAGGTAGCGGCGGTTGTCCATGCCCTGGGCCTTCACGATCTCGATGGCGTGGCCTTCCAGCGTCAGCAACGGGGCATCGAAGGCCTCGGGCAGAACGATGTCGGCCAGCTTTTGCGGTCCGTTTTCCTTGAGCTGGGGGGCCCAGGTGTCGATTTTCTTTTGCACGTTTGCGCGGATGGCGGCGAGGGTGTCGGATGCGGCGATCACCCTGGCCTGCGGAAACGCCGCCTTGATGGGACCCAGGCTGAAGTAGTAGTCCGGGTCGCTCTGGCTGACGTAGATGCTGGTCAGCGTCTTGCCCGAGGCCTTGATTTCCTCGGCCACGGCGCGGCCGTCGGACAGCGAGAAACCTCCGTCGATCAGCATGGCTTCCCGGGCACCCGACAGCAGCACCGGGGCGCGGAAGAAGCCTTTTTCGCCGGCGGGCAGATGCTTCCATTGCAGCGTGCCGGCCTGGCCCGAAGGGGCGGCGCAGCCCGCCAGTGCGGCGGCGGTGGTCAGAACGAAATCGCGGCGATTCAACATGGTGCTTCCTTCTAAAGATCGAGCAGAGGATGGATTTCAGGAACCGTCATGCAGGTTTTGCGCATGCCGGGCTTGGTTTCAAGCAGATGCAGCGATGGTAGGAAGAATGAATTGACAAATAAATAGCGATGAAATAGATAGGCTGTATGCAAAAAGCAAACAATATCGAAGAACCTGGCTCGGGCAACTTCGCCAACCTCAAGCGGCTGGCATATTTCGCGGCCGTGGTGGAGACGGGCAGTTTCACGGCCGCCGCCGACCGCCTGGGCATCACCAAGGCGGTGGTCAGCCAGCAGGTGGCCCGGCTGGAGCGCGAGTTCAGGACGAGTTTGCTGACGCGCACCACGCGCAGGGTGGCAGCCACCGACGCGGGCAGAACCTTCTACCAGCGCTGTGCGCTGATCCTCAAGGAGGCAGGCGAGGCCTTCGATGAGCTGGCCGAGGTGGCGTCGGAGCCTTCGGGCACGCTCCGGCTGACGGCGGCGCTGGACTACGGCATTACCGCCGTCGTGCCGGCCATCGCGGAGTTCACGCGCCGCTATCCGCAATGCAAGGTGGACGCCGTGCTCAGCGACCAGTCGCTTGATCTGATGTCGGGACAGGTGGAGCTGGCAATCCGCGTGGGCTGGCTGACCGAGCTGGGTCTGCAGGCCAGGCAGATCGGCAGCTTCAGACAACTGCTGGTGGCAGCGCCGTCCTTGGCTGGACGGGTGCAGGGCCTGAAAGAGCCCGGAGAGATCGAGGCTCTGCCCTTTGTCGCCAACACTGCGCTGCGCGAGCCCGCGTTCTGGAGCTTTGCGCACAGGAGCTCGGGGCAGCAGGGCGTGGCCGTTCACCCGCTCATCTCGCTGGACGCAACCCTCGCGGTGCGAGAGGCCGTACGCCAGGGCGCAGGCCTTTCGGTGCTGCCGGACTATGCGGTGGCCGAGGACCTGGAGGCCGGGCGCTTGATCCAGGTGCTGGCAGAGTGGAGGCTGCCATCGGGCGGAATTCATGTCGTGTTCCCGGCGGCGCGCTTCCGGGCCGCAAAGGTGAAGGCTTTTGTGGACTTGCTGATGGAAAGAGAGCGGCGAGCGGCCGCTCATGCGCTGCCCGCTGGCACGGGGTCGCAGAACTGAAGGCTCATGAGAAATGCGTTCGGTGAGGCTTATATGAATTTTTAGATAACGAGATTGATTTTTATTGTTTTGCGATTGCTCCGCTTGTCCGGATACTGCATCGGGTCGGCGCTTTCTGCCGTCGTTTCAAGGCCGTAGGCCGCAAGAGATTTCATTCAAGAAACAATAGGAGCATCTCATGGACTTTTCCTTCTCTGCAGCGCGGGCTCGCCGCCATTTTCTGGCCGTTGCCGCACTCGCCGTGGCCGGTGTGGCGGCTGTACCGGCTGCCGCGCAGGATGCCGGCAAGAAGCAGCTGGTGATCGGCGGCACGGCTGGCTCCAACATCGACCAGCTTCAGGCCGGCATCGTGCCCATACTTCAGAGGAAGGGCTACAAGGTCAAGCTGGTGGAGTTCAACGACTATGTGCAGCCCAATCTGGCGCTGGCCGACGGCTCGCTCGACGCCAACTTCTTCCAGCACGAGGTGTATTTCAACCAGTTCAAGGGCGACCGCAAGCTGGACCTGACGGCTCTGGTGCAAGGGCCGATCGCGCCCATGGGCGTGTATTCCAAGCAGCGCAAGTCGCTGGCCGAGCTCAAGGAGGGCGATCGCGTGGCCCTGCCCAATGACGCCAGCAATCTGGCGCGCGGCATTCTGCTGCTGCAGCAGGCCGGTCTGGTCAAGATCAAGGACGGCGTGAACCCGCTGCGGGTGTCGGAGCTGGACCTGGCCTCCAACCCCAAGAAGATCAAGCTCGTGCCGCTGGATGCTGCCCACCTGCCGCGTGCGCTCGACGATGCGCAGTACGCCATCATCAACGGCAACTTCGCGATTTCCTCGGGCCTCAAGCTCTCGGACTCGGTGCTGCTGGAGAAGACGCCCGAGCAGTATCTGAATATCGTGGCTGTCAAGACCAAGGACAAGGACGCGCAATGGGCCAAGGACCTGGCCGCCGCCTACCGCTCGCCCGAGTTCAAGGCCGTGGTGGACAGCAAGTTCGCCGGCTATGCCAAGCCGGCTTTTCTGCAATAAGGCGGGACCGTGCGCCTGAACTTCGCGGCCTTGAGGCGGCGCAGTGCGCGCTGCTCGATCGCTGCAGCTGCACTGCGGAATCGGGATGGCCCAGCCTGTGACGGCAGGGCCGCCTCAGGCGGGCCTACTCAGCGATGCGGATGCGGGTGATGCTCAGCGCGCCGCCATTCTCCTCGGCATGAAACAGCACCTTGTCGCCGGGCTTGAAGCCGGCCACCTGCGTGGCGTCCTTGAGTCCGAACACCATGGTCATGGCCGGCATGTCCAGATTCCTGATCTCCTCGTGGCGTATGGTGAGCTTGCCGCCGCGGGCGTCGACGCGCGTGACCTCGCCCACGGTCATCACGGCCTCGGCGCCGCTGGTGGCTGCGGCAGCAGGGGCCGCACCATGGTCGCCATGGGTGGAGTGATCCTGTGCCATGGCAGGGGCGGCCAGAGCCAGGCCAAAGGCTGTAATCAGGGAATAAAGCGTCTTGTTCATGGGTTCTTCTCCAAAAGAGGTGTTCAGCCGCGATAGCCGGTGAAAACGCTGGTGCTGACCTCGCTGTTCATCAGGTTCTTGGTGACCAGCAGCACCTCATACGGGTCTTTGCGGCCGCCGTATTCGGGTCCGTCCATGCCGGGGCTGCCCACGGGCATGCCGGGTACGGTCAGCCCCAGTGCCTTGGGCTTTTCCTTGAGCAGCTTGTGCACATCGGCGGCCGGCACATGGCCTTCGACCAGATAGCCGCCGACGAGAGCGGTGTGGCAGGAGCCCAGGCGCTGGGGCAGGCCCAGCTTGGCGCGCACGGCGTTGTTGCCCGTGTCGTGCACGGTCACGGCAAAGCCCGACTTTTCCATGATGGCGACCCAGTCCTTGCAGCAGCCGCAGTTCGGGTCTTTCCAGACCTCCATGGGAATCTTGGCGGGCGTAGCCGCCAGCGTGGGCAGGGCGGCGGTGGAGGTGAAAGCGGCGGCAGCGGCCAGCAGCCGCAAAGCGTGGCGGCGGTTGGTGGATTTCATAGTGGTCCTTTCTTTGCTTATTCGGTGACGGTGAAGCGGCCCGTCATGCCCGCCTGGTAGTGGCCGGCGATCAGGCAGGCAAAGTCAAACTGGCCGGTGCGGTTGAAGCTCCAGATCAGGTCTTCGCTTTTGCCGGGGGCCACAGCTCGGCATGCTCCATGCCCGGGTATCTGAGCATCAGCCGCGCATGCTCGTCGAGCGAGGCCTGGGTGCCCAGCACCAGCTCGTGCATGACCTGGCCCTGGTTCACCACGCGCAGGCGCAGGGTCTCGCCGCGCTTGACGTTGAAGTGGCCGGGCGCAAGGCGCATGTCGTCCGTCATGTTCAGCGTGATGGTGCGCTGCACCTCCCGGGCTTCGCCCGCAATGCCCCAGGCTTGCTGTTCTTTGATGCTGGGGGCTGAAGCATCTGCCGGGGAATGGCTGACATTGCCATGGGCGAAACTGCTGCCAGCGCCCATCAGCAAAGCGCAGGCTGCTATGAATTGCATGGTTTTCATGGTGAGCGTTTCCTTCAGTGGGCGTGGTGTGTGTCGTTCTCGGGCCGGCGCACGCTGGGTGCGCCGGGCGCCTGGCCTGGCGTGGTCTGGCGCGGTGCGCTGGCATCCAGCGGAGCGCCTTTCCATTCATAGGCTTGCGTGCCCTTGGGCTGCGGGTACCAGCCGGGATCGCGGTAGTCGTTGGCGCCCAGGTTTTTGCGCACCTTGAAGCTGGTGAACATGCCGCCCATCTCGATAGGGCCGTAGGGGCCTTTGCCGGTCATCATGGGGAAGGTGTTGTCGGGCAGCGGCATCTGCATGGTGCCCATATCGCCCATGCCGCGCTCGCCCATCAGCATGTAGTCGGGCACGATCTTCTGGATCTTGCCCACCAGGCCGCGGTGGTCCACGCCGATCATGGTGGGCACGTCGTGACCCATGGCGCCCATGGTGTGGTGGCTCTTGTGGCAGTGGAAAGCCCAGTCGCCGGGCTCATCGGCGATGAACTCCACCTGGCGCATCTGACCCACGGCCACATCCGTCGTCACCTCGGGCCAGCGCGCGGTCCTGGGCACGAGGCCGCCGTCGGTGCCCGTGACCTCGAACTCATGGCCGTGGATATGGATGGGGTGGTTGGTCATGGTCAGATTGCCCACGCGTATGCGCACCTTGTCGCCCTGACGGGCTACCAGTGGGCTGATGGCGGGGAAGGCGCGGCTGTTGAAGGTCCAGATATTGAAATCCGTCATCTCGTTGATGCGCGGCGTCATGGTGCCGGGCTCGACCGCATAGGCACTGAGCAGGAAGGCATAGTCGCGCTGCACCTTGTCGATCAGCGGATGGGCTGTCTTGGGGTGGGTGATCCACAAGCCCATCATGCCCATGGCCATCTGCACCATCTCGTCCGAATGCGGGTGATACATGAAGGTGCCTGGGCGGCGCGCCTCGAACTCATAGACAAAGGTCTTGCCCGGTGGAATATGCGGCTGGTTGAGTCCGCCCACACCGTCCATGCCATTGGGCAGGCGTTGGCCATGCCAGTGGATGGTGGTGTTTTCGGGCAGGCGGTTGGTGACGAAGATGCGCACCCGGTCGCCTTCGACGACCTCGATGGTCGGCCCCGGCGACTGGCCGTTATAGCCCCACATATTGACGAAAAAGCCGGGCGCGACCTCGCGCACCACGGGCTCGGCTACGAGGTGGAACTCCTTGACGCCGGCATTCATGCGCCAGGGCGTGGTCCAGCCGTTGAGCGTGACCACGGGGCGGTAGGGCCGGCCATTGGGCGGGGCCAGCGGCGCTGCCGTGTCGGCGCTGCTCTGGATGACGGGCTCGGGCAGCGCGGCCATGGCGACACGGCTGACGGAGGCGGCGGCGACTGCGGTGGCGGCGCCGGTGAAGAAGTGACGGCGTTGCATATCAGTGGCCTGCTTCGGTGCTGGCAGCAGGGGCTGCCGTGGTGGTGAGGGTGGGCGATGTACCTGGTGATGTGCCGCTCAGGGCCAGTTGCAGATCGGTCTCGGCCAGCCAGAAGTCGCGCTGGGCTTCGGTGGCCGTCACCACGGCTTGGGTGGTACCGCGCGCCTGGGCCAGCAGCTGCCACACGCTCATGAACATGCCGTTGTAGCGGTAGACGGTCTCTTCCTGCATCAGCTGGGCCAGCGGCAGCACCTCGGCCTGTTGCTGCTGGGCCAGGTCCCAGGCCGTGCGGTAGGCCAGCCAGTTGCTGCGCGCCTCGCTGCGCGCGCGTATGGCGTTGTCGCGCAGCAGTGCTGCGCTGCGCAGCACCTGATTGCGGGCCATGCCGCGCGCGGCAAAGCCCCAGTCGAACAGCGGCAGCGGCACGTCGAGCTCCCAGCCCTGGGTCTTGTCGCTATGGCCGGTGGCGCGTTCGGTGGTCGTGTTGTTGCTGTAGGTGGCGCCGATATCGCCAAAGATGCTGCCTATGGTGGCCCAGCCCTGGCGACCGGCGCTCACCTCCAGATCGCGGCGCAGTGCGCCCAGATCCAGCCGCTCGCGCAGTGCCGTGGCCTCGGCGTCGTCGCCGCTGCGCAGCTCTTTCGCATCCTTGGGGATGGCGGGCAATTGATCGGGCAGCTTGAAAGCCAGCTGCGATCCCCACAGGCCCATGCGGCGTGCCAGCTGTTCGCGTTCCAGCTGCGCATTGAGCCTGGCGCGCGCCAGCTGGGCTGCGGCCTGCTGCTGCTGGGCCAGCTCTCTGGCCTGGTCCAGCTTGCTGAAGTTGCCGACCTGGGCCATGCGGCGGGCCAGCTCTCCACCCAGGGCGGCGGCCTCGTGCATGCGCTCGTTGGCGGCCAGCGCCTGCTCGGCGGCCACGGCGCGCAGCCAGGCGCGGCGCGTGTCGGCGGCCAGCAACAGCACCTGCTGGGCCGCCGTCAGCGTGGCCTGTTCCATCTGCCAGCCCTGCCAGCGGCTGCGCCAGGGCAGGGTGATGAGCTGCACCAGGCCAAAGCTCAGCTGGCGCTCGATCTCGCGCTCATGGCCGCTATGGAAGCGGCCAAAGGTGAAGCTGGGGTTGGGCAGGGTCAGCGCCTGAACGCGCTGCGCGTCGGCGATGCCGAGCTGGGCCAGCTGGGCCTGCAGACCGGGGTTGCCCAGCAGCGCGATGCGCACGGCGGTGTCGGCATCGATAGGTGCTTTCAGCCAGTCGGCGATCCTTGCCTGCGCATCCTGCTGGGCCTGGGCGTCCGGCGACGGCAGTTGCGCCCCGGTCGGCAAGCGGCCTTCGATGTGCTTGATCACGTCGCCGCGCAGTCCGTCGGGGGAGACGCTGGCGCAGCCCGCCAGTGCCAGGGCCGCCAGCAGCGCAGCGGCGGTGAGGGCCGGACGCTTCATGGCTGGCCTCCGTGGCTGGGTGCGGCCATGCCCGCGGGCTGGCCTGCGGCGGCAGCCCGGGCTTTTTCCCACTTGAGCACATCGGCATGACCGCGCGGAAACTCGGCCACGGCGGCGTTGGCGGCCTTCCAGTCGCCGGGCTGGGCCACGATGGCGCCGCTGGCGGCCAAAGGCTGGTGGCGCAGGGGCAGAGTGGGCGCCGAGGGGCTGAAGACCTTGTCGGCGGCAGTTGAGGGAGTGGCCTGGGCCGGTGTGCCGGACTGGGCAGGCAGGCTGAGCGCAGCCAGGGCTGCGACGGCCGTGGTCGTCAAAAAAATGGGATGCGCTGGGCGCATGGGGATTCCTGTCGTCTAAAACCAAGAGAAGGTCCGCAGGTTTGAGACGTTTCACGCTCAAGCCCAGACAGCAAGCGCGCAGGCTGCTATCAAAATGCGGACGCACCTAGGGCGTCAGAGTGCAGAAATCGGTGGTTTGACCAGCTCGGCAGGCGCGGCGCTGGCAAAGCGCTCCGTGCCGTGGATCGACAGTTCGGCGCGCATTTCACCGGGGCTCAGAGCCGTGAACTGTGGGTTGGCGAGTGTCGAGTGGCAGATGCCGCAGGCCGTGCAATGGCCTTCATGCTGGTGGCAGTCGCTGTTGCCGGCATCGGCGCTGCAGACTGCGGCGGTGTTCGGCACCGCGCCATGGTGCGGGCCCATGTCGTGATGGCCGGATGGCCGGGCATCCGTCAAGGGGTCTGCAGGCGCGTGATGCAGGCTGTGGGCCATGGCCACCATCTCGTCGAGGGCCCGGGCATGGACCTGGGCATGGCCCGCATGCAGGGGCTGGCCGCTCAACTCCATGGCCATGGCGTCGCCCGCCAGACCGCGCAGGGCCAGCAGCACAACCATGAACAGGGACAAAAAGCGGCGCATGGGGTGAATGATAGCGACGGGCGGGGTTTAGTTCCCGGCCCGGCTCCACAAAATCACAGAATAGAGAGCTGCCGGCGCTCATCCACAAAGGGCTGAAGGCCGATTTCCCTCTCAGCTGCGTTCGCTCCCCCAGTGGCGCAGGCGCAGGCCATTGGCCACGACGAGCAGGCTCACGCCCATGTCGGCGAGCACGGCCAGCCACATGCTGGCGTTGCCGCTGAGGGCAAGCATGAAGAAGGCCAGCTTGATGCCCAGGGCCAGGCCTATGTTCTGCCACAGCACGCCGTGGGCGCGCTGTGATAGATCGACCACATCGGGAATGCGGCGCAGGTCGTCGTTCATGAGCACCACATCGGCGGTCTCCATGGCCATGCCCGTGGCATGCATGCCGCCCATGGCAAAGCCTATGTCGGCCTGGGCCAGCGCCGGCGCGTCGTTGATGCCGTCTCCCGTCATGGCCGTGGGGCCGATGTCGCGCTGCAACTCGCTCAGGGTCTTGAGCTTGTCCTCGGGCAGCATATTGCCGCGTGCATCGCTGATGCCTGCTTCCGCGGCCACCGTGCGCACGGTGGCGCTGTTGTCGCCGCTGAGCACAATGGGCTTGACGCCCAGCGCCTGCAACTGCGCCACGGCGGCCTTGGCCTGGGGACGCAGCGGGTCGGCCACGGCAAACAGCGCCTGCACGCCCTGGCTGTTGGCCAGCAGGGTGACGGTGCGGCCCTGCTGCTCCTGCTCGCCGAGAGCGGCCTTGAGCTCCGCGCTGTCCCAGCCCTGCTCGCCCACCCAGCGCAGATTGGCCAGCGTCCAGAGCTCGCCATCGACCTGGGCCTGCACGCCGCGCCCGGGCAGGGCCTGCAGTTGCTGGGCTTCGGCAAAGCCCTTGCCGACCAGGGTTTCCAGTCCTTGGGCGATAGCGCGCGATACGGGGTGATCGGAGCGCGATGCCAGAGCATAGGCGCGCGCGGCCATCTCGGTGCCTGCCGCGTCGCTCCAGGTCTTCCAGTCCACCAGCCGGGGCGCGCCAGTGGTCAGGGTTCCGGTCTTGTCGAGCGCAATGGCCTTGAGGCCGCGGGCCGACTCCAGAGCGCTGCCGCCCTTGATCAGAATGCCGCGTCGGGCGGCAGCCGTGAGGGCACTGACCACGGTGACGGGAGTGGACAGGACCAGGGCGCAGGGGCAGGCGATGACCAGCAGGGCCAGGGCCTGATAGGCGGCCTGGTGCCAGGCCCAGCCCATGACCCAGGGTGCCAGCAGGCCCAGGGCCACGGCCAGAATCAGTACGATGGGGGTGTAGATCTCGGCAAAGCGGTCGACAAAGCGCTGGGTGGGCGCCTTGGAGGCCTGGGCCTGCTCCACGGCATGGACGATGCGTGCAATCAGGCTGTCATTGGCCGGTGCCATGACGCGCAGATGCAGCTCGCCGTCCTGGTTGATCGATCCCGCGTAGAGCGCATCGCCCGGGCCTTTGTGGGCCAGAGCGCTTTCGCCGGTGATGGGCGCCTGGTTGACCGAGCTTTCGCCTTCGGTCACCTCTCCGTCCAGCGGCACGCGCGCGCCCGGCGTCACGCGCAGCACGGCGCCCAGCGGGACCTCGCTGGCGGCCAGGCGCTGGGTGCTGCCGTCGGGCTGCAGCACGTCGGCGGTCTCGGGCGCCAGCTGCAGCAGGCTGCGAATCGCCAGGCGGGCCTTGTCCATGGCCTGGTCCTCGATGCGCTCGGCCGCTGCATACAGGGCCATGACCATGGCGGCCTCGGGCCACTGGCCGATGATGAAGGCGCCGGTGACGGCCACGGCCATCAGCGCGTGGATGCCCAGCCGCAAGCGCAGCAGATCCTTGAGGCCGGCTTTGTAGACGCCCAGGCCCGACAGCGCTATGCCCAGCACGGCCAGGGCCATGCCCAGATACTGCAGCGCGGGACTGGCGCCGTCGCCACCCAGCCAATGGCAGGCCTCGGCCGCCAGGGCGGCGGCCAGTGCCGCGTAGATGCGCGGCCAGCCGGGCAGCACGCCATGGTCGTGGCCGGCATGGGCGTCATGCCCATCCCCGTGCTGGTGTGCCTGGGGATGGGCCGGTTCGCCGAGCGTGAAAGGGGCGCAGCAGCCCGTGCCGCAGGAGGAGGCCGGCAGGGCTGCCACGGCCGCATTCGGCTGGGCGGGGTGGTGATCGTGCGAATGATCATGGCCGTGATGGCCGTGATGGCCGTGATGGCCGTGATGGCCGTGATGGCCGTGATGGCCATGGCTGGACGGGCTTTCTTGCTTCATGGCAGTATTGAAAACAATAAAGTCACTTCAAGGTCAAGCATGGCGATCAAACCCAGCGACATTCCGCGCTGGCGCATTGGCGAGGCGGCCAAGCGCTCCGGCATTGCGGCGGCCAATATCCGCTATTACGAGAAGGAAAGGCTGCTCTCGCCCGGCGTGCGCGAGGACAACCAGTACCGGCTCTATACCGATGGCGATGTGCATAGGCTGCGCTTTATCCGCCTGTGCCGGGCCATGGACATGTCGCTTCATGAAGTACGCACCCTGCTGGCGCTGGACGGGGCAAGCAAGGCCGACTGCGTGGCCGCCAACGAGACCCTGGACGCCCACCTGGGCCATGTGCGCGAGCGCCTGGCCGAGCTGCGCGCGCTGGAGCATGAGCTGCTGCAGCTGCGCAGCCAGTGCGATGGCACGGACAGCTACTGCCACATCATCGAGGCCCTGCACGCCCAGGCCGATGAGCCGCTGCCCGAGACCCTGCTGGCCGGCACGGCCGCAAAGCGCCATGTCTGACAAGACTCTGCCGAACGATGCAAGCCCGAGACTTGAAGCGGACGCTATCATTCCTGCATGAGCTGGAGTGAGACTACCCTCAAGCTACCGGGTCGCCTCTGGGCGGCGCTGGGCGCACAGGCCCTGGCCTGGTGGCGCAGCATCTATCTGACCGCCGTGATTCTGGTGCTGGTGCTGTCGCCTTCCAGCTATGGGCGCGGCGCGCGCGGCATGTTGCTGGGACAGATGTATGCGCAGACCATGCCCGTGCTGGCCGGCTTTACGGCGCTGGCCGCACTGCTGTGTGCGGTGATCGCGCGCATCGTGATCGTCACCGCGCAAAGCTATGGCCTGTCGCGTTATGCGCTGGACCTGGTGGTGCGCGTGATGGTGATAGAGCTGATCCCGCTGACGGCGGCGCTGTTCGTGGCCATGCGCTGCACCATTCCCGCGGGCGTGCAGGTGGTGCAGCTGCGCATGCGCGGCCAGCTGGCGGCCTGGAAGGCCCGCGGCGTGGACCCGATTCGCGCGGCCCTGGTGCCGCGCGCGGCCGCGGGCGTGTTTGCGGCCATCACCCTGGCGGCGCTGAGCTGCATGGTGGCGCTGGTGACCGTGTACTGGAGCGTCTACGGCTTCAGCCTGGCCGGGTTTGGTGCCTACACCCGCATCTTCGGCCAGATCTTCGCGCCGTCGCTGACCCTGGTGTTCGTGCTCAAGACCTGGTTCTTCAGCCTCACCGTGGCCGTCATGCCCATGGCTTCGGCCCTGTATACGCCGGTGGCGCGGCACAGGCAGGGCGGGGCGGAGCTCGGCGGGTTTGCGCGCATGTTTGCGGTGCTGCTCCTGATCGAGATGGTCTCGCTCATGGGCAACTATTACTGATGAGGACGCAGCAATGACCGATAGCCGGCACGATGCTGAGCGACCGACGGGGTCGGGGACGAGCGGGGCCGTACCCCGGATGGCGGAGGAGCAGCTGATCGACGAGGAGCTGCTCCACCTCAAACCCGTGGCCCATCTGCGCGCCAAGGCGGCTGCGCTGCTGCTGCTGACCCTGCTGCTGATCCTGGGCGCAGCCGGTTATCTGCTGTATGCGCGCGGCGTGTTTGAGCCCACGCAGCGCCTGGTGCTGACCGCCGACGATTCCGAAGGCGTGATCGTGGGCATGGACATGACGTTTTCCGGCTTTCCCATAGGCCGGGTGCGCGAGATCCAACTGGCCGAAGACGGCTCGGTGCGCATCCTGGTAGATGTGCCCGAGAAGGATGCCCATTGGCTGCGCCAGTCCAGCGTCTTCACCCTGGTCAAGGGAATCGTGGGTGGCACCACCATCAAGGCCTATAGCGGGGTGCTGACCGATGCGCCGCTGCCGCCGGACTCCGTGCGCCCGGTGCTCAGTGGCGATGCCATGGCCGAGCTGCCGCAGATCATCAATTCCGCCAAGGAGCTGCTGGCCAATGTGGCGGCCATGACCGCCTCGGATTCGGCGCTCGGCGCGTCGCTGGCCGAGGTGCGCAAGCTGGCCGAGCGCATGCAGGGCCAGGGCGGTGCGCTGAGCGTGGTGCTGGGCAGCGACGAGGAGGCAAAGAAGGTGGGGGTGCTGCTGGAGCGGGCGAACTCCGTGCTGGGCCGCATGGACCGCATGGTGGCGCGCGCGGACAGCCAGGTCTTCGACGCCAACGGGGTCATGCCCCAGGTGCGGGTCACGGTCGAGCAGCTCAATGCCCTGCTGGCCGATACCCGCAAAAGCATGGCCAAGGTCGATGCCGTGCTGGCCGATATGCAGGTGGTAGGCGGCAATGCGCGTGAGGCATCGACGGACCTCGTAGCTCTGCGTGCCGAGGTGGAAAGCAATCTGCTGCGGCTCGAGTCGGTGCTCAACGATTTGCAGCGCAAATGGCCGTTTGCCCATAAGCCGGAGCTGAAACTGCCATGAACCCAGATTTTTGCAATAAAGCGCCTGCAACCAAGGTCTGTAAAGCGCTGGCAGCTATGGTTGTCGTAGTGGTTGCGGGCTGCGGCAACCGGCCGCCGGCGCCCGACTGGGCCCTGAATGCCGAGGCCGCGGCCCAGAGAGCCGGGAGCGCCTATCTGCAAGGCCAGCAGCGCATCGAAACCCTGCAATGGCAAACAGCGCGCCAGGCCGTGGCCAGCACCGGCCGGCCGGATCAGGCGGCCAGGCTGGAGCTGATGCGCTGCGCCGCCAGGGTGGCCAGCCTGGACTGGAATGGCTGCACCGAATATGAGGGGCTGGCCCAGGACGCGACGGCCGAGGAGCAGGCCTATGCACGCTATCTGCATGCACAGCCTCTGGCCCAGGATCTGGCTTTGCTGCCGCAGGCCCAGCGTGCCGTGGCCGCGCGGCTGGCCGCGGGGGGCTCGGCGGACGACAGCCTGCTGGACGCGGTGGCCGCGATCCCGGAGCCCCTGTCCAGGCTGCTGGCCGCCGCCGTGCTGCTGCGCGGCGGTGCCGCATCGCCGCGGCTGCTGCAACTCGGTGTCGATACCGCATCTTCCCAGGGCTGGCGCCGTCCTCTGATGGCCTGGCTGCTGCTGCAGCTCAAGGCCGCGCAGCAGGCCGGCGACACGGCGGCAGCTGCGCCACTGGAGCGGCGGCTGCGCCTGCTGGATGCCTCGGCACCCAAATAGGCCAGAGCCCAGGACGTTCCAAAGAAAAAAGCGAGGCCATGGCCTCGCTTTTTTGGGGCAGGCGCCGGACCTGCCGTCGTCCGTCGCTTAGAAGCGGTGACGGATGCCGGCGATCAGGCTGGTGCCGGTCTTGGGAGTGGCATCGCTCACGCGGTCATACATCAGAGCGGTGTAGACATCGGTGCGCTTGGACAGGAAGTGGTCGTAGCCCAGCGTGGCGGTGGTGCGGGTGGCGTCGGTGGCAGCCTCGTACTTGGTGCGGGCCACGGCAGCCTTGACGGTGCCAGGGGTGCCGGCCACGGGAATGTCCAGACCCAGCGAGTAGGTCTTGCTCTTGCTGTCCAGATCCTTGACCTTGGCCTGACCATAGGTTGCATAGAGCTTCACCAGGCTGAAGTCATAGCTGCCGCCGAGCATCCAGTCGGTCTTGGTGGGCATGACAACGCCGGCGCCGGGGTTGGTGATCTGGTCGCGCTCGTAGAAGGCGGTCAGGCTCAAGGGGCCGCTGGAGTACAGGGCGTTCACGCCCACGTTCTTCTTGCTCTTGTTGCCGGAGGTCGACTGCTCGCCGAACTGGTAGTACACGTTGGCGGTCAGGCCGCTGAAGTTGGGCGTCGTGTAGACCACCATATTGCTCCAGCCGGTGTCGGCGGGGGTGGTCAGGCGAGCGCCGCCCCAGGCTGCCGTGGGCGTGTTGGCGTGCAGCACCAGAGGCGAGATGGTGAACGAATCGCCAAAGGGGTTGGTCAGAATCGTGGGCAGGAAGTTGGGAGCCTTGTCGCGGCCCAGGCCGATGCGGCCGAAGCTGCCGTTCAGGCCGATGTTGGCATCGCGCGAGAAGAAGGTGTCGCCGGGGAAGCGGCCGGGCTCGCCGGTGTCCATGCGCATGAAGGAGGTGATGTTGAAGTCGACCTTCAGGCCGCTGCCCAGGTCTTCGGTGCCCTTAAGGCCCCACCAGGAGGTGGTCATGCCGCCGGAGCCCACGACCGACTTGCGATCCTGGCCGGCCATCTTGACGGAGCCGGCATACATATCGGCCAGGCCGGTCAGCTGCACATTGCTCTGAGCGTAGGCCGCACCAGTGCCGGCCAGGGCCGCAGCCATGGCGATGAAAGTCTTCTTCATGGAGTTCTCTCTTGTTGAGTGTTTGAGTTTCGTTTGGAAATATAGCGGCGCCAGGCGCAATCCCCGGGCCCGGACGTCGCAGAAACCAATGAAATCATCGTTTCGACGAGATGACAGTGGTTTTTTCACATCAGCAGGGCAGGGGAAAGTACCTGTATGCACCCCTTGGTGCGCGTTGCACCGCAGGCAGCGATCCGGCGCAGTGCCTGCTGCGACAAGGGCTTGCGCCGCGGCAAGCCCCGGCAAGAGAGTTGCATGGGAATAACAGTTATTCGCATGGCGATCCCCGGGTGGGGGCCCAATTTCAGCGCTTACATATCACTGTGCTGAATGGATGGGGCGCCGATACCGGGCCGCACTCCCCATGCTGTACAGCCATGCTTTCCATGGGTAGAGGGCTTGCGGCAGCAAGGCGCAATCGCGGCCTGCGTCGGACGCTTCTGACACTTTTTTGAAAAAAGTTCGCGTTTTCCCCGGGGAGGTTATTTTTTGTCCCTATAATTCATCCCATCGACACGGAATGTAGCGCAGCCTGGTAGCGCACTTGCATGGGGTGCAAGGGGTCGCGAGTTCGAATCCCGCCATTCCGACCAAAATAGATAAGGGTTCCTAGCTTTGGCTAGGAGCCCTTTTTCTTTTCCGGCAAATGTTTCGCGGATCGGGGCTGCGGCTCAGCGGCCATGCAGTGGCCGAAATGCCTCTAGCGCACATTGCCGATGGCTTTGTTTATCGCCACATATTGCGCGCTCAAGCGTCCTTCGCTGGCCACAAGATCGCGGCGAGCCTGGAGCAGGCTGCGTTGGCCATCCAGCACGGCGATGAAGTCTGTGGCGCCTGCTGTGTAGCGCGCGCGGGACAGTGCATAGACATCGGCGGCACGCTGGACCCGATCCTTGAGGTGCTCCGAGCGTTGCAGCTCGGCTGCATAGGCGGTGAGCGCATCGTCGATTTCCTGCCATGCCCCGAGCACCGTCCGCTGATAGTTCACGGCGGCCTCCTGTTGCTCCAGTTCGCGCAGAACGATGACGGTTTTGCGTCGGCCGCGATCGAACAGCGGCAGGCTCAGGCTGGGGCCGACCGACCAGGTTCGGCTGCGCCAGTCACCGAACTCCTGGCCCAGATAGGATTCGTAGCCGAAATGCGCGCCGAGCCGGATGCTGGGATGGAGCTCGGCTCTGGCCACGCCGATGTTGGCCGTCGCGCGGTGCAGGCGTGCCTCGGCAACCAGGATGTCGGGCCTGCGCCTGGCGACTTCCGAGGGCAGGCCCAGGGCGAAGTCCGGCAGGGCCGCAGGGCCGGCTTCGATCGGGGCTGAAAGCTCGCGGCGCAGGCTGGCCGGTGGCTCGCCCAGAAGCAGCGCAATCTGGTTGATGCCCATGCCTTCCTGTGCGAGCAGGCCGGGCAGCTGGGCGTCGAGCGCTGCCAGCTCGGCCTGCTGCCTATCCAGATCGCCATGTTCGACCACGCCGGCTTTCACGCGTTCTCGCACAATCTCGGTGCGCTCGCGCAGAGCGGCTGCGTCTTCCCGCGCCAGGCCTAGCTGGCGCTGCGTGGTCCGCAGCTCAAAATAGTTGCGCGCCATATCGCTGGCCAACGCGAGACGGGCGAGGTCCAGCAGCGCTGCTTGAGCGTCTACGTCCGCGTCGGCGGCCTCGATGGAGCGGCTCACGCGGCCCCAGAGGTCAGGCTCCCAGGAGGCATCAAATCCCGCCTGATAGAGCGTGAACGGCCGGCTCAAAGCCTGGGCCAGAGCAGCGCGGTTGCCGCCTATGAGGTCGAGCATGCGCGTCGCTGCCCCGTATTCGCTCTGGCGCTGGCGGTCGATGCCGGCGCCGGCATCGATTTCCGGTCCGCGCTGGGCAGAGACCACGCTGCGCTGCACGCGGGCCTGGGCAAAGCGAAGCGCGGCGCTCTGCAGATCGGGGCTGGCGTCGAGGGCGCGCTGCTCCAGGCGATTCAGGACCGGGTCATTGAACGCCTGCCACCACTGCGCGGACAGCGCCCGCGTTGCGTCAACAGGCATGAGCAGCGACTCGTCGGCAGCATGCCAGCCGGACCAGGTGTCCGGGCCGGAAGCAGCGGGCCTGGTGAAATCGGGGCCCAGCGCCGAGCAAGCCGCCAAAATCAGCGCCAAAGCCAGCGCCAGAGCGCCGGTCACGAGGCCGAAGCGCGGCGCAGGAGTGGGGCCATGCAGTTCGAACATGAGGCGGCTCACAATCAGTACATGCGGTTGCGGAACAGCCAGGCGGCCAGCGGCAGCGTGACCACGGCCAAGGCCAGCAGGGGGATGAATTCGAGGCCCACCTCCTGCAGCCCCGCGCCCTCGAGATAGACGCTGCGCACGATGCTCATGCCAAAACGCAGCGGATTGGCATAGGTGGCAATCTGGAGCGGCTCCGGCATATTGCGCACCGGGGTCAGCAGGCCGGAGAGCAGCATCAGAGGCATGATGACTAGGAAGGTGTAGAGCATTGCCTGCTGCATGCTCGTCGACAGCGCCGAGATCGAAAGCCCCACGCCGACCACCGCGATGTTGAAGCTCAGCAGGCCCAGATACAGCAGGCCCACCGAACCGTTCATGGGTATCTGGAACCAGAAGCGGATGATCAGGAAAATGATGCTGGACTGAAGCAGGCCCACCAGAATCGCCGGCAGCGCCTTGCCGATCAGAATGAGCATGGGCGTGAGCGGCGTGACCAGCAGTTGGTCAAAAGTGCCTTGCTCGCGCTCGCGCGCGACCGAGAGGGCTGATATCAGCAGGGTCTGGACCATGCTCAGGGCCGCGATCAGGCCGGGCATCAGCAGCCAGCGGGATTCCAGGTTCGGGTTGTACCAGGCGCGCCGCTCAATGGCGACGCCCTGGCCGCCGCCGGCTAGCGAAGCGTTGTAGCTGGCCACGATCGCCCCGACATAGGCGGAGGCGGCGGATGCGGTGGAGGAATTGCGTCCATCAAGAATCACCTGCAGCGGCGCACGCCGGCCCGCAGCGAGCTGGTCCTGAAAATCGGCGGGAATGCTGATCACCATCAGCACTTTCCCGGCGTTGATCTGTGCCGCGATCTGCCGTGAAGACGTCAATGTCGCTGCGCGCTCGAACACTCCGCTGCCGTCCAGCCGTGCCAGCAGTTCCGTCGATGCGGCGCTGCGGCTCTGGTCGTGTACCGCATAGGGCACATGCTTGAGGTCATAGGTGGCGCCGTAGCCGAACAGCAGAGCCTGCATCAGCGCCGGTGCGAACAGGATGATGCGGCTAGAGGGCTCCTTGATGAGAGCCAGCAGCTCCTTGAGGATCAATGCGCCGAGCTGTGCAAGCGTCGCCATGGCCGTCAATCCAGTGTCTTGCGCAGGGTGCGCCGGGTCGCCAGGGTCAGCAGCACCGCATACCCGGTCAGGATGAGGGTGCTGCGCGAGATGCTCGGCCAGTCGTTGCCGGCGAGGAAAAGCGTCTTGATCAAACCCATGAAGTGGGTGGCCGGCAGCACATGGCTCACCGCCTGGACCGCCAGCGGGACATTGCGCAGATCGAAGACAAAGCCCGAGAGCATCATCGCGGGCATGAAGCTGGTGACCAGAGCGACCTGGCTGGCGAGAAACTGGTTGCGCGTGAGCCCGGATATCAGCAATCCCAGCAGCAGGGAGACGCTCAGATACAGCATGGAGATGCAGACGATGACCCACAGCGAGCCGCGCATGGGCACATCGAACAGAAATCTGGCCGCCAGCAGGCACAGCAGCAAATCGATGGCCCCGATGGCCAGATAGGGCGCCAGTTTGGCCAGCACCAGCTCCGTCGGGTGTACCGGCGTCACGAACAGGGATTCAAGCGTGCCGCGTTCCCATTCGCGGGCGATGAGCAGCGAGGTGAGAAAGGCCCCGATCAGCGTCAGCACCAGCACGATCAGGCCCGGCACCAGATACCAGGTGCTGTTGCCGGCCTCGTTGAACCAGATGCGCTGCACCACTTCGACATTGCCCGTTCCGGGCTGCGTGCTGTCACGGTCGCTGCCGCTGCGATCGGCCTGTTTCTGCATCCGGGCGGCAAGAGCGCCGCCGACATAGGCTTCGACCGCTTGTGCGATCGTGGTGTTGGCGCCGTTGAGCACCAGCTGCACGCGGGCATCGCCCCCGGCAAGGCGCCGCGAGAAATCCACCGGAATGCGCACGATGCCGTCCACATCGCCGGCGCGCATCCGAGCCTGGGCGTCGACCATGCTCGTCGACCAGACGGGGGAGAGATAGGACGAGCCCTGCAGGCCGTCGGCGATCTCGCGCGCAATCGGGGAGCTGTCTTCCATGACCACCGCCACCGGCGCGTTCCTGACATCGAACGACAGCCCATAGCCAAACAGCAGGATCAGCGCGGCGGGAAGCAGCAGGCCCACGGTCAGGGTGCTTCTGTCGCGCAGCATCTGCCGCATCTCCTTGCGCAGCAGTGCGCTGAAGCGCCTGAGAAAGCCGGTGTTCATGTCCGGCCTCCGGCCTCGTGGTGCGGGAGCTGGCCGCGGCCCTGCTCGATGATGGCGATGAAGGCCTGGTTCATGTCGGTGGCACTGTTCCCGCCCGCCTGTTCGCGTACCTGCTGCGGTGTGCCTAGGGCGAGCATCTTGCCGGCATCCTGGATCGCGATGCGATCGCAGTATTCGGCTTCTTCCATGAAGTGGGTGGTGATGATGATGCTCACCCCGGTTTGCGCCAGTGCCGTGATGGTGCGCCAGAAGGCCCGACGCGCCAAGGGGTCGATGCCGCTGGTCGGCTCGTCGAGGAACAGGATTTCCGGTTCGTGCAGCAGGCCCGCGGCCATCGCCAGGCGCTGCTTGTGGCCGACGGAAAGCATGCCGCTGACCGTCTGGGGGTCGAGTCCGAACTGCTCCAGCATTGCGCCGAGTCGCTTCTGTCTGGCCTGGCCGCGGAGCCCGTAGGCACCGCCGAAAAACTCCAGGTTCTCGCGCACCGTCAGATTGCCGTAGAGCGAAAATTTTTGTGCCACATAGCCTATGCGCCCGCGTGCCTGCGCGCGGGCGGTGCGCAGGTTCAGGCCCGCAACCTCCAGGTGGCCGCTGGTAGCCGGCAGCAGGCCGCAAAGCATGCGGAACGTGGTGGTCTTGCCCGCGCCATTGGGGCCGAGCAGGCCGAATATCTCGCCACGATTGACCTCGAACGAGGTGCTCGCCACCGCGGTGAAATCGCCGAATTTGCGCACCAGATCGCGCACCACGATCAACGGCCCATGGTCCTGGCTGCGGGCGATGGACTTCTCGGGCGGCTGCGACCGGGCCGTGCCGGAGTCGGGCTCCTGCTGATTGCGCCGCAGCAGCATCATGAAAGCATCCTCGAGCTCGGCGGGGCGCGTCTGAAGCTCGGCGCTTCCGAGTATCTGGGCCAGATCCCGCTCGTCGGCCTCAGGCCGGCGCACAAAATGCACGGCACTTCCTCGGGGCACGGCATCCAGGATCAGCTCCGTGGCGTCGAGCAGGCGCGCCTGCAGACCGCGGGCCGGCAGCGGTGCGGGCGGAATTGCCGTATAGCTGAGGCCCCGCGCGCGTTCCGTCAGCGAGGCCGGCGAGCCTTCGGCCAGCAAACGGCCTGCGTGCAGCACATAGACCTGCTGGCAGCGCTGCGCCTCATCCATATAGGCGGTGCTGACGATCACGCTGAGCTTCTCCGATTCGACCAGTTGCTGCACGATCTTCCACAGATCGCGCCGCGACAGCGGATCGACGCCCACGCTGGGTTCGTCGAGCAGGAGCAGGTCCGGGGATCGCACCAGCGTGCAGGCCAGGCCCAGCTTCTGCTTCATGCCGCCCGACAGCTTGCCCGCCGGCCGCTCGGTAAAGCGCGCCATGTCGACCATCTCCAGCATGCGCGCAAAGCGCTCGCGCCGCAGCTCCTGAGGTACGCCGTGCAGATCGGCGTACAAATCGAGGTTCTCCTGCACGCTCAGATCCTCATACAGGCCGAAACGCTGGGGCATATAGCTGATGCGATCCTGTACCGCCTGGGGGGCCCGGGTGACATCGATGCCCAGCACCTGCAAGCTGCCCGCGTCCGGCCTGAGCAGTCCGGCCATCATGCGCAGCAGCGTGGTCTTGCCCGCGCCATCGGGTCCGACCAGCGCCGTCAGCTCGCCAGGGCGCACGCGCAGAGAGACCTCGTCGATCGCATGCAGAGCGCCGCCTCCCGGCGCCTCAAAGGTCTTGCGCAGGCCGGAAGCAATGATGGTGGCGGCGTCGCTCATCGTGCTGCGTCCGCTGCCAGATGTACGGTGGCGGGCTGGCCGAGGCGCAGCATGTCCCGAGGATCCTCGATCTGCACGCGCACCTCATAGACCAGGCTGGTGCGCAGTTCCTCGGTCTGCACCGATTTCGGCGTGAACTCGGCCACCGACGAGATATAGCCGACCCTGCCTGTCAGCGCCTGATCGGGATGGCTGTCGGTCACCACGCGTGCTTCCATGCCAGGGCTGAGCCTGCCGAGCCTGGTTTCATCGACATAGATGCGCACCCATTTGGGCTGGAGCAAGGCCAGCGCAAACACGGGCCGCTGTGGCGTGGCCATATCTCCGGGCTCCAGCAGGCGGGAGCGGATGACGGCATCGACAGGAGACTTGAGCTCACCCAGGTCGATCTGATGCCGTAGCAGGGCCAGTTGCGCCTGCGAGGCCTTGAGCTGGGCTTCGGCCATGGCAATTTCTTCCTTGCGCGGGCCTTCCTGGATTAGGCGCAGCGCTTGCTGTAGCTCGGTGACCTGGGCCTGGGCCACCTGCACGCTGCTCCTGGCTCTGTCCAGGTCCTGCGCGCTTACGCCACGTCCCTGGGTGTTGGCCGCAATGCTTTGCAAGCGCGCCAGGTCTTTTTCGGCGCGTGCGGCATCCGCCTGTCTGGCCAGCAGCCTGCTGCTGGCCTGCGCAATTTCCTGCGGGCGCGCGCCATTGCGCAGGCGCAGGAGCGACTGCCGCTGCACCTCAATCTGCGCTCGGGCCTGGTCGGCCTGCAAGGCCGTGGTCTGTGTGTCCAGCATGCCCAGGGTGGCTCCCGTTTTCACGCGCTCGCCTTCCTGGACATTCAGTTGCTTGACCCGGCCGCTGCCATCGAAAGCCAATGAGATCTGCCGAATATCCACATTGCCGTGAAACACCAGTCCCTGGTCCTTGCCGCGCTGGCTGTAATGCCAGCCTCCCCAGACAACAAGTGCCATGCCCGCGAGAGCGGCAAGGAAGATGAACGGCTTCTTCATGGTCGATATTTGTGGTTTCCAGAATGTGCCTGCAACAACGCTGAATTCAATTTAATTCCGATGTTCAGGTCAAGCAAAACCAGGACAGCCGTACTTTCACGGGAAAACCAAGGAGCCAATAAAAGCCTCCTGCTTCCTTGGCAGGGTTGGCGCACCGCCCGCGCCTGGTCAACTGAAGCGGCGGGCGGACATTACCGGCCAGGCTTTTGGGCCAAATCAAGGGCCTGCCTGAGGGGGGCGCTCTTGTGCACCGTCGGATCGGATTCATGGAGCCTCCGTCGTGGAACCGCCGGATTTCCCGTGTGGCGCGGCGGCGCTGAACGAGGGCCAGGAAAAAGCGCTCCAGGGGAGCGCTTTCTTAGAGCAAGATCCGGTCTCCGACCGGGGCTCGCGCGAATCGGCAAGCGAAATTACCGTCTAGGCTGCCGTTCTGCCGACCCTGCGGTTCCCGGCCGTGCATGGCCGGGTCGTCTGAGGACTGCATCTTGGCTGCCAAGTCCGGCTTGTCAGTACATTCCGTCCTTGGGCATGGAGTCCTTCGACATGCTGTCTTTACCCATGGAGTCCTTGGACATGCCATTTTTGCCCATGTGATCCATGGAGGACTTGCCGCTCTTTTGGGGCGCGGCTTCCTTGCCCATCCCCTTGTGCATGCCCATGGCGTTCTTGTGCTTGGCATCCTTGTCCGTGGTGGACTTCTCCATGCCCATGGAGTCTTTGCCCATGGAGTCCTGAGCCATGGCTTCGGCGGCGAGGGCCGAGCTCGTAGCTAAGGCGAGGCACATGGAGAGCGCGGTGGTGATGAATGAGGTTTTCATATTGCTGCTTCCTTGGTTGAAGTGGGAAAAAGGCGGCATATGCCGCGACGAGAATCAAGCGCTCCATGGTTTCCTCAGCTGCCGCCGAACCAGTTGTAGCCCTGGTCTTCCCAGTAGCCGCGGTTGAAAGTGTTGCTGACAAAGATGGCTCGGATGTGCTTGGGGTTTTTGTAGCCCAGCTTGGTGGGCATGCGCAGCTTCATGGGAAAGCCGTACTTGGGGGGCAGAGGCTGCCCGTCCCAGTCGAGCGCAAGCAAGGTCTGCGGGTGCAGGGCTGTTGCCATGTCGATGCTGGTGTAGTAGTCATCGGCACACTGAAAGCCCACATAACGTGCGCTGAGGTCGGCGCCAATGGCGCGCAGAAAATCCCCGAAGCGCGGGCCGCCCCATTTGCCTATGGCACTCCAGCCTTCCACGCAGATATGGCGCGTGACCTGGGTGTACTGAGGCAGCTTGCGCAGCTCGTGCAGTGTCCAGCGGTGCTTGTCGGCCACGAGTCCGGTGACTTCCAGAAGAAAGCGGGCTCCATCGACCCGGGGAGCCTCGGTTTCTTCGTAGAAGGCATTGAACGGAAAGGGCCGGGTGATCATCGACTCGGGGTAGGTTGGCGCCAGGCGCGATGGGTCGAACAGCCAGCCCTGCACTCTGTCGTTGAAGCGCGAGATGCGTGCCAGCGCCGCTTCCGCGGTGGCGTTGTCGTCGATGCTGCAACCGCTCAACAGGCCCAGTCCGCCCAGCGTGAGGCCGCGTTGCAGAAACTGCCGGCGCGAGGCCTGCGGTAGACGCTTGAGCAGCAATCTGCGTGCTTCGGCAGCCACGGCTTCGGCGTTGTCCTGATGCCAGATCGAGGTGTTCATGTGTTCTCCTCGGCCGTCCGGCGCAGCGTGGACCGGCCCAGCAGCATCACCAGCAGCGATCGCGGCACCAGCATGACCATGAGGATGTGCACGCTCACGAAACAGATGATCGCGACCATGCAGAAGAAATGGATGCGCCTGGCCATCTCATAGCCGCCCAGGAGTTCGCGCAGCAGCGGAAATTGCACCGACTTCCAGATGACAAGCCCGCTGAGCACCTGCAGCACGAGGTCCGCAATCACAAACAGATAGGCCGCACGCTGCACCTGGTTGTAGTGGCCCAGGTCTGCATGCGACAGCCGCGCCGTCAGCGCGAGCCAGGCATCATGAAGCACGCCACGCACGCTCACGGGCAGCATGCGGTGCGCAAGTCTGCCGGTCGCCAGGTTGAGAAGCAGGTAGGCGAGCCCGTTGAGCACGAACAGCCACATGCCGGCGAAATGCCATTGCAGCGCACCGGCAAGCCAGCCGCCCAGGGTGAGGCCGGACGGAAAGGCGAAGTCAAAAATCGGCGAGGCGTTGTAGATGCGCCAGCCGCTCATTACCATGACCAATACCGCCAAGGCGTTGAGCCAGTGGGTAACGCGCAGCCACAGCGGCTGCAGCGGCTTGCCAGGTTTTTTCGGTGAGGGTTTGGGTGACGGCATGAGCGCATTGTTCGGCGCGCCTGGTCTCGAAGTCCTCACCGAAAGTTCAAAAAAACGTGATACCTCGACGCTCTGTGCTGCGCGAGAATGCACGAATGGACGCTCCCAAACGCATTCTGATCGTCGAGGACGATGGCAACATCGCCGAGCTCTTGCGCATGCATTTGAGCGACGAAGGCTACGAAGTCGAACATGTGGCCGACGGGAACCAGGGCCTTGCCGCCGTGGAGCGCGGAGGCTGGCATGCGCTGGTGCTCGATCTGATGCTGCCCGGGGTGGATGGCCTTGAAATCTGCCGGCGCGCCCGTGCCATGGCTTACTACGTTCCCATCATCATCACCAGCGCCCGCTCGAGCGAGGTGCACCGTATCCTGGGGCTGGAGCTGGGTGCGGATGACTATCTGGCCAAACCGTTCTCCGTCCTGGAGCTGATCGCGCGCGTGCGGGCCCTGCTGCGCCGCAGCGAAGCCCTGGCCCGCAACGCCAAGCTCGAGGCCGGCGTGCTCACCATAGGCGGACTCAGCATCGATCCGATTGCGCGCGAAGCCCAGGTAGACGGGCAGGCCGTCGAGCTTACGCCGCGCGAGTTCGACCTGCTGTACTTCTTTGCGCGCCAGCCGGGCAAGGTGTTCTCGCGGCTGGATTTGCTCAATCAGGTCTGGGGCTATCAGCACGATGGCTATGAGCACACGGTGAATACGCACATCAACCGGCTGCGGGTCAAGATCGAGAGAAATCCGGCCGATCCCAAGCGCATCCTCACGGTCTGGGGGCGCGGCTACAAGCTTGCAGAGGATGCCCTGTGATGATGCAGCGCCTGTCACTTTCCCAGCGCCTGTCCGCCGTGTTTGTCGTGTTGCTGCTGGCCTGCTGCGCCGCTTCGGTGGCTCTGCAGATGCGTGACAGCGAGAGGCACGAGCAGGAGGTCATCCAGAGGCTCTCGCAAGATCTGGCGCCGCAGATTGCCCGCTATCCTGAGCTGATGGAGCCGCAGGGATTCAATCCTCCGGCTGTGCACGGGCTGTTCGACAAGCTCATGGCGGTGAATCCCAGCGTGGAGGTATACCTTCTCGACATGAGCGGGCATATCAAGTCGTATTCGGCCCCCGAGGGGGCGGTCAAGCGCTTGCAGGTGAATCTGGCGCCGGTGCTGCAGCTGCTGAATGGCGGCGTGATGCCCATCTTTGGGGACGACCCGCGCAGCCTTGATGGTCGCAAGGTCTTCAGCGCAGCCCCGTTAAAAGTTGCGGGCCGAGAGGTGGGCTATGTCTATGTGATTCTTCAAGGCGAGAGCCGAGAATCGCTGGCCGCCCACGTGAGTCTGGGCAGCGCGGCAAATGCCATGCTGTGGTCCATGGCGCTGGTCGCCTTGCTCGGCCTGGTCGCGGGGCTCACGGCATTTCGTCTCATAACCCGCCCGCTGCGCATACTCACCGATGCTGTGCGCGGGCTCGAAACGCATGGCATGTCCTGGCTGCCGCAGGCCAGGCCGCTGCTCAAGCAGGCCACGCGTGGCGGAGGAGAGATTGCATTGCTGAGCCAGAGTTTCGAGCGACTGGTGCTGCGCACCGAGGAGCAATGGGAGGCGCTGCGCAGCCAGGATCAGCAGCGGCGGGAGCTTTTTGCCAACCTCTCGCATGATTTGCGCACGCCGCTGACCTCATTGCATGGCTATCTGGAGACCTTGCGCCTGAAGTCCGAGGTGCTGGAGCCGCAGGAGCAGCGCCGCTACCTCGATATCGCACTGGAACAGAGCCGCAAGGTCGGCCGCCTGGCTCAGGAAATGTTCGAGCTCGCGCGGCTGGAATATGGCGTGGTCAAGCCGGAGATGGAGCAGTTCTTCCTCAGCGACCTGCTGCAGGACGTGTTCCAGAAATTCGAGCTCGCGGTGGAGGCCAAGAATCAGAGCCTAGCCGCGGAGATCGCACCGGGGTTGCCGCCGATCACGGCCGATCTCGCCATGATGGAGCGCGTTCTGGTGAATCTGATAGACAACGCGGTGCGTGCCGCACCCGAGGGTGGAAAAATCACCGTGCAACTGCAGCCGCATGCCCGGGGCGGCATCGAGGTCACGGTGCGCGACACGGGGCCCGGCGTTGCCTCTGCATTGCAGGAGCATCTGTTCGAGCGCCCGGCATTCGCAGGCTTTGCATTTGCACCCGGCGCGCGCTCCGGCGGCTTCGGGCTGATGATCGTCCATCGCATTTTGCAGCTGCACGAAAGCGCGATCTGTCTGCTGCCGCAATCGGATGCCGGGACGGCATTTCGCTTTGTCATTCGCTAAGGCCCTGGCCGTCTGCTTGCTCGATATGGGGTTCAGATCCTTGGAAGGATGTCGAGCCGCTGGCGCGTATCGGTCAGGCGAGCGCCGAAGCCTGCGTGGCCGCAGCCATGCGGCGCAGCGCGCATAGGGTGGATTGCGTTTTCCAACCGGTGCCGACCGCTCCGGCGTCCGGATCTAGCCACCCAGGGCCTTGACCAGGGCGTCGAAAGTGGCTCTGCAGGCGGCGTTGCCGCGCAAATCCTCATGCATGGTGATCCAGGTTTGCAGCTGGAGCTCGAACTGCTGGGGCAATACCCGAATCAACGAGGGCTCGCGCTGGGCCAGCGCCACCTGGCAGGCCCCTATGCCGCAGCCGGCGCGAATCAGTGCCAGCTGACCGAGGTCGCTGTCGCTGCGAAGCGCAAAGGCTTCGCGTGTCCAACTGGGCCATGCCGACCTGGCTGCCCGTATGAAAGGCGTTTCTTGGTCGAAGCCTATGAGTGCGTGCCGGCCGAGTTCGGCCATGGTTTGCGGCATGCCATGTTGGACGAGATAGCTGTGGTGCGCATGCAGGCCGACGGCCAGACTGCGAACGCGCCGTGCAATCAGGAGATCCTGCTGGGGCTGGGTCATGCGCACGGCGATATCCGCTTCCCGCCGTAACAGGTCCTGGACGCGGTTGGTCAGGACCAGCTCGACTCGCAGCCGGGGATGAGCTTGCCGCAGCGCGGCAATGATGGGCGGCAGCAGCTCCACGCCAACCACTTCGCTGGCCGAGACCCGGACCGTGCCCTGCACGCCTTCGCCGCTGCAGCCCTCGGCGGCTCTTTGCAGCGCCGCTGCGGCACTGCTCATGGTCTCTGCATGGCCGCGCAGGCTCAATGCGGCCTCGGTCGGCATCAGCCCGGTTTGCATGCGGGTGAACAGGGCGACGCCCAGGGCCTTCTCCAGTGCCGCGATATGTCGGCCCACCGTGGGCTGGGCGATGCCCAGCGCACGCGCCGCACCGGAGAGGGAGCCTTCCGCGAGCACCGAAAGAAAGGAGCGATAAAGATCCCAGCCTAGCTTGTTGTCCATGCATAAATGTATAGCTGCTGCTATATCTTCAGCAATTCCTTTTGCGTGAGCTCTTGCCCAAAATTCCTCCATCGCAATTCGACGGGGAAGAAACATGGCAGGCACAAGCGCGGCTCTGGTGCTGGGGGCGACAGGTGGAATCGGAGGGGAAATGGCGCGCCAGCTGCGTGATGCCGGCTGGGAGGTGCGTGCGTTGAAGCGCGGGCTGATGGAGGCCGAAGTTCGCAGGGATGGCATGACCTGGCTGCGCGGCGATGCCATGAACCGGGACGAGGTAATGCGTGCGGCCCGTGGCTGCTCCGTCATCGTGCATGCGGTGAATCCGCCCGGATATCGGCGATGGCCGCAGCTGGTGCTGCCCATGATAGACAACACGGTGGCCGCCGCCATTGCGGAGCGTGCGACCATCGTGCTGCCGGGCACGGTCTACAACTACGGGCCCGATGCTTTTCCGCTGCTGAGCGAAGATTCGCCCCAACATCCAGTCACCCGCAAGGGTGCGATCCGCGTGGAGCTGGAGCGGCGTCTGCAGTCTGCGACAGACCAGGGCGCACGCGCGATCGTCGTGCGGGCAGGGGATTTTTTCGGCCCGCAGGCCGCGAGCAGCTGGTTTTCGCAAGCTCTTGTGCAACCCGGGAAGCCGGTCGCGGCAATCGGCCTGCCCGGCACCCGGGGCATAGGCCACCAATGGGCTTATCTGCCGGATGTGGCGCGCGCGATGCTCGAGTTGCTTGCTTGCAGCGACAGGCTGGAGGCGTTTAGCACTTTTCACATGGCCGGCCACTGGGATGACGACGGCATGCGGGTGGCCGCAGCGATCGGCCGTGCTGTCGCCCGCCATGGTGGCCCCGAGCCCAGGCTGCGAGCCTTTCCATGGTGGCTGGTGAGCCTGGCATCGCCGTTTGCCGCCACGCTGCGCGAGCTGCTGGAGATGCGCTATCTGTGGCAGACGCCGGTGCGCATGTGCAATGACCGCCTGGTCGAGGTGCTTGGCCGTGAACCGTTGACCCCGTTGGATAACGCCATCGAAGCGACGCTGCAAGGACTGGGGTGCTTGCCCTTCATGGCTATGAAGCAAGCTCCGGGACGGCCGCTGTCCCGCACATGATCCGATTTCGCAGCGGGCGGCCCCGGGCCGCCTGCTGCACTTTCGCGTAGCCAGTCTGCTCGAAAGCGGTGCATTGCTCGAAAAGGAGATGCGCGATTCGCGCGAACCCAACCAGCTGCTCGTGTCCTGGCGCAGCGATCATGAGGGGCGTGCGCTGGACTGGTGGCTGGAGCAATTGAACAGCGAGCGATTGGCGACCCGCTTGGTCCGGGGTATCGATGTCGGCGCGAAATGAACCCGGGGCAGGGCTTGAGAGCTCATTGCGCTCTTGATAGCACCCCGGTTCGAGAACCGATGCATGTGGCGGGTAGGCGGAGTCGAATCAGGGTTTCTGCCGATCGGCCGAAACCAGTTTCTGGACAATAGGCTCCTAGTGCGTTCGAAGGAGCAGAACCATGACTCCCATCCCACACTGGACCTTCAGCATGAGTGTTCAAGATCCACTGTTGGACTCCCAGCACATTGAGCTTCTGGAGATGTGCCGGTCGATTCAATCCGACCTCGAATGGGGTGATACTCAGAATTGGGCCTTCCGACAAAGGCTGGACGAGTTCGCATTCCTGCTGCGGGAGCATGACGACGTGGAGGCCAGTGCTTTGCGGCAGCTCGGTCAGAATTTGTCGCATGGCTTGCAGTTGCAACGGGCCATGGCCCTGAGAGCTGTCGAAACGCTGGTCCACCATCCCCAGGCGGAAGTGTTCGATCCAGTCATGACGCAGCGTGTGCTCTGCGGCTGGATTCGGTACCATTTCTAGCTCAACGCGGACTTGCTTGCCGTCATCTCACGCCGCACGGCTTGAGGCGGCATGCCGAAGCCACGCAGAAAAGCCTCGCGCATATGGCGCCGGTCGCGAAAGCCCGTTTCGCGAGCAACGACCTCCAGAGGATGTCTGCTGCTCTCGATCATCAGTCGCGCCGCTTCAAGCCGCAGGCCCTCCACAGCCTTGGCGGGTGACTGGCCTGTTTCCGCCGTGAACACCCGGCTGAACTGGCGTGGACTCAGATTGGCGGCTTCGGCCAGTTCTTCCACGCTCAGTGATTGCGCAAGATTGCGCCGCGCATGCTCCAGCGCCTGCTGGATGCGGTCGGATTTGGGGGCGAGCTTGAGCATTTCGGAGTGCTGTGACTGCCCGCCGGAGCGGCGTTGGTGCATGACCAACTGGTGCGCCACGGAGCGCGCAACATCGGCACCAAGATCTTTCTCCACCAGAGCCAACGCCAGATCCAACTCCGCCGTCATGCCCGCGGAAGTCCACACCGACCCATCGGCGATGTAGATGCGGTCGGCCTCCACCTGCACGCTGGGGTGGCGCTGCTGCAAAGCCTCGGCCCAATACCAGTGCGTCGTCGCCCGCCGCCCATCGAGCAGGCCCTCCTCGGCCAGCAGGAAAGCGCCCGTGCATAGGCCGGCGATGCGCCGCGCGCGCACGGCGGCCTTGCCCAGCATTTGAAGCAACTCGGGCGCAGCAGGCATGGCCAGCGGAGCGATGGTTCCTGCCACCAGCCAGGTATCGGCGCTGCTGCGCGCGGTGAGCGGCTTCGCCTGTAGTGCAAGGCCTGTCGAGGCTCGGGCCGTACCGCCCAGCGCATAGGTTTCCACGGCATAGAAAGGCTGGTCCGCCACCAGGTTGGCAAGTTCAAACACGGCCTGGGTGGCCAGCGCCATGACCTGGAAGCCTTCGGGGAGCAGGTAGCCGATGCGGTGCATAAGACGTGTCCTTTCTGGTGTCCTTTTTAATGACTATATACGTCATTTACGACATTTTCTGCGCATCGCACCATTCATGCCATGGACAGCATCCATCAATCTTCTAGGAGTTTCACCATGGCACAAACCCATCTGGGCACCGCCCTCGTTACCGGGGCTTCCACCGGCATCGGTGCGCTGTATGCAGAAAAGCTCGCGCAGCGTGGCTATGACCTGATCCTGGTCGCCCGCAGCCGCGAGCGACTGAATGCACTGGCAAGCCGCATCAACACCCGCACCGGCCGTGGGGTAGAAGTGCTGCCGGCCGACCTGAACGACCGCGCAGAGCTGGCACGCGTGGAAGAGCGGTTGCGCGCGGACGCCAGCATCACCCTGCTGGTCAACAACGCCGGCATGGGCACACATACATCATTGCTCAGCAGTGACGTGGAGCAGATGACCCGCATGGTCGAGCTGAATGTCACGGCGCCCATGCGGCTGGCTTATGCGGCGGCTCCAGGCTTCGTGGCTCGCGGACGCGGGGCGATCATCAATATTGCGTCCATCGTCGCTATCTCCCCTGAGACTTTGAATGGCGTCTATGGCGCCAGCAAGGCCTTCGTTCTTGCCTTCAGCCAGTCGCTGCAGCACGAATTGGCCGACAAAGGCGTTCAGGTGCAGGCGGTGCTGCCCGGCGCCACGGCAACGGACTTCTGGGCCACAGGGGGGCTGCCCGTGGAGAACCTGGATGCACGCATCGTGATGAGCGCCGAGGACCTGGTCGATGCCGCGTTGCTGGGCTTTGCGCGTGGCGAGACGGTCACCATCCCCTCGCTGCATGCCGGCGAGAAGTGGGATGCCTATGAGGCCGCGCGCCGCGCCATGGCGGGCCAGCTGTCCAGCAACACCGTCGCCCAGCGCTACGCCGCTGGGCACTGATTACCGCAAGGAGCCCATGCCATGAAAGCCGTCATTGCCGCTTACGCGCGCTCGCCGTTCCATTTCGCCCGCAAGGGCCGCCTGGCCGAGGTGCGGCCCGACACACTGGCCGCCCAGGTTGTGCAGGGCCTGCTACAGCGCACCGATCTGGATCCCGCACTGCTGGAGGATGTGATCCTCGGCTGCGCCTACCCCGAGGCCGCGCAGGGCAACAACCTGGCGCGCATCGCCGGCCTGCTGGCCGGCCTGCCCGAGACCGTGGGCGGGATGACCGTGAACCGCTTCTGCGGCTCGTCAATGCAGGCCGTGCACATCGCCGCTGCGCAGATCGAGGCCGGCATGGGGGAGGCTTTTCTTTGCGTGGGCGTGGAGTCGATGAGCATGGTGCCGCAGGGCGGCTTCAATTTCTCGCCCAACCCCGAGCTGCAGGCAAATACCGACGCCTATATCTCCATGGGCGAGACGGCGGAGAACGTGGCGCAGCGCTGGGGCGTGAGCCGCGCAGACCAGGAGTTGCTGGCGCTGCAATCCCACCAGAAGGCCGCCGCAGCCCGCGAACAGGGCCGGCTGGCCGATGAAATCGTGCCTATCCGTTTGCCGGATGGCGAGACGGTCGAGGCCGATGGCTGCATCCGCCCAGGCACCACGCTGGAGGCGCTGGCGGGGCTCAAGCCCGCCTTCAACGCCGATGGTGTGGTCACGGCGGGAACCTCGTCACCATTGACCGATGGCGCGGCGGCCGTGCTGGTCACTAGCGACGCTTTCGCCGCACGCCACAGCCTCCAGGTGCTGGCGCGGATTCGCAGCTTTGCGACCGTGGGGGTAGATCCGGCCATCATGGGCATCGGCCCGATTCCGGCCGCGCGCAAGGCCCTGGCGCGTGCCGGTCTCACGGTGGCCGATCTGGATGTGGTGGAGATCAACGAAGCTTTTTCGTCGCAGGCACTGGCCTGTATCCGCGACCTGGGTCTGGACATGGCCACGGTGAACATCGACGGCGGGGGGCTGGCCATCGGTCATCCGCTAGGTGCCACGGGTGCGCGCATCACGGGCAAAGCTGCCGCCTTGCTGTTGCGGCAGCGGGGGCGCTACGCCTTGGCCACGCAGTGCATAGGTGGCGGGCAGGGCATTGCCACGGTCCTGGAGCGGGCGTGAGCAAGTATCTGCCAGACTGAAGCAGCGGCAGATCTACAGGGCCTGCTAGGGCCTGCTGCAGGCACCACCGTGCAGCTGTTGTGGAATGCGCTGATTAGCTTGACCGGGCCAGGCCGGATTCACGCATCTTGATCGCTGCAAATCCTATGAAAGCCTGGACGGCTCAAGGCAGTTGCATTGAGCTGTCGTGGCCGGCGGATTGCGCCATTCCATGCGGCCCAAAAGATGCACCGGCCGACAACTATCGGCTGGAAATGTGAGGTCGATACGAAGCTTCGGAACAGACGCTCGTGTGAACAACAGACCTGCAGGTGACTTCTTTCGGGGGCATGAATGAAATAGAGATCTCGGCCAACAGCAGACCTTCACAACACTTCAGTTGAGTCTTCCTGTCTTTGGCTATCGCTTATTTTTCGCACCATCTTGGGGCAAAAATGAATGAGGAGTTGCAGGGGCGCATCGGTCACAAAAAATACCTGATTTCAGTGATTGCTTTGCCAGCTTTGCTTGGTAGTATTGCAAACACATTTTTTGACAATTAAGACCTTTGCATACTTTCTTGCGCGGTCCGCAGATCGATTTCCTTTCGATCTTTTGTCAAACCGTCTGTGCCACCATCCCCCTCGCAAATATGAACGCTCTTGCTCACGACCGGTCTGAGAAAAATTTTCGTGGCCGCGTCCAGCTGACGGCCTTGCTGGGGTCGGCCATCTGGCTCACCGGCTGCGCCAACCT
>NZ_JBFYGN010000018.1:0-98573 GCF_041079535.1 Comamonas guangdongensis | reverse complement strand
GCGCTTGCGAACTCGATCGCGAATCCTACGCCACCACCATCACAAAGAAGTTCGAGGAGAGTTTTTCAACAGAATTGACCCATTGCGGTCTTCCGAAATAGGGCGCAGAAGCCATTCGCTCCGTGATAGATGCCGAGCGATTTCACTTGCGGTGTCGCGAGCGGTACACATGACGCCAACAAGCATGGCAGGTCCTGTCCACTCACCATCGCTGACCAGTCACAAGCCGTGTCGGTCGCTTGCCCGCGTGGACTTACCGTTAAGCCGGCAACGTGGCTTCAGGCGCGCGGTGGAAGCATGTCTTTGAAGAGGGTAAACGTATCCTGCAAGAGCCTATTGAAGCGACTGGCATCACGTCGCAGTCCTGCCTGCTGACCACCGATTAAGCACAAGTGAGCCGCCTGTCCGATGATTTCTGCATGGCTAGGCGAGCGAACCCATTGACGGCACGTTCTGACCGCGAAAGCCAGTCGAGTTGCGTCGACTCGTTGCTGAAATTCGGCCACCAACGGATCGTGCAGCGCCCACGCTCGGATGGCAACTTCCCGGCCCGGCTGTTTTTCGGCGGCAATGCTCAAATAGCGGATCAAGGTTTCGCTGGCGGTGCGTCCCTGCGCTGCATAGGCAAGCATCCGCTCCGTGTAGTCCTCTTCCCACTTTGCCAGCAACGTACGCACGAAGTCTTCGCGATTGCGAAAGTGGTGATAGAACGAACCACGGGTTACGTTCAACCGACGAGCCAGGATTTCGGCCGAGACGCCGGCGTGTCCTTCTTGGTCTAGGGACTCAAGGCCAGCCGAGACCCAGTGGTTGCGAGTCAGTTTGCTCATATGTCTGCGCCATACAGGCTGTGTATGGTGCGATCTGGATTGATACGCTAGTGAACACTAGCACAGACCGCCGCTGCATTTTGCACAGCAGCGCTTCACCGGGAGTTCACCTTGAAAGAAATCGCACTGGTCACGTTCGACCAATTCACCGATATCGACCTCTTCCTAATGTGGGACATCTTGGGCCGCAGCACCAAGGACTGGAACGTGCGCATCCTGGCGTCTAGTTCCATCGTGCAATCAGCGAACGGACTCTCGGTTTCGGCACATGGCTCTCTCTCTGAGGCGAATCACGCCGATGCCGTGTTGTTTGCCAGCGGCAAGCAGGGCATACCTGCCGCGCTGGCTCATCCGGATTTCCTGTCATCCTTCCAACTCGATCCCACACGACAGTTCATTGGCTCCATCCGTGCAGGTGCCTTCATCCTTGAACGACTTGGACTGCTTCCCGGTGGTCGTGCGACAACTCATCCGGATGCACGCGGAGACTTTCAAACTCTTGGTCTGGAATTGGTGGACCAGCCCCTGGTATGCCAAGGAAGCGTCGCCACGGCTGGAGGCTGCCTTGCTGCGCTCTATCTGGTGGGGTGGCTGGTGGAATCCCTGTTCGATATCGAGAAACGACGCGCCACCCTGCTGCCGGTCCTGCCGGCTGGACAGCAGGAGCTTTATGGCGCCCTGATCGAGTTCAGTATCCGGCAAGGCTTTGGCCAGATGGCCCACGGCAGCCCTTGTATCGGCGCATGGCCCCCGCAGGTGAATTGCGCCTGATGGCGTGAAGCCAATCGCCCGTATCTGAGCAGTAGGTTGGCGAAACCAGATAGAAATGAGATGGCTATGTCCGACATCGAAGCCCACCCATTGTCCGGATGGTGGACGATTTTATCTTTTCAGGTCGAGTTCGAGGATACAGGCGAGCGCGCGGACACATACGGTGTCGAACCACTCGGCCATATAGTCATCGAACGCGGCAGGATGATGTCGATACTCACATCCAGAGAGCGCCCGAATAGCGATCCGTCGGCCCTTTTCGAGACAATGATTGCCTATTCTGGTTTGTGTCGTGTCGAGGATGAGGACAAGCTCATCATCAAGGTCGACACGGCTTGGCATCCAGCCTGGATTGGCACCGAGCAGGTTCGGTTCTTCAAAGTAGATCGCGGCGTCCTGGCGATAACCACTGCGTGGCAGATCCATCCATCGTTCCCGGGGCGAATGGCTCGCGGTGTGCTGATGGCACGGCGAAACAATGTCTAGCGCAGGCTCGCACTCAACCCAAACCATGGAGAGATTGGTTGATGATCAATGCCCATAAAGCTCATGCGATACCCATGCCATCCGACAGCATCCTGGCGCCGCTTTATAGCAGCGCGGACTTGCTGGATGCGTATGCGGTTCAGTTGCCGGCAGGGGCCAGCGATGATCTCGAAGTGCTGGCACGCGCCGGATTCGAACGGCAGGCGTGGTGGATTCGTGCGCTGACGCGGGTACGGGACACGGTTATGGCGACCGTCGGCGTCAAATCGTCTCGTGCGGTCGGTATTGCTGCGGCGGCGCGAGGGCCGGTGATCGGCTTCTTTCCACTGCGATCGAAGAGTGCAGGGGAACTGGTGTTGGGCGAGGACGATCGGCATCTCGACTTCCGGCTCTCGATCCAGCTGCGCGCGGGGGCGGCAGGCGGCAGGGAGCTCGTCCTGGTGACCGTGGTGCATTGCCATAACTTGCTGGGACGGACGTACCTCGCGGCAATCACACCGTTCCACCGTGTAATCGCGCGGGCTAGTCTTGAACAGGCGGCAAGCCGTGCTATTTGAACTGCTCTGCGCTTGCTGACGATCCAGTACAACGCGCCTCTCCATTTCTATCTCCTGTATGGCCCCCGGAGATAGAAAACCCACCTCAAGGGGGGGGGGTGACATGGCCGTGCAGAACTCAACCCACCTTGCAACGGAAGGTGCGGATAATCTGCTGGGAAAGGTCGCAGCCATGGGGGCATGATGGCAGCGCCCAGCGCCCAGCGCCCAGCGCCCAGCGCGAGCCTGAGGCTCAGCCCGGGCTGGCTTCCCAGCCCAGGCCCAGCGCTTTTTGCAGGCCTATGTAATCGCTGTTCAGGCCCGCGAGTGCGCCCAGCAGGTTTTGCTCGGCCAGGATTTGCTGGCGTTCGGCGTCCAGCAGCTCCAGGGTGCTGGCCGTGCCGCCGCGCTGGCGTTGACCGGTGAGGGCGGCGACCTCGTCCGCAGAGGCCTTGGCGCGCGCATAGCCGGCCACGGCCATGCGGCGATGGCCGAAGCGCGAAAGCGCGTTCTCCGCATCCTTGAGCGCCGCCAGCAGTTGGCTGCGGTACTGCGCCAGGGCTTCGTCGCGGTTGGCCTCTGCCTGGGAAACGCGCGCCGCAGTGCGGCCAAAGTCCAGAAAGCTCCAGCTCAGCTGCGGCAGCAGGGCCAGCGTGAAGTCGCCGAGGTGGGCGAGATCGGAAATGCTGCTGCCGCCCAGGCCCAGCATGCCGCTGAACTTGAGCTGCGGAAATTTCGCGGCTTCGGCCACGCCGATCTGGGCCGTGCGCGCGGCCAGTGTCCGCTCGGCGGCGCGCACATCGGGCCGGCGCCTGAGCAGGCCAGCCGGATCGCCTATGGCCACGGCGGCGGGCGGCAGCGGCAGCTCCGCGGCCGGCGCCAGTTCTGCATCCAGGCTGCCAGGCGCCTGGCCCAGCAGCACGGCCAGCGCGTTGCCATGGGTTTCGATATCGGCCTGCTGTGCGGGCAGCTCGGTGCGCGTGGAATCGAGCTGGTTGGCGAGCTTGCTCAGGTCTAGCCGGGACGCCGTGCCACCGCGGTAGCGCTGCTGCATCAGGGCCAGCATTCTTTCCTGGCGCGCGACGGCTTCCCGGCTCAACGCCAGGCGTTTCTGCGCGGCGCGCAGCGCCACATAGTTCTGTGCGACCTCGGCTGTCAGGCTTAGCTGTACATCGGCGAGATTGGCTGCTGTGGCCTGGGCGCTGGCGCCGGCGACCTGCACGCTGCGCGCATGGGAGCCGAACAGATCGGCCTCCCAGGAGGCATTGGCGCCCAGGGTGTAGAGGCTCAGCCACTGCGAGGCTATGTTTTGCTCGCCGAACTTGACATCGGGCACGCGCACCTTGGCGGCCATGGTACTGAGGCCGGCCGTGGGCAGGCGCGCGGCCAGCTCCAGATCCATGGCCAGCCGTGCGTTGCGCAGGCGCGCGCGCGCCGCATCCAGACCGGGGTTGGCTGCCAGCGCGCGTTCGATCAGGTCGTTGAGCTTGGCGTCGCCCAGGCTTAGCCACCAGCGTGCCAGAGGCACTGCGCTGCTGATGGCCGCATCGTCGCCCGCGCGCGCGAAGCCCGTGGGAGTCGGCGCACTGTCTGGAGGGCCTGCATAGTCGGGGCCCAGCGCCGAACAGCCCGAGAGCGCCAGGGCGCCGAGCAGGGGGACAGGGAGGAGGGAGAGGCTGCGCATGACGGGTTTTCAGAGATCGGTGGACAATGACGGCGGCTCGGCTCAATGGCCGGCCGAGAGCGGCGCATTGCGGTTGAGCGGACGCAGGAACAGCGCCAGCGGAATCACGCAGGCTATGCCCACGCTGAGTATCCAGAACAGATCGATATAGGTCATGGTCAGCGCCTGGGTCTGGAGCAGGGACTCGAGCTGCATATAGCTGACCGTGCCGTTGTGCTGCACATAGTCCTGCACGCGTTCGCTGTTGGCGTGCAGCGTTTCCTCGAGGCGGCGGCCGTGGAACCAGGAGCGCTGGTCCTGCAGGATGGCGATGCCGGCCAGCGCGAACGAGCCGCCGAGATTACGGGCCGCGTTGAACAGGCCTGCGGCGTCGCTGGCATGGATGACGGGCACCGATTGAATCGCCGCCTGGTTGAGAAACAGCATGGCCAGGATGGTGCCCACGCCGCGCATGAGCTGTGATTCCACAAAAGCCGATCCGTCGGAGAGGGCGGACAGATCGGTCTCCAGCCAGGCGCTCAGGGCCAGGATGAACAGGCCCAGGGCCACGGCCAGGCGGATGTCGAGATGCCGGATCATGAGCGGCACCAGGGGCATCATCATCAGCGAGGGAATGCCCGACAAGGCCACGATCAGGCCGGCCTGCATGGAGTTGTAGTCCGAGATATTGGCCAGGAACTGCGGGATCATGTAGGAGGTGCCATAGATCACCATGCCCACCACCAGACCCATGACGACCACGCTGCCGAACTGACGGTTGAGCAGGATCGAGAGCCGGATCACGGGCCGCACGCTGGTGCGCTGGCCGACCAGCAGCAGCACCAGGCCCAGCAGCGAGATCGCAAACATCCAGACGATGAAGGGCGAGGACAGCCATTGGTCGCGCTGTCCTTCCTCGAGCGCAATCGTCAGCGCGCCCAGAAACGCGGTCAGCCCCACGATGCCCAGCCAGTCGGCCTCGCCGATCAGGTCCAGCCTGGCCTTCTGGTGCGGCAGACCTATGAGCAGCAAGGCCATCAAGGCCGCGCAGATGGGGATGTTGAGGAAGAAGGCGTAATGCCAGCTCATGTTCTCGGTGAGCCAGCCGCCCACATAGGGGCCGACCACGGGGCCGAGAATGGCGGTCGCGCCGAACATGGCCGTGCCTATGGGCTGCTGGTGGCGTGGCAGGCGCGTGGCGATGATGGTCTGCGCCGTGGGAATCATGGCGCCGCCCGTCAGCCCCTGGCCCACGCGGCCCGCAATCATCATGCCCAGGCTGGCGGACATGCCGCAGACCACCGAAAACAGGGTGAACAGCGAGGCCACGAGCAGCAGCAGCGTGCGCAGGCCGAGCAGGCGCTCGAGCCAGCCGGCCAGCGGAATCATCACGATCTCGGCGACCAGGTAGCCGGTTGCGATCCAGGTGCCTTCGGTGCCGCTGGCGCCGATTTCGCCCTGGATGCGGGGCAGGGCCGAGTTGACGATGGAGACGTCCAGCGTGGCCATCAGCGCGCCCAGCGTGCCTGCGGCCACGGCCAGCCAGGCGGCCGCGTCGGCCTTTGGCTGCGAGAGGCTTGGCCCGCCGGCCGGCGTGGGCAGGGCGGCGCTGCTCACTGCGCGGCCTTGGGCTGAGGCGTTGCGGAGCCGCCGTCAAGAGCGCCTATGGTATTGACCTCGGCGACCACGGACAGGCCAGGCACCAGCACCTTGCGTGCCTCGGCATCGATATCCAGAGCGATGCGCACGGGCACGCGCTGGACGATCTTGGTGAAGTTGCCCGTGGCGTTCTGCGGCGGAATCAGCGAGAACTGCGCGCCCGTGCCCGGGGCAATGCTCTCCACATGGCCCTTGAGCCTGAGCCGGGGCAGGGCGTCTATGCGTATGTCCACGGGCTGGCCTGCGCGCATCAGGCCGATCTGCGTTTCCTTAAAGTTGGCCGTGATATAGAGCTGGTCCATGGGCACCAGGCTCATGAGCCGCGTGCCCTGCTGCACGAACTGGCCCACGCGCACGCTCTTGTCGCCCACGCGGCCGTTGATGCTGGCCGTGATCAAGGCGGCATCGGCATTGACCTGGGCGGCATCGCGCTGGGCCTGGGCCGATTCGGCCTGGGCCTGGGCCTGCTTGACCTGGGCGGCGATGGCCGCCACGCGCCGCTCGGCGGCCGAAAGACCGGCACGCTGCGCCTGAAGCTGGCCGGCGGCCTGCCGGTCCTGATTGCGCTTGGCGGCCAGCTGCTCCGAAGGCTCGGCCCCGGTCTGCACCAGAGCGGCGTAGCGCCGCGATTCGGCGGCCGCAAATTCGGCATTGGCCTGGGCCGAACTCAGCTGAGCCCTGGCCTGGGCAATTGCGGCCTGCTGCTCGTGCATCTGGGCTCGGCCCGCTTCGGCATTGGCCTGGGCCACATCGATGCCGGCCTTGGCCTGAGCCACCTGGGCGCGGTAGTCGCGCGCGTCTATGCGCAGCAGGGGCTGGCCGGCCTGCACATCCTGGTTGTCCTTGATCAGCACCTCTGCCACATAGCCCGAGATCTTGGGCGAGATCGTCACGGCATCGGCCTGCACATAGGCGTCGTCGGTGGATTGCAGATAGCGGCCCGAGCTCCGGTACTGATATAACCACCAGCCGCCGCCGATCAGCAAGACAATCAGCAGGCCGCTGCCCATGGTGCGCAGACGTCGGTTCGGGGGAGCAGCGTTGCTGGGAATGGCCTGTGCAGGGCTGGAGGCGGCGCTGCTGTCCGCGGGCTGGCTGGAAGACATGGAAGCTCTGTTGTGGTTTTACTATGCGGTGGCGAATAATATTGCACTGAGTGCAAAAAAGTCAACGAGAGGTATGGATGTCTGTAGCCAAGGATGAGGGCCCGGCCGCGCCCGGCGTGAGGGAGCAAAAAAAGCGCGAGACCCAGCGTCTGCTGACGCAGACCGGCATGCGCCTGTTTCTGGAGCAGGGCTATAACGAGACCACGCTGGACCAGATCGCCGCGCAGGCCGGCGTCTCGCGCCGCACCATCTTTTCGTATTTCGCGAGCAAGGAAGACATCCTGGTGGCAAGCTCGGACGCGGGCTGGGACGACATACTCGGCGATATCGGCCGGGCCTCGCGCGAGGAGGATCCGCTGCAGGTGGTCTGCGGCTGCCTGCTGCAGCGCGTCAGCACGCGCTCGAATCAGGACCTGCTGGCGCTGCGCGAGCTCATGCTGCTCAGCTCCACCCTGCGCTCCCGAGGTCAGGCGTTTTTTGTCGAGCGCGAGCATGCGGTGGCCGCCGTCCTGTCCCGGGTCTGGCCCGAGCCCGAGATGCAGTGGCAGATAAGACTGGCGGCCATGGCCGGTGTCGGTGCCTTCCGTCTGGCCGTGGATACCTGGCGCGACGAGCCCGAGCAGGCGTCGCTGCAGGCCCTTGCGGAGCTGAGCTTTACGCGGCTCAAGCAGCTGCTGAGCGCCAAGGATTAAGGCGCGGCGACCGCCATTCCGTTGCTGCCGCCAGCGTCAGCAACGCGGCGTGAATCTCCAACGGCCCTTCAAAGCGAGCACGCAGCTTTCGAGCGCGAAGAATTGATGGCAAATCTAGCGTTCTGAAGGAGAGCAAGCGATCCCAAAGTGCGATGGGCCAGACCGGTCGGACCGAGAGGAGAACACTCCGACAAGAGCCAAGAGCATCCGGGATGCTTCATCGGCAAATGCCATCGAGGCCAGCAGGCGTATCGGCCGGTATGCGGCCTCAGTTTTTGGTGATTCACCTTCTCGCAGCTACATCACAAGAAAGGAGGCCGCCTGGCCGCGGGCGCATGTAACAAAGCCAGTTAGCTGGAATAAAAGTGGCGACTGGAGTACTGTTCCACAAGGCGTCAACTTGGATGCCCCACTCTGGAGCAACACATGATGAATCGACCCTTCGACCGTCGGGATTTTCTCAAACTTGCTGGCGTGGGCGGCGCTGTTCTAGCTTCAGGCTTGGGGCCCTGGGGGCGTGCCCAGGCAGCCGCTGGAGAAGATTTTCTTTTTGTCCAGATGACCGACACCCACTGGGGTTTCGAAGGCCCCCCCAATCCGGAAGCCAAAAACACCTTGCGCAAGGCGGTCGCAGCCGTCAACAGCCTGGAACGCCAGCCCGACTTCATCATCTTTACCGGTGATCTGACCCACGCGGCTGCCGACGAAAAAGAGGGGCTGCGCCGCATGACCGAATTCAAAGCCATCGTCAGTGAACTCAAGGTCAAGGACGTACGCTTCATTCCGGGCGAGAACGACACAGGGCTCGACAACGGCGAGATGTACCAGCATGTTTTTGGCAACGGCCATTACAGCTTCGACCACAAAGGCATTCATTTTGTGGCGCTCGACAATGTATCGGATCCCAATGGCCTGATTGGCGAAAAGCAACTGGAATGGTTGCATGCCGACCTGGCACGACTCGACAAAACCGCTCCCGTGGTGGTCTTTGCCCATCGGCCCCTGTTTGACCTGTACCCTCCCTGGGATTGGGCCACCAAGGATGGCGCCAAAGCGATTGACATCCTTAACCCCTATGAAAACACCACCGTGTTTTTTGGTCACATCCACCAGGAACACCACCGGATAACGGGCCACATTGCGCACCACGCAGCGGAGTCCCTCATCTATCCCTTCCCTTCGCCCGGCAGCCAGCCCAAGCGTACCCCCGTCGCCTGGGACGCAGCACATCCATTCAAGGGTCTGAGCTACACCACGATCACCGAACATGCGGGCGCAGCAAAACCCACGCGGCATCCGCTGGCTTGAGCCATGGCATATGCAGCAACATCAAGGCCCGGGCCTTGGCTGTTCGGGGCCGCTCTGGCCGGTGCCATCTGCAGCGCTCAAACGGCCAACGCAGCGCCCAACCTGGCCAATGGCCAATACATCTACAACGCGGCCGATTGCATTGCCTGCCACGCGGGCGGTGGCAACGCCTCGCTGCCCTCGGGGGGCCTGGGCCTCGACACACCTTTTGGCACCTTTAGAGTGCCCAACATCACGCCCGACAAGCGCAACGGCATAGGCAACTGGAGCGAAGCCGACTTCAAGCGGGCCTTGCGAGAAGGCGTTGGCAAGCAAGGCGAATACCTGTTTCCGGTGTTTCCCTACACCTCTTTTTCCAAGCTCAGCGACGCCGATATCGCCGATCTCTACGCCTACCTCATGACCCTGCCCGCCGTGCCAGCACCCAACAAGCCGCACGAGGTCAAACTGCTTTTCAGCTGGCGACCTTTGCTGTTTTTCTGGCGCACCCTGTTTTTCAAACCCGAGGAGAAAAAAGTCCCGCCCGTTCAAGACGCCACCTGGAGCCGTGGCAACTACTTGGTGCACGCTGTGGCGCATTGCGAGGAATGCCATACGCCGCGCAACCTACTGGGGGGTCTTAAAACGTCGTTGGCGTTCTCGGGCAATGTGGGTGGCCCCGATGGGCAAAATGCACCGAACATCACCTCTGACGTGAAGACAGGTATCGGTGACTGGTCCCTCGCCGATATTCAAAAGCTGCTCAAAACAGGCATAACACCGGACTCCGACGTCGTAGGCTCCGGCATGAAAGCGGTAGTTCGAGGCACCTCCAAACTCAGCGATGAAGATCTGCACGCCATCGCGGTCTATCTCAAAAGCGTGCCCGCGATCCGCGTCAACCACCCGCCAAAGGCCGTCGACAAAGCTCCTTGAACGCAAGTCTTGCCATGAGGACGCGCGCATCAATTCGCGTCAGCCGCAAAGCGAGGTAGTGCCAGCGGCTCTTGGGCTATTTGCTCACGGCCTGCGGCGCAGATAGTCATTGGACTTGAGGCGGAACCTGGCCAGCACATCGTCGACCATGGCGTCTGGCTGCTCCAGCTGATCGGTCCAGGCGCGGTAGGTACGCAGCGCCATGGCGTGCAGGCCGGCAAGATGCTGATCCAGACCATCCAGGATCTGGGCCTCGCTTTGCACCCCCGGACCCTGGGCCTGAAGCAGCTCTTCATGCCCCTCGCGGCACCACTGGCGCACGCTGGCCGCGGTCACCTCGAGATGGCCTTGAAACGCCCAGTGGCGGCCGCGCATAAAGCCTTTGTTGAGGCAATGCCGACCATACATGGTGCGCGTGGCGCCGCGCGGGATCTCGAAAGTGTCGTAATGCCAGTTGAAGATGCTGGCCTGGGCCGGCAGGTCCATCAGCTGCTGGGCGCAGCGCGTGACCCAGACCGTGCTCCAGCCTATATTGGGGCAGGGATTGCGCCAGACCCGCGCGCCCATGGCCCGGGCCAGCATCTGGGCGCCGAAGCAGTGGCCGAGCACGGGCACGTCGTGCAGCAGCGCGCTTTGCAGCAGGCAGCGCTCATCCTCGATCCAGCGCAGCTGCTCGTTGGCGCAGTGGTTGCTGCCCAGCACGATGATGCCGCGGTAGTCGCGTGCGTCGGCCGGGGCCGAGCCTTGGGCGCAGGGGTCCAGCAGGACATGGGCCATGCCTTGCTGGCGCAGGTGATCGAGCAGAATGCCGGGGCCTTGCGCTGCCTCATGCTGGAGGATGGCGACAGGTTTCATAGGGAGCGGGCCCGGAGTCCGGACCGGTGGTTGAGAGGCCTTCACTTTAGGGCTTCAGCCATCAAGCCCCTGTATGGACCGCCTTGTGTGCTATCAAGATGGCATCAAGAAGGTGGCGGCCGGCGCGCGCAACAGAGCCGGCCGCGGTGGCCCTATGCCATACTGGCGCCAGCGTCCTCCAGCGCAGGCGCGGCTCATCATCACAACAAGCACAACTATGTCGCAGACCAATCAAGCCTCGGAAAGCGATGGCAAAACACATGGCAGCAGCCAGTCGGCACTGACTCTGGCCGCACTTGGGGTGGTTTTTGGCGATATCGGCACCAGTCCGCTCTATGCCTTCAAGGAGGCTTTTGCGGGCGGCCATGGACTGGCGGTCTCGCCGGAGAACGTGCTGGCCGCGCTCTCGGCGCTGTTCTGGGCCGTGATCGTGGTCGTGGCCATCAAATATGTATGGGTGGTGCTCAGCTACGACAACGACGGCGAGGGAGGGGTGCTGGCTCTGACGGCCCTGGCCCACCGCGTGCTCGGCGATCAGTCGCGCCGCTCGCGCTTTGTGGTGGGGGCGGGGGTGTTTGCGGCCGCGCTGTTCTATGGCGACGCCATCATCACCCCGGCGATCTCCGTGCTCTCCGCCGTCGAAGGCCTGAGCATTGCGACACCCGACTTCGAGCATTTCATCGTGCCCATCACCATAGGCATTCTGATCGGCCTGTTTTCCATACAGATGAAGGGTACGGGCAGCGTGGGGCGCTTGTTCGGGCCGATCACCATAGTCTGGTTCGTCTGCCTGGCCTGGGTGGGCGTGCTCAGCATTGTGCAGACTCCCATGGTGCTGCAGGCCATCAACCCCTTGCATGCCTTGCGCTTTGCGGTGCAGCACACGGACAAGGCCTTTTTTCTGCTCTCGGCCGTGTTCCTGGCCATGACCGGTGCCGAAGCCCTGTATGCCGATATGGGGCATTTCGGCAGCCGCGCCGTGCGCCTGGGCTGGTTCGGCCTGGTGTTCCCCAGCCTCATGATCAATTACTTCGGCCAGGGGGCGCTGATACTGCGCGATGCGGCGGCCGCCGAAAATCCGTTCTTCCTGCTGGCCTCGCCCTCGCTGCTGCTGCCCTTTGTGGTGTTGGCCACGGCGGCCACGGTGATCGCTTCGCAGGCCACGATTTCGGGTGCCTATTCGATGACCGTGCAGGCCAGCCGCCTCGGTTATCTGCCGCGCGTGCGTGTGCTGCACACCTCGGACCAGGAACAGGGCCAGATCTATGTGCCCAGCGTGAACTGGCTGATGCTGCTGGCCGTGATCGCGCTGGTCCTGGCCTTCAAGTCCTCGGGAGCGCTGGCCGCGGCCTACGGCATTGCGGTCTCGGGCACCATGCTCATCACCACCATGCTGGTGGGCTTTGTGGTCTATCTGGGCCGGAGTCGCTACCGCCGGCTGATCCTGGCCGCGCTGGTCTGCTTTGCGGTGCTGGAGATCGGCTTCTTTGCCTCCAACCTCACCAAGCTCGAGCAGGGCGGCTGGTTCCCGCTGACCATGGGCGCGCTGATCTTCATCGCGCTGACCACCTGGCGCGACGGTACGCAGCTGGTGGCCGAGCACCGCAGCCGCCTGGACATTCCCATGAGCGAGCTCATGACCTCGCCCATGAGCGGCGTGCCCGTGGTTTCGGGCACGGCCGTCTACCTGACCTCCGATCCCAAGCTTGTGCCCAGCGCGCTGTTCCACAATCTCAAGCACTTCAAGGTCATGCATGAGCAGACGGTGTTTCTGCATGTGGTCAATGAAAACACGCCTTATGTGCCCGATGCCCAGCGGCTGCAGCTGCACCGCCTGTGCAACGGAGTCTGGATGCTGGACATGCATTTCGGCTTTCGCGAGCAGCCCGATATTCCGGCCGCGCTCCAGCTCATCAAGCCCGATGAAGAAGGCGATATGCCCAATCTGGATCCCATGGTCACCAGCTTTTTTGTGGCCCGGGTGCAGGTGGTGGACGGCACGGGCGGCCTGTCCCCATGGCGCTGCGCCATCTATGCCTGGATGACACGCCAGGCGGCCAGCGCTTCCACCTATTACAAGCTGCCCGCCAACCAGGTGGTGGAGCTGGGCACGCAGGTGGTGCTCTAGAGCTCTTGAAAATACCCGCGATAGCAGCGCTGCGGCCGTGCAGGCTGCTATCGTTTTTTATGGCCTAGGTTTCCAGTGCATCGAGGGCGCGCGCCGAGTACACCATGGCCGCACCGGCATTCAGGGCCACGGCCACGCCCAATGCCTCGGCGACTTCTTCGCGGCTGGCTCCGGTCGCCTTGGCCGCCTTGGTGTGCACGGCGATGCAGCCGTCGCAGCGTGTGGTCACGGCCACGGCCAGGGCGATCAGCTCGCGCGTCTTGGCGTCCAGGTGGCCGGTCTTGCTGCCCGCGCTGGCCAAGGCCTTGTAGCCTTCCATGGTGCCGGGGGTGAGCTGGGAAAACTCGCCCAGACGGCCTGCGAGCTCTTTGCGATATTCGGTCCAGTCCAGCATATGCTGCTCCTTGTGAGTGAAGCCTTCATTGTGTTGCGCCGCGGTGCTTTGTTCAATGCGGGGGCTACTCGAAGAAGGCGCTCGCATGGGCGATGTGGGACGCAACTGGGCGATCGGCCGCAGTTTGGCGATCGCACCATGGGCGCTCCCGGGCCGCTGCTCGAGACCGTGCAGCGCCGCAAGTCCCCAGCGGCCTCTGCACTATGACGGCTGTATAAAAATACAGTTTTGATTCCGGCCACCATCTTGACCGCAGCTCGCGCCGGCATAGCGCCGCACCGCTTTTACTATCTGCACAACTTCCAGCGCGCGCTGGACTGGTTGGGCCGGCGCTATGGCGATCTGCTGGACGAGGAGGAGGGGTGCTTTCTCGCGCAGTTTGCCTGCCTGCCCCAGCCCGCGCAGGCGCTGCTGGTGCGCATGGTGATGCGCCGCGGTCCCTGGTTTCGCGCCAGCAAGCTGGTGTATGAGGAGATTCCGCAGATCCGCGAGGCAGCGCTGCCGCTGCTGGCGCTGGGCTGGCTCAGCGACGAGGCGCCCATGGGGCTTGCCGAGCTGTTCGGCCTGCACACCAAGCCCGAGCTGCTGCAGATCCTGGATGGCGCGTCCCTACAGGCTTCCATGCGCAAGGCCGATATGCTGCTGGCGCTGGCCGATGGGGCCGAGCTGCTTCAGCCCTATGCGGCCTGGCACCCGCAGGCGCGCGAGCCCGTCTGGCGCGTGATGGTGGGCGAGCTCTGCGAACGCCTGCGCCTGATGTTCTTTGGCAATCTGCACCAGGACTGGTCGGAGTTTGTGCTGGCCGATCTGGGCATCTTCCGCTACGAGGCCGTGGCTCTGGATGCGGATTCGCGGGCCTTCCAGAGCCGTACCGACCTGGACTTCTACCTGGCCCTGGCGGCCAGCCGCCGCGCGCTGGATGAAGGCGCGGATCCGGCGGCGCTGCTGCAGGAACTTAGCGGCTGCACCAGCCCCAATCCCTGGCTGGAGCAGCGCCGCGCCAAGCTTTTGCTGCGCCTGGGCCAGGCCTGCGAAAAAGCGCAGGACTGGCCGCTGGCCGCCCGGGCCTACGCGGCCAGCCGCTACCCCGGCGCGCGCCATCGGCATATCCGCGTGCTGGAGCGCATGCAGCGGCTCGATCACGCTCTAGCCCTTGCCCGGCAAGCGCAGGCTGCTCCTGAAAGCGAGGAGGAACGGCAGCGCCTGGCTCGCATGCTGCCGCGCCTGCAGCGCAGCCTGGGACTGGGCCGCGTCGCGCGTACTCCGGCGCTGGCTCCCGCAGTGGCCGCGCTGCGCAGCGATCTGGAGCTGGACCCGCCACTCCAGCCCATGGGCGTCGAATACGCGCTGCGTGAGCATTGGCATAGCGCCGACGCGCCCGTGTTCTATGTGGAGAACGCTCTCGTCAATTCGCTGTTCGGCCTGCTGTGCTGGCCGGCCATCTTCGCGCCGCTGCCGGGGGCCTTCTTCCACCCGTTCCAAAGCGGTCCGGCAGATCTGGAGGCCCCCGATTTTGTGCCGCGTCGCCGGCAACTGTTCGACGCCTGCCTGGCCGAACTCGGGGACGGCAGCTACTGCGCCAGCATCCGCCGCAACTTCGAGCAGAAGCAGGGCATCCAGTCGCCTTTTGTCTTCTGGAGCACATTGAGCGAGGAGCTGCTGGAGCTGGCGCTGGACTGCATTCCCGCGGCCCATCTGCAGCTGCTGTTCGGGCGCCTGCTGCTCGATGTGAAGGCCAACCGCACGGGCTTTCCCGATCTGGTGCGCTTCTGGCCCGCGAGGCCGGCGTCGGCCGGGCGCTACGAGCTGGTCGAAGTCAAGGCTCCGGGCGACAAGCTGCAGGACAACCAGATCCGCTGGCTGGCCTATTGCAGCGAGCTGGGCATTCCGGTGCGCGTCTGCCATGTGCAGTGGCGGGCTGCGGGGGGCCAGGCCGCATGAAGGCGCAAGCGCCGGCCGCTGTGCCGGCTGCCATGTCTATGACGGTGGCAGTCAGGGCCTTGTGCGAATTCACGGCCCGCAGCGGCGATCTGGACCTGCGCTTTACGCCCGCGCCCAGCGCTCTCGAAGGCATGGAGGGCCATGCGCTGGTGCAAAAGCGCCGGGGCAAAAGCTATGAGGCCGAGATTGCGCTCAGCGGCTGTTTCGAGGGCCTGCTGGTGCGCGGCCGCGCTGATGGCTATGACCCGGAGAGCCAGCAGCTCGAGGAGATCAAGACCTATCGCGGGCAACTGGACGGCGTGCGTCCCCATCACCGCGCGCTGCACTGGGCCCAGGCCAAGGTCTACGGCCACCTGCTGTGCCGCGAGCGCGGGCTGGCGAGCCTGAGGCTGGCCCTGGTCTATCTCAATATCGGCACCCAGGAGGAGACGGTGCTGGTCGAGGAATATGCGGCCGCCGATCTGCAGGCGTTTTTCGAACTGCAATGCGGCCGCTACCTGGCCTGGGCGCGGCTTGAGGCGGAGCACAGACGGCGGCGCGGCGCGGCGCTCGCGGCACTGCAGTTTCCCATGCCGTCTTTTCGCGCGGGGCAGCGTGAGCTGGCCGTGGCCGTGTACCGCACGGCAAAAGCGAAGGCCGCGGGTCACGAAGGACGGAACTGCCTGATGGCGCAGGCGCCCACGGGAATCGGCAAGACGCTGGCCAGCATTTTCCCCATGCTCAAGGCCATGGCCGCGCCGGTGCGGGCCGAGCCCACGGATGGCCGGGAGCTGGACAAGCTGTTCTTCCTGACCGCCAAGAGCACGGGCCACGGACTGGCCCTGCACGCGCTGGACCAGCTCCAGGCTGCGCTCGCCGCGCAAACGCCCGCCGAGCCGCTGCGCGTGCTGGACATGCAGGCGCGCGACAGGAGCTGCGAGCATCCAGACAAGGCCTGCCACGGCGACTCCTGCCCGCTGGCGCGCGGCTTCTTTGACCGGCTGGCCGCCGCACGTGCCGCGGCGCTGGAGCATGGCGCGGCCTGGGATGCGCCCGCCGTGCGCCGCCTCGCGCTCGCCCATGGCATCTGCCCCTACTATCTGGCGCAGGAGCTGGCGCGCTGGGCCGACGTGGTGGTGGCCGACTACAACTATTACTACGACAGCGCCGCCATGCTTTATGCGCTTGCCCAGCAACAGGGCTGGCGCGTGGGCGTGCTGGTGGACGAGGCCCATAATCTGCTGGAGCGCGCCAGGAGCATGTATACCACGCAGCTGTCGCCGTTCGATCTGGCCGCCGCCCGCCAGGGCGCGAGCGGCGGCGTGAAGAAAGCGCTGGCCGGCTTGCAGCGTCAGTGGAACCTGCTCAATCGGGAGCTGCTCGATCCACAGGGCGGTAGCGCCACCTACCGGAGCTGGAGCGCCGTGCCGCCGGCGTTGCTGGCCGCCGTGCAGCGTGCCGTCGGAGCGATTGCCGAGGTGCAGGCCGACCAGCCTCTGCCTCCGGGCGACCCCTTGCTCGGCTTTTATTGGGAGCTGCTGCACTTTCAGGCGCTGGCCGAGGGGTTCGGGCCGCATGCGTTGTTCGATCTGCAACTGGCCGCGGCGCGCAGATCGGCCGGAAATGCCGTGTCCACGCTGTGCATACGCAATGTGATTCCCGCGCCGCATCTGGCCGCACGCCATGCGGCGGCCGAGGCCACGGTGCTGTTCTCGGGCACGCTGAGCCCGCCGGGCTTCTATCGCGATCTGCTGGGCCTGCCCGCAGACACGGCCTGGCTGGAGGTGGAGGCGCCGTTTGCCGCGCACCAGCTGCAGGTGCGCATTGCCGGCCATATCTCCACGCGTTGGCGCGACCGCGAGGCTTCGTTGGCTCCGATGGCCGATCTGGTCGCGCGTCAGTACGCGGATCGGCCCGGCAATTACCTGTGCTTTGTGAGCAGTTTCGACTATCTGCAGCGCGTGGCCGCGGCCTTGCGGCGCCTGCACCCGCAGCTGCCGCTGTGGCAGCAGACCCCGGCCATGGATGAGGCGGGCCGCAGCGCATTCCTGCAGCGCTTTGTCGAGGGCGGGCGGGGCATAGGCCTGGCCGTGCTGGGCGGCGCTTTCGCCGAAGGGGTGGATCTGCCCGGCACGCGTCTGATCGGGGCCTTCGTGGCCACGCTGGGCCTGCCCCAGGTGAATCCGGTGAACCAGGCCATGCAGCAGGCCATGGACGCCTATATGGGGCATGGCCGCGGTTATGACTACACTTATCTCTACCCGGGCCTGCGCAAAGTGGTACAGGCCGCGGGGCGCGTGATCCGCACCGAGGACGATCGGGGTGTGGTGGTCCTGATGGACGATCGCTTCCGGCGCGCGGAGGTCAGGGATCTGCTGCCCAGGTGGTGGCAGCTGGATTCCCGTGATGCGCAGGGGCGGGCTGGAAACGCTCGCTGACGTTTCGCTTTGTAATCTGCGTCAACCCGCTTTCTGCAGCCTTGATACTCGGGGCCAAAGGAGAAAAGCCATGAGTTACAGCGACGGCCCTGCGGTGCAGGATCAAGCCCTGGAAGAAGACGGGGCTCTGGGCTGGGACGCGATCGACCGTGCGCTGGCTGCGCTTTATGGTGAGCAACAGGCCTCGCACTACGGCGCGCTGATCAAGTTTCGCCTCGGCGGAACCGACCCGCTCGACGGCATCAGCGTCTATCGCAGCGAGCAGGGGCGTCCGCACTGGCACTATGTCACCTATGGTTTCAGCGATCTGTATGGCAATCTGGACGACAGTCAGGACACGGCTCCCGGCAAGCCCAGCGGCTATGGCTTCGAGCTGACCTTCAGGCTGGCCTGCGGCGCAGACGAGCAGCAGCCGCCGAGCTGGCCGTTGAACTTTTTGCAAAATATCGCGCGATATGTGTTTCGCACCGGCAATGTGTTTGCGCCCGGCCACTGGATGACGGCCAACGGCCCGCTGCGTGCCGATGCCGATACGCTGCTCACGGAGATGGGCTTTGTGCAGGACCCGCTGCTGCCGCCTGTGCATACGCCCTATGGCGAGCTGATGTTTCTGCAGCTTGTGGGCCTTACGGCCGACGAACTGCGCGAGATCCGGCGCTGGAATGTGCAGGGCGCGCTGCAGGCCATGGAGCCGCATATGCCGCTGTGGATTGCCGATCTCGCGCGGCCCAGTCTGCACGATCTGCCCGCCGTCCAGGCCGCGATCGACACCGGAGCCGCCGACGAGGGATCCAAGACCGGGGTGCTGTACAACGACGTGCTGGTGTTCAGGCAGCGCAAGCGCCTGCTGCGCAGCGCACAAATCGTGGTGCGCCTGGGCAGTCTGGCCGTGCGCGACCTCAAGGCCATGCTGCCCGCGCGCCTGCCCCATGGGCGCACGCTGATTCTGGCCGGCGACGGCGCCACGCTGGAATTCATGCCCGCGGGCGAGGGCCGGGGCGCGCAGCTGGACTGGCAAAACGGCCATGAACTCAGGCTGGGCCTCAGCGCCTCCCAGGTGCAGGCCTGGGTGCGTTCCGTCAAGGGGCGCGAGGGCGAATACACGGTGCCGGGGCTGGACGGCCTGGTCTGGAAGGTGCAGACCAGCGTCATCACCGACAACCTAGGTAATGTGACCGGCAGATACCAGGAGTGAGGCTGGCCGGAGTCAGAGCATGCGATCGTCCGACAGCTTGCCCGGCAGCTGCGCCAGGCCCTGGGCAAACCAGCCTATGCGCTGGGTCTCGCGCACGTCGAGCCGAGGCACATAGGGCTTGATGTCCAGCACCGGCGTGCCGTCCAGCATATCGTTGCCGCGAAACTTCAGCGTGCAGCCGTCCACGCTCAGCAACTCGATGATGGACAGGCCTATGCGGTTGGGCCGCGCCGGCGCGCGGGTCGCAAACACGCCGTGGCTGCGGTTGTCCATGAAGGGCGTGACCTCGAGCTTTTCCTGGGCCTCGTGCAGATGGGTGAGCACGATCAGATACTGAAACTCCTGCACATCGCGCAGCCCCGGCACGAACGGGGCAAACACCTCGATATGGCCCTGGTGTTCGGCGGCAGCCACCGTCTGTATGGGCATGCCCACCATGTTTTTGAAGGGGCTGTGCACGCGGCCTATGGCGCGCATGGCAATGGCTGAGGTTTCTGCAATCGGCTCGTTCATGGCGGGATTATCCCGCCTAGCCGTCCTGTCAGCCCGTCCGCAACGATATGCGGGCCCGCGCTGCCTTGTGCCCCGAGAGCAATCGGTCTCATGCCGCCAATTGCTGCGCAAGCCTTTGCAGCTGCCGATAATGGCAGGCTGTGAGTACGGCGCCGGCCGCCGGGAAGAGAGAGATGAACGATCTGAAAATTGTGCAATGCACGCACGAGCGCCATGCAGCCGCAATCCTGGAAATATTCAACGACGCCATCGTCAATTCCACGGCGCTCTACGACTATCGGCCGCGCAGCGCGCAGAACATGGTGAGCTGGTTCGATGCCAAGCGCGCCGGTAACTGGCCGGTCATAGGCATCGAGGACGAGCAGGGCCGGTTGCTGGGCTTTTGCAGCTACGGCAGCTTTCGCGCCTATCCGGCCTATAAGTACACGGTGGAGCATTCGGTCTATGTCCACCCCCAGCAGCGCGGCCGCGGGCTGGGCCGCCAGCTCATGGAACTGCTGATCGCCGAAGCGCGCCGCCGCGGCGATGTGCATGTGATGGTCGGCGCAATCGATGCCGCCAACAAGGGCAGCATTGCGCTGCACCAGCGCCTGGGTTTCAAGCATGTGGGAAACATGCCCCAGGTCGGCTTCAAGTTCGGTCGCTGGCTGGACCTGGCCTTCTACCAGCTCACGCTGGAGACGCCGCTGCAGCCCATAGACGGCTGATTGCAGAGCACGGCCGCTTCGGACACGGATACATCCTGTGGCCGGAAATTTCCCGTCGCATCTTGTGATCCCGCAGCACTGCCGCAACTTGCAAGGCTGTCTTGCCGGAATTGGAGAGTCCGATATGTGGAAGCTGGGTCGTCTACTGACAAGGTTTCGCAAGGAGCTGCTGCTGGCCTGGGCCGTGCTGCGCGACCCGCGTGCGCCCAGGGCGGCCAAGCTGGTGACGCTGCTTGCGGCGCTGTATGTCATCAGCCCCATAGACTTTGTTCCCGATGCCATCCCGGTGCTGGGCTGGCTGGATGACGGGCTGATCGCTTATCTGCTGCTGCAGCTGGCGTTCAGGTTTCTGCCCGCCGAGCTGCTGGCCTCGCTGCGCGCCCGGGTGGGTGAGCGCGGCCGTTCGGGGGCAGCGCCCTGAGCGCTGGCAAAACGGCTCGATCCAGGGCGTACATCCTCTCTGCCGCTTGCCGCAAGCGTGCCGCAGCGGCTTGAGAGGTCGGAATACATGCCTCGCAAATCCCGGGTGGGCGTGCTCAGCACATCTCAAGGGCGTGCGGGCGATGCCCGGCCGGGTGGCGGCTCGCAGCTCTGCAGCCGCCAGCCATCTGCGCCGGCCTCCAGCCGGTGCGTGAGTCCCACGGCCTGCAGCAGGGCCGCGTCGTGCGAGACCATGACCAGGGTGCCAGGATAGTGGCGCAACATGCTCTCCAGCGCCTGCAGCGACTGCAGGTCCAGATGGTTGTCGGGCTCGTCCAGCAGCAGCAACTGCGCGGGCTCATCGCGATACAGAGCGCAGGCCATGGCGGCTTTGAGCCGTTCGCCGCCGCTGAGACCGCCGCAGGGCTGTTCGACATGGCGGGCATCCAGGCCCAGCTGCGCCAGGCGCATGCGCTGCAAGGACTCGGGAGTGCGCGGGGCAGCCGCCAGCAACTGGCCGAGCAGCGATTGTTCCGGCTGCAGCAGGTTCTGGTCCTGGTCCAGCAAGGCAAACGGCACATGCACGCGCCGCCGGCCGTGCAGCGGCTGCAAGCGGCCCGCGATTATCTGCAGCAGCGTGGACTTGCCGCAGCCGTTGGGCCCGCAGATGGCCAGGCGCTGGCCGGCGCGCAGCTGCAGGCTGACCGGGGCCGCCGCCGCGGGCCAGGGTAGGCGAAGCTGCTCGAATTCGGCCACCATGCGTTCACCCTGGCCGGGCAAAGCGCTCATGTCGGGCAGATGCCAGTGGATGGCTGCAGCCTGCCAGTCTATGGCCTGGGCGGCTTCGCGCACGCTCTGGTCCAGCGCCTCGCGGCTGGCCGCATGCTGGGCCGCCAGCCTGCCGGACGAAGCCTGGGCGCGCTCCTTGCCGAAGCCCAGCAGCAGCTTGGCCTGATTTGCCTGCTTGCCATGGCGCTCGCCCCGGGCCTGCTTGCGGTTCTGGCGCTCCTGCTGGCTGCGCAGCGCCTGTTCGGCACGGCTGCGCTGTAGCTTGAGCCGGGCCAGCTCATCGAGCGCGTTTTGCGCCTGCTGCCGCTGTGCTTGCTGGTAGCAGCCATAGCCGCCGCCGTAGAAGCTGAGGCCGCCGCTGCTCAGTTCGGCAATGCCGTCCATATGCTCCAGCAATTCGCGGTCGTGGCTGATGAGCAGCAGTCCGCCGCGCCACTGCCGCAGTTCCTCGGTCAGGGCCCTGCGGCCGGCCGCATCCAGATGATTGCTGGGCTCGTCCAGAATCAGAAAATCCGCCTGCGCGAGTCTTGCGCCCAGCAGCGCCACGCGCATGGCCTGGCCGCCGCTGAGTCGGCCGGCCGCTGTCTGCGGCGCCAGAGGCGGCAGGCCGGCCCGCTCCAGCTGCGCACAAAATTGCTGGCGCAGATCCCAGCGCTCGGCCAGCAGCTCGAAGTCCTGGACGTCGCAGCCGCCTTGCTCTATGCGCTCCAGCGCCTGCAGCGCGGGCTCGATTCCGGCCAGCGCGGCAATGTTCTGCAGGGGGCGCGCTGCCAGCGGGTTCTGCGGCAGATAGTGGACGCGGCCCTCGCGCGCAACGCTGCCGCTGCTGGGCATCAGCTCGCCCGCAAGAATCCGCGCCAGCACGCTTTTGCCCACGCCGTTGCGGCCCACTATCGCGGTGCGTTGTGCGCCAAACGTGGCCGAGAGATGAGAGAAAAGCTGCCGGCCATGGGGCAGCATGTAAGAGACGCTATGCAGCGTCAGACGAGGTTCCGTCATAAGACCCAAACAATGGATGCCATACATCCCCTGTGCGGCAGCAGCAACGGAGCAAAGCCGGTGCAACAGGGAGCGGGGAGGTGGCCGTCAGCAAGACGGCGGCATCAATGGCGCATGGGTGGAAGTCCTCGCGGGGATGGGAAAGCGGCCGATTGTAGGCGCGGGGACAGCAAGGTCAAGCCCTGAGTGGCGCGGACGCCGCGGCGCTGCGCGGGCCGGTGCCGAAATCCGCCAGCACCTCCAGCACGCTGGCGATCGCCGGGTTCAAGGTCGGAGACAGGCGGTGTGCGACGGCCATGGGGCGCAGCAGAGGCGGAGACAGGTGGCGTATCTGCACGCCCGGCTGGTGCTGCTGGTCCTCGACCTCCTCCAGCGGCAAAATGGCCGCGCTCTGGCTGGCGGCGGCCAGGCTTTTGAGCGCGCCCGGGTAGCTGAGCGCCAGAAACGGCCGCGGGTGATAGCCGGCCTGGCCAAACCAGGACGCGATGAGCCCGTGCATCTGCGTGGGTGCGGAGAACGAGGCCCAACGCCGCTGGGACAGCCATTCGGGCGTCACCAGATCGGGCGCGTCCCAGGCCGCAGGCAGCAGCGCCACCATGGGGTCTATGCGCCAGGGCGTGAGGCCGATTCCCGCGATTGCTGGCTGGGGGCTGGCTACGACGGCGATGTCCAGCGTGCCCGTGTCCAGACGCTTCATGGATTCGGCCGAGCCCACGGCCTCCAGCCTGACCTCCACGCCGGGGCTGCGCCGGCTCAGGGCTTCCAGCATCAGCGGCAGCAAACGGGTGCTGACGCCCGCGGACACGCCCACGCGCACCAAGCCTTCGCGGCCGCTGGCGCGGCGCTGGACCAGGTCGATCAGATCGTCGCTGGCGGCCAGCAGCTTGCGTCCCTGTTCCACCAGCAGTTGGCCGGCCGAAGTGAGTTCGGCCTGCCGCCGGCCCCGCAGCAGCAGCGCGGCCTCCATGCGCGACTCCAGCTCCTTGATGTGCAGGCTGACCGTGGGCGGCGCCAGATGCAGGGCCTGGGCCGCGGCGGCAAACGTGCCGAGATCGGCAATCGCGATCAGCGTCTGCAACTGGTCGAGGTTGAGGTTTCGCATCAGATTTTCTGAATTGATTGTTCAGTTAATTCAACTTTACAGATGTTAGCCGCAAACCGAGCATGGCGGCCATGGAGCAAGATCAAACCCCGACCATCAATGCCGGCGAGGCCCGGCCAGCCACTGAAACCCCTGCAGAGAATTCCGCCGTGGGCGCTGTGGCGGGCCGATTCGGCCTCTGGCTGGAACAGGCTCGCCGCATGCTGGAGCGCGCGCAGCAGCGGATTGGCGATAACTTCAGGGTGCCGCCCAATGGCGGCTGAAGCGTCGGTTGCGGCTCAGGCGGAGCTTGCGGGTTCGGGGGCCAGCAGGCGCAGCATATCGGTCGCCACGGCCTGCATCCATGGCGCTTCCTGGTTCAGGGCTGCGGTGCCGAAGGCCTTGTGCAAGGTGGGGCGCGCCATCTGCGCATAGCTGAGGCTGCCCAGCACCATGGTCAGCAGCGACAGCACGTTCACGTCGCCGCGCACCAGGCCGGCTTGCTGGGCCTCGGTGATCAGCGCGAGGCCGGCGTTCAGGAAGGCCTCCAGCGGCCGCGCCTGTGCGGCGGCAATGCGCTCGCCGTTGTCCAGCAGTTCCCGCGCTATGAGCCTGGCGCCCGTGGGGCGGCTGCGCATCCAGTCCAGCTGCAGCGCCACAAAGCCCTGCAGGCGCTCGGCCGGACTGTCCGTGCCGGACAGCAGGGCCTGCATGCGCGCCGTCAGCTCCCGGGCCTGGAGCTCGAGCACGGCCCGGTACAGCCTCTCCTTGCTTGGAAAGTGGTGCAGCAGTCCGGGGTTGCCCAGTTCGCACTCGCGTGCGATGGCCGAGAGCGAGCCTCCGGCAAAGCCGTGCTCGGCAAAGTGGCGCTCGGCGACTTCCAGAATCAGCTGCTTGCGGGGACTGGTTTCGGTGCTCATGAAGATATCAAATCAATAGCTGAAAACGCTGGATGCCAAGGCGCCGAAGCAGACTTCAATGCTTGGGATCCAGCTGCTGCGCGAGCTGGGCATGAAAGCGCGGAATGCTGTATTCATAGCTGCCGAAGTTGAAAACCTCGTTGGCTCCGCTGGCCAGCCCCTGCTGTATGGACTCGGCCAGCGCATAGTCCTCGGCCAGCGTGCGGCGGTACAGATCCACATTGGCCTGCCAGTATTTGACGGCCTTGTCGGTGGCCGGCGCCTCGGGGATCAGCGTGATCTCGTGGATGCGCGAGCGCGTGGGACTCAGCGGTTCAATGCAGCTGAACTGAGCATGGTCGGGCTGGACCAGCACCAGATTGTTGGGAAAGAAGAAATAGGTCAGATTGCCGTAGCGGCGCGGCTCGAAGCCCTCGGCGCCGGGCAGGTCCTGCGCAAAATTGGACTTGATCAGATACAGGCGGCGGTGCAGGCCGGCCTCGTCCACCAGTTGCACATTGCCCGCAAACATGGCCGCAATCGTCTGCCGGTGCGCGACCTTGAAGTGATAGGCCTCGAAGATCCCGTCCACCAGCAGCTTCCAGTTGGCCTGGACCTCATGCGAGCGTGGCGCAAAAGCCAGAGGTGTCTGCATGCCGGCCAGGCCGGCCAGATCGCTGATCAGCGGCTCCAGCATGGTCGCCGGCTCTCGGTCGCTGTGCTCGGGGTCGAGAATCACCCACACCAGGCCCGCCTTTTCCGCGGCCGCCAGGCGCCGCAGCCCCGATTCCTCGGGCTTCAGGCAGGGAAAGCCTTCGGCCTGGGGCAGGCCGCGCAAGCCGCCGTCGGCCCGGTAGGTCCAGGCGTGATAAGGGCAGACAAAGGCGCGCGCATTTTCGCCCGAGCCTTCCGGCACCAGGCGCGCGCCACGGTGGCGGCAGACATTCAGAAAAGCCTGCAGCTCGCCATCGGCCTGGCGCACCAGCAGCAGCGGCGTGCCCAGATGGGTGAGCGACAGCCAGCTGCCGGGATCGGCCAGGGACTGGCTGGCCGCCACCGCCTGCGGGTGGCGCCGGAACATCTGCAGCTCCTGCGCAAACCGCATGGGGCTGCGGTAGTCATCCACGGCCACCTGGCCGCCCCGGCCCTGGGCGTCGGCGCGTGACTGCGCCACCGCGGCCCGCGCGCGGGCGTGCAGCGAGACAGCGCTTGGAATGGGCAGCAGGGGGGCGGTGGAGACAGCGGTCATTGCAGATCCTGGGCTGATGATCTGTCTTCAATATACTGACTGACCAGTCGGTTTCTGTGCAGGGTTTATGCCAGGTTGGCTGACGATGCCATGCGCAGAGTCTTGGCATGACTGGATATGTGGCCGGCCGTAAAGACTATTTCGCCTGGTTCATCCGGCATCGCCGTGACTGGCGCGAGGGCGCTTGCGGGACTAAGCTGGAGCTGCTCGAACCATCCGCTGCGGTCCTGCGGCCTCGAGCGAAAGGAGCTTCTATGTTGACCCACTCTGCCGTGATGACGATGCTGCCGGTGATGGACATGGAGCGTGCGCGAGCGTTCTATGAACAGGGCCTGGGCCTGAAGGACGGGGTTTTGCGGGCCGACGGAAAGTTTGTGTACCGGGTCGGCGGCACTGTCATCGCTCTGTTTCCCAAGCCCGGCGGTACCAAGGCCGAACATACCGCGATCAGCTTCGAGGTGGCGGACATTGCCGCCAGCATCGAAGAGCTGAAGGGCAGGGGCGTGGTGTTCGAGAACTACGACTTTCCGGACCTGAAGACCGTCGATCATGTCTACACGCATGGTACGGAGAAGGCCGCCTGGTTCAAAGATACCGAGGGCAACTATCTCTGCATACACCAGGACATCGCGGCGGCATGAAGCGACGCACCGTCCGCTGTGCCGCGGGATGGCGCGGGGCCGAGCCTGGACTCATCGAGCACAGCGGCCCGAATCATCTTCTCCTTGGGCAAAGATGAGTGCCGAGGGATGGGCCAAGCTCAAACGGCGCGAAAGAAATCAGCATTTGAACCTGAGAAGCGCGGGTCATGGCCTTGGATGGCGGTATCTACGCTTGGTCTATACCCATCATCAGAACTCCGAGGAAGCAAAGGAGCCGCCCATATGCCGGATGCTTTGGCCCGGAAGCCAGCATCTGGCTGCATTCCGGCTCAAGGCCGGATGCGACAAGCATTTGGTTCGGCAGCAGAGTTTCGACCTTGGTAAATCACATTCGACATCGAGATGACACGATTCCCGCTGGTACAGGTCGCCGCGCTTTTGCATAGCGCCGCGGAAGAATTGATTGCCCCGCGGTGGCGCCGCTTAGAAGCCGACGACATACAGCTCAAAGCGCCGGGCGAATGGGTCACGGCGGTAGACCGCGAGGTCGAAGAGAGGCTCAGCATCGGCTTGAAAGCACTGTTGCCAGGCTCGGCCGTGGTCGGCGAGGAGCAATGTGCGCTGAGGCCGCAGCTGCTGGGCAGCATAGGTGCAGGGCTTGTCTGGTTGCTCGATCCGGTGGATGGAACGGGCAATCTGGTCGCGGGATCGGGGCCGGTGTCGGTGATGCTGGCGCTGCTTGAAGACGGTGAAACGCTCGCGAGCTGGATGCTCAATCCGCTCACCGGGGTGATGCACCATGCGCAAAAAGGCGGGGGCGCCTGGCGGGGCAGCCAGCGTATCGTTGCCAGGCGCGCGTCCCCGCCTGGCGGGCCGGGCATTGTCAGAACGCGTTTTTTGCCCGAAGAATTCAAGAAGCATCTGGCGCAAACAGCGCTGGAGTTTCGCGCTGGCAGCAATTGCGCCGGCGAGGATTACCCCAGCCTGCTTGCGGACAACGAATTCGCGTTGTATTGGCGCGTTCTGCCCTGGGACCATGCGCCGGGCGCGTTGTTTGTCAGCGAGGCCGGAGGCGTTGCGGCACACCTCGACGGCAGGGCGTACCGTGCAGGCCAGCAGCAGCCGGGACTGCTGGTCGCCCGCAGCCAGCAGACATGGGATAGGGCGAGAGCGCTTTTCCCGCCTCTTGAGCGCTAGCAAAGCCCGTATCGAGGATCAACGCCGCGAGTCCGCTGACGGACTGCCAAGCGCTTTTGTTGGCGCTATATTGGGAGAACCGACGCTTGGCTGATCCGATTGATGGATGCGTCGCGGCAAACGACGGGCCTTGTCGGAGATGATCCGGGAGGACGCATGGGCAAGGAAAAAACGGACGCTATCGATGGACGCGAACTATGTGCCGAGACCGCATTTCCGGTACTGGCCTCGCCGCTTGTCGATAGAGCCATAGCGCAGGCATCGACGGCCGCGTGCGAACCTTCGGCCGAAGGACTCCATGAGCTGCGCATCACCATGCGCCGCTTGCAGTCCCTGTGGTGGGCCTACGGCCCCTTGCTGGACGCGGCACAGAGCCCGCGGCAGCGGGCCCTGTTCAGATCTCTTTCGGACACTGCGGGCCAGGCACGCGACTACGACATCCTGATCGAGCTGCTTCGGCTGCGGGGCAAAAACGCAGGCGCGCTTCTGGCTGAAGTATCGGATGCGCGGCAAGGGGCGCTCGATGCCGGCAAAGACCTGCTGTCGAATCCCGAAGTCAGGACGCGGCTGTTGCAGGCGGTTGCGCAGGTCTCGGAAGGCCTGGCCGCGAGACAGGAGCCGCAAGCGCTGCAGACCTTTGCGGACGGCCGCGTCGCGGAGTCCGAAAGACTGCTGCGCAAGCGGATAAAGCGCGCGGCGAGAGCCGGGAAGCCGGACCTTGCCGCATTCCACGAACTCCGAAAAGCCGCCAAGAAGGTCCGCTATCTGCTGGAACTGTTCGGCCCGCTACTCTCCCGAAAGCACAAAGCAACCCTGAAGCGGCTCAGGAAGATCCAGGAGCGCTTCGGCGCCTTGAACGATGTGGTGGCGAGCGAAGAGCTGCTGCGCGAAAACGCCGCATTGCTGGCGACCACGCGCGATCCAGAAGGAACGCTGCGATGGTTCGGCAAGGAGCGCAAACGCCGTCTGCGTGCCGCTGCGGCCCTGCTGCGCCGGGGCCGGAGATAGGCAGGCCCACAGCCGTTGCGGTCAGCCGATCGTGGCCACGAATCAGGCGTAACTGGAGCGCCTGGCAGGCCCGGGGTGGTGCTGCTGTTAGGTATCGAGTCGCCGGGCTTGACCAGTTCGCTGGCCATAGGCGAATATGTGGCGCAAAGGCTCGCAGCCTGAGGCAGCTGCTGCAAACTTTGATGTGAAGCAGTGCCGACGCCATCCTGCAGCGACGCGGGGCGCGGCAGGCCGAAAGCCCTGCGCTTTTCTGTAAGATGGTCATATGCGGCGGGCAGCCGTGCTGTGGTCGCCGGCGCATGGCGCACACGCGTCAGATATTCCATTCCTCATCAAGAAAGGTCAGATATGTCCCGTTCTATTTCCGATACCGTCTCCAACGCCCAGGAAGATCTGGAAAAGCTGGTCAGCGATCTGCGTGGCCTGCTGTCTTCCCGAGAGCTGGACAAGCTGCCCGAAATCAGCGTCCTGCGCCAGCGCATCGATGATGGCATGGCCAATGTGCGCGAATCCGCGGTGCGAGCCGCCCAGGATGCGGCCCGTCAGGCCCGCGAGGCGGCCGACGTCGCTGACCGCTATGCGCATGACGAACCCTGGCGCGTCGCCGGCGCCGCACTGGCCGTGGGCGCTTTGCTGGGCTTCATGCTGGGCCGCCGCTGATCGGGTCGACCTTCTCAGGACCTCTGCCTGTGAACTGGATTTCCCTTTTGGGTCTTGATGTTCTGCTGGCGCGTTGGCGCGCAGGCTTGAACGAGGCCGCGATTGCCGTGGAAGACCGCGCCGATCTGGCCCAGCTGGAATGGCAGGACCACAAGCGCAGCCTGCAGACGCTGGCCGTGCTGTTCATCGCTTTGGGCGGGCTGACGGCGGTGGCGCTGATGGTGTTGTCGATTGCACTCATCGTGCAGTTCTGGGACAGCGCCTACCGCAACACCGTGGCCTGGGCTCTGGCCGGCGGCTGGCTGCTGCTCTGGGCTCTGGCCCTGTGGCGCCTGCTGGTGGCCGTCAAGCAGCTGTCCCATCCGTTCAAGCTGACGCGCAACGAACTCAAGACCGACTGGAAAGCCTGGAAGGAGAAGCTCTAGCATGACCGATGCTGTATCGACTCCTCCGCTTTCGGCTGCAGAAACTGCCAAGAAGCCTGCAGGCCTTGACGCGGGCCTGTGGGAGCAGGCCACACCCGCACAGCAGCAGGTGCTCAAGCGCATTGCCAAGCAGCGCGCGCGCCTTCATGCACGCGCCGCGGCGCGTGCGCAGGCCCGCACGCTGCGCGAGACGCCAGGCGCCCAGCGCGTGTCGGCCGATGCTCCGTTGGCGGAGCGAGCCGCAGCGTTTGTGCGCCTGCATCCCGTGGCCACGGCCGCGGCCGGCGCTGCCCTCATGGCGCTAGGGCCGCGCAAGTTGCTTCGCTGGGCCGGCATTGCCTGGCCCTGGATCGTGAAACTGCAGCAAAGACGGGCCCGCTAGCCGGGTGCTCCCCACATCAAAACAGCCCGTGAGGCCTTGGGCCTGCACGGGCTGTTTTTTATGGGCCACCCATCTCAATGCATATGGGCAATGGCCTGTGCGGCCTCGGTGACCAGATCGGGGCCGCGATAGATGAGGCCGCTGTAGATCTGAACCACGTCGGCACCGGCGCGGATCTTGCTGACGGCGTCGGCGCCGCTCAGGATGCCGCCCACGCCGATGATGGGAAAACGGCTGCCCAGTGCGGAGCGCAGCTGGCGGATGATCTGGTTGCTGGCTTCCAGCACCGGAGCGCCGGACAGGCCACCGGCTTCCTCGGTATGCTGCAGGCCCTTGACGGCTTCGCGGCTGATGGTGGTGTTGGTGGCAATCACGCCATCCATGCCATGGTGCTCCAGCGTGGCGGCAATCACTCCGACCTGTTCCTCATCGAGATCGGGCGCGATCTTCACGAACACGGGCGTGCGCTTGCCGTGCTGGCTTGCCAGCTGCTCGCGGCGGTTGGCGATCGCGCCCAGCAGCGCATCGAGCGCCTCATCGCTTTGCAGTGCACGCAGATTCTTGGTGTTGGGCGAGCTGATGTTCACCGTCACATAGTCGGCATGGGGATAGACCCCGTCCAGCGCCTTCAGATAGTCGCTGGTGGCTTCCTCGATGGGGGTAGTGGCGTTCTTGCCGATGTTCAGGCCCAGCAGCATGGGCGCGCCCTTGGCGCGGACCTGCGAGCGGCGCACATTGGTCAGGAAGGCATCCAGGCCCTCGTTGTTGAAGCCCAGACGGTTGATCAGTGCGTTCTTTTCGGGGATGCGGAACATGCGCGGCTTGGGATTGCCGGGCTGGGGGCGCGGCGTGACCGTGCCCACCTCCACAAAGCCGAATCCCATGGCTGCCAGCGCATCGATGCAGCGTGCATTCTTGTCCAGGCCGGCCGCCATGCCCACGCGATTGGGGAACTTGAGCCCCGCGAGCTCGATGGGGTCGCTGACCAGAGGGCGTTCCCAGGCTTTTTGCAGCAAGGTGTTCTGACCCTTGGCCATGAAATTCATGGTGAAGTCGTGGGCGGCTTCGGGGTCCATGCCGAAAAGAATAGGACGGGTCAGTGAGTAAGGGATAAGAGACATGGGGATAATCGCAGGATTACCTGGATTTTCCCTCATGACGACACCTGCTGCACCTCTCTCTCAAGATGAACTGAAAACTTTGGTCGGACAAGCCGCGCTCAAATATGTGGTAGCCGGCGAGATTGTCGGTGTGGGCACGGGCTCCACGGTCAACAAGTTCATCGATGCGCTGGCCACCATCAAGGACCAGATTCCCGGCGCGGTCTCGAGCTCCGTGGCCAGCACCGAGCGCCTCAAGGCCCTGGGCATCAAGGTCTTCGATGCCAACGAGGTGAGCCGCCTGGCCGTGTATATCGACGGTGCCGACGAGATCGACGGCAAGGGCTATATGGTCAAGGGCGGCGGCGCGGCTCTGACCCGCGAGAAGATCGTGGCGGCCCTGGCCGACCGCTTTGTCTGCATTGCCGACGAATCCAAGCGCGTCGGGGTGCTGGGCGACTTCCCGCTGCCCGTGGAAGTGATTCCCATGGCAGCTGCGCAGATCGCACGTCGCTTCGAGTCCATGGGTGCCGGCATCACGGCCCAGATCCGCATGAAGGACGGCGCGCCCCTGGTGACCGACAATGGCCAGCAGATTCTGGATGTGCGCGGTCTCAAGATTGCCGAGCCGCTGGCGTTTGAGTCCGAAGTCAACCAATGGCCCGGCGTGGTCACCGTGGGCGTGTTCGCGCACCAGAAGGCTGCGGTCTGCCTGCTGGGCACCAGCCAGGGTGTGCAGACGCTGGAATACTGATGCGTTGACGCTCAAAAGCAAAAGCCGCCATGCACACTGCTGACGGCTTTTTCTATGCTTGCTGTAGCGCTTTGCGCTTTACCCATCAGGGCTTGAGCGCTATCTGCCCTGAATCAGCCGGGCAGCATGCGCCTAAAAGCGCAGTCCGGCGGGGTTGCTCGGGGTCGGGGTACCGGGTGGCAAGGTGCCTGCGGCCGGGGCGGACTGGCGCTCCGCGGCCTTGGCTGGCTCCGCGGGAGCGGCCGGCGCCGCGGTGGTCAGCGGCCGAGGTGCCGGGGCACGATAGCTGGCCGGCAGCTGGGAGCGGGCCGGGTAGCCCGCGGCATTCAGGTACTGGTTCCAGCTGTCTTCGCCAAAGCCCTTAAGGTGCTGGTTGCCGATGGTCGCAAAAGGCAGACTGTCCTGCCCGCTGAGTTTTTTGAGCGCGGCAATATCGGCATTGCTTTCCACGGTGCGTTCGCCGAAAGGAATGCCGCGCCCGCGCAGAAAGCTGCGGGCCTCCTCGCAGGGCTGGCAGTCCTTGGCCGAATACAGGAGCACGGGATAGCGGTTGGCGATCTGGCGCAGCTCGTAGGGCAGCTGGGCATTGGCGCTGCTGCCGGCGGCGGAGGCGCTGCCTGCGGTATCGGCGCTGGCCTGTGCGCCTTGGTTCGCGGGCCGGTCGGTGAACGTGACTTTGCCGTCGGCGCCCACGACGCGATAGACGGTCTGGGCTTGAGCGCCAGCACCCTGCATGGAGCCCAGGCCCAGGAACGCAAGGCCAAGCGCCACGCCGGCACGGCGTGGCAGGGATAAGGTCAGGATAGAGAAATCGCGATGCATCGGGGCGGCTGAATGGAAGTCCATCGAGGATGGCTGAGCATAACGTGGCTTGCTTGCCGCGGGCATTGTTTTGACCAATGAACCAGCAGTCTTGATGACCTGAAGCAGCAGCGCTTTCGGCCGGCCACGAAGAACGCCCCGACCGGCGGGGCGTTGGCTTGGCTGGCGCGAGGCTCAGGCCGCCTGGGTCATGCCCTGATGGCGCAGCAAGGCGTCGATCTGCGGCTCGCGGCCGCGGAAGGCCTTGAAGGACTCCATGGCCGGGCGGCTGCCGCCGGCCTCGAGAATGGACTGGCGATACCTGCGGCCGGTTTCCGGGTTGGGCGAGCCATCGGGTAGCACGGTTTCCTCGAAAGCCGCATAGGCGTCGGCACTCAGCACCTCGGCCCATTTGTAGCTGTAGTAGCCGGCCGCATAGCCGCCCGCAAAGATATGGCTGAAGGTATTGGCCATGCGGTTGTAGGCCGGAGAGGGCAGGACCGCCACTTCGGAGCGCACCTGGTTGAGCAGGGCCATGAAGTCGGCTGCGGGGTCGTGCTCGGTATGCAGCAGCATGTCGAACAGCGCGAACTCGATCTGGCGCAGGGTCTGCATGCCGGACTGGAAGTTTTTGGCGGCAATCATCTTGTCGTAGAGCGCGCGCGGCAGGGCCTCGCCCGTGTCCACATGGGCCGTCATGTGCTTGAGCACATCCCATTCCCAGCAGAAGTTTTCCATGAACTGGCTGGGCAGCTCCACCGCGTCCCATTCCACGCCCGCGATGCCCGAAACATCGCGCTCGTTCACCTGTGTCAGCATATGGTGCAGGCCATGGCCGGTCTCGTGGAACAGGGTGATCACATCGTCGTGGGTCAGCAGCGCGGGCTTGCCGTCCACACCGGCCGCGAAATTGCAGACCAGGTGGGCCACGGGCGTCTGCAGCTGCTGCGTGTCGGGGCGCAGCCAGCGCGTGCGCACATCGTCCATCCAGGCGCCGCCGCGCTTGCCCTTGCGGGCCTGGGGGTCCAGATAGAACTGGCCGACCAGCTGAGGACCTTGCGCCGTGCTGCGCTCAATGCGGTAGAACTCCACGCAGGAGTTCCAGACCGGCGCTGCATCGCGGCGGATGGTGACCTCGAACAGGGTCTCGACGATCTTGAACAGCCCGGCCAGCACCTTGGGCGCCGGGAAATACTGCTTGAGCTCCTGTTCGCTGAAGGAGTAGCGGGCTTCCTTGAGCTTTTCGCCGATGAAGGCCCAGTCCCAGGGCTGAGGATCGGTCAGGCCCAGCTCCTTGCCGGCAAAGGCGCGCAGATCGGCCACGTCTTTTTCGGCATAGGGACGCGCACGCTGGGACAGGTCGCGCAGAAAGTCCACCACCTGCCGCGGCGTATGGGCCATCTTGGGCACCAGCGAGACTTCGCCGAAATTCTGGTAGCCGAGCAGCTGCGCTTCTTCAAGACGCAGGGCCAGGATTTCCTTGATGATGGCCGTGTTGTCGAAGCGCAGGCCATCGCCCTCGGCCTGGTCGGAGGCCCGGGTCACATAGGCGTGATAGATCTTTTCGCGCAGGGCGCTGCTTTTGGCGAACTGCATCACGGGCAGATAGCTGGGCATCTTCAGCGTGAGCTTGTAGCCTTCCTTGCCATCGGCCTCGGCCGCGCTCCTGGCCGCTGCCACCACATCGGCGGGCACGCCGTCCAGCTCCTGGGCCGTGGCGTAATAGGCAAAGGCGTCGGTGGCGTCGAGAGCGTTTTCGCTGAACTTCTGTGCCAGCTCGGCAGAGCGGGCCTGAATCTGTGCAAAGCGCTCCTTGGCCGCGCCCTGCAGCTCGGCGCCCGAGAGCACGAAGCCGCGCATGGCGTGGTCCCAGGCCGCACGCTGCTCCTGGTTCAGGCCGGCGGGGTCTATGGCCTTGTACTTGGCGTACAGGCGCTCGTCGGCGCCCAGATTGGTCCAGAACTCGGTGACCTTGGGCAGGGCCTCGTTGTAGGCCGCGCGCAGCTCGGGCGTGTCGGCCACGCTGTTGAGGTGATTGACGGCTGCCCAGGCCGTGCCCAGCTTCTCGGTGGCCACATCGAGCTCGGCGGAAATGCTCTCCCACTTGGCGGGGAAGTCCGGTGCGACGACGGTCTCCAGGGCCTCACTGGCACGCGCCAGCAATGTGTCGATGGCGGGGCCAACGTCCGCAGGTTGGATGCGGTCGAACAAGGGCAGGGCGGAGGGTTCGAGAAGTGGATTGCTCATGCTGTATTAAGTGCCGGCAAGGTCGGGAAAATCAAGCGCTCTCAGGGAATATATTGCTATGGCGTTCATAGCGTCAGCCACTGGTCAGACGGCCGCCGAGAGCATTTCAGCCAGAGACAACGAGGAAGGGCCGCCCCGCACCGAGTTGTCGTCCCCCTCCCGAAGAGAGAGGGGGAAGGCGCAAAGCGCCTCAGGGGGTGTCAGCCCGCTGCGCGCTCGGCCGACTCCATGGTGTTGACCAGCAGCATGGTAATCGTCATGGGGCCGACACCACCGGGCACAGGGGTGATATAGCCCGCGACTTCCTTGACGCCGTCGAAGTCCACGTCGCCGCAGAGCTTGCCTTCGGCGTTGCGGTTCATGCCCACGTCGATCACCACGGCGCCGGGCTTGACCATGTCGGCGGTCAGCACGTTCACCTTGCCCACGGCCGCGACCACGATGTCGGCCTGGCGCGTCATCGCTGCCAGATCGGCCGTGCCGCTGTGGGTGACGGTGACCGTGGCATTGGCGGCCAACAGCATCATGGCCATGGGCTTGCCCACGATGTTGGAGCGACCGATGACCACCGCATGCTTGCCGCGCAGGTCCTTCATGCCGATGGATTCCAGCATCTTCATGCAGCCGTAGGGAGTGCAGGCCTTGAAGCCGACCTCGCCCACCATCAACGCGCCGGCGCTGGCCACGTGGAAGCCGTCCACGTCCTTGGCAGGGGAGATGGTCTCGATGACCTTGTGGTCGTCGATGTGCTTGGGCAGGGGCAGCTGCACCAGAATGCCGTGGATGGCGGGGTCGTTGTTCAGCGCTTCGACGCGGGCCAGCAGCTCGGCCTCGGTCATGGCGGCGTCGTACTTTTCCAGCACCGAGTGAAAGCCCACGTCTTCGCAAGCCTTGACCTTGTTGCGCACATAGACCTGGCTGGCCTGGTTGTCGCCCACCAGAATCACGGCCAGGCCGGGCGTCACGCCCTTGGCCTTGAGCGCTGCCGCGCGCGTGGCGACTTCCTTGCGCAGTTGTTCGGAGAGGGCTTTGCCGTCGATGAGTTGGGCTGTCATTGCTGTTTTACCAATAAAAATGCTGCTAGCCCTTGATTTACAAGCACTAGCAGCTATCAGAACAGGGATCGGCTAAGGCCTGGGCCTGGCCGGTGCACCTTCAATTATCTCGCGATTGCAGAGCTCTCCAATCACGCGGTCCGGCCTTGCGGTCTCAGTTCAGGCTCGCGGCCTTGGCGGCGGCGCTGGTCTGGCCCTGGCCCAGGGCGATCTTGAGCAGATCGGCCACGGTGTTGGCGTTGAGCTTTTCCATGATGTTGGCGCGGTGGGCTTCCACGGTCTTGATGGAGATGCCCAGATCGTCGGCGATCTGCTTGTTCAGGCGGCCGGCGACGATGCGCTCCAGCACCTGGGCTTCGCGGCCCGTGAGCTTGGCCAGCAGCGCGTCGCGGCTGGCGGCCTGCTGGTGGCCCGTGAAAGCTTCGCGTGCATGGTCGAGCATGCGCTCGACCAGTCCGACGAGTTCTTCCTCGTTGAAAGGCTTCTGGATGAAGTCTAGCGCGCCTTTCTTCATGGTGTTCACGGCCATGGGCACGTCGCCATGGCCGGTGATGAAGACGATGGGCAGGGGGGACTTGCGTTCCATCAGGCGGTCTTGCAGCTCCAGGCCCGTCATGCCGCCCATGCGGATGTCGACGATCAGGCAGGCGACTTCGCGGGGGTCGTAGCGCGACAAAAAGGTCTCTGCCGAGTCGAAGCAGCGTACCCGGTAATCCTTGCCTTCGAGCAGCCATTGCAGCGAATCACGGACCGCCTCGTCGTCATCCACTACGTAAACCGTGCCTTTTTTGGGTATCAAACTCATGCAATCGTCCTCTTTGTAGGTTCGCTTGTCGTGGTGAGTGTTGTCGTCTCCACCCCCGTTGCCAACGGTAGCCAGAATGAAAAACGGCAACCGGTGACCTCAGAGCCATTGTAGAGGTTCTCGGCCCGCATGCGGCCGTGATGCGACTCAACAATGGAGCGGCAGAGATTGAGGCCTATGCCCATGCCTTCGCTCTTGGTCGAGAAGAAAGCCTCGAACAAATGCTCGAGCACCTCGGGCGGCAGTCCCTTGCCCGTGTCCTCCACCGTGAACTCGACGCCTTGCTGGGCTTCGAACACCTGCGGGCGCACGCGCAGCTCCACGCTGCGCTGGCCCGGCGGGCGGTCCGACATGTCGATGGATTCGGCGCTGTTCTTCATCAGATTGATCAGCACCTGCTCGATCAGAATGGTGTCGGCCATCACGGGCGGCATGCGCTCGGCCACATGCGCGGACAGCTGGACGCTGCGGCGGCGCAGTTCGATGCCGGCCAGCTCCACGGCTTCGTTGACCATGTCGGAGACCTCGGCCAGCGTGCGGTTGGGTTCGCTCTTTTTGACGAAGGAGCGGATGCGCTGAATGATCTGTCCCGCGCGCTGGGCCTGGTGTGCAGTCTTCTCGAGCGCGAACTTCATCTGCTCCTCGGTCAGCGTGCCGTTGGCCAGGCGGGTCAGCATGCCACTGCTGTAGTTGCTGATGGCGGTCAGCGGCTGATTGAGCTCGTGGGCCACGCTGGAAGCCATCTCGCCCATGGTGATGAGGCGGCTGGCCGTCTGGGCTTTCTCGGCCTGGGCCGCCGCCTGCTCCTCGGCCAGGCGGCGCTGGGTGATGTCGGTGGCGATCACCATCTGAGCCAGGCGGCCGTCCACCCAGCTCAGGTAGCGTGAGCGCACTTCCAGCCATTTGCCCAGGCTGGGCACGAAGATCTCGGCGTTCTCGCTGCGCGATTCGGTGATGGTGTCGGCGGGCAGGCCCATGAGCTCGTCCGCGTCGCTCTCGGGCCGGTGACGTAGCGGCAGCTTGCCGGCCTGGGCCACCAGTTGCAGATGGCCTTCGGTGTGCGAGCCAAACCACTGGCGATAGAGCTTGTTCGCGAACAGCAGCTCGGCACTGCCCAGGGGGGCCACGGACACCGAAGCATCCAGTGCTTCCAGCACGATGGTGAAGCGCTCATACGATGCAGAAAGCTGCTCGCGAATGCGGTTGGGCTCGGTGATGTCGGTCATGGAGGACATCCAGCCCGTGTGCTGGCCGTGGGCATCGATCAGCGGCGAGACATAGAGGCGCGCGTCGAACAAAGTGCCGTTCTTGCGCTTCACGCGCACCTGGAAGCCGCCGACGATGGTCTTGCCCGAAAGCTCTTCGCGCAGCTGCGAGTGCAGATTGTCGTAGTCGTTGTCGGGCCAGTAGGGGTAGGGCGGCACCTGACCGACCAGCTCCTGCTCGCTCCAGCCCGTCATCTGGCAGAAAGCCGCATTCACATAGGTGATGCGCCCGTGCAGGTCAAGCGCGCGCATGCCGGTCAGCACGGAGTTTTCCATGGCGCGGCGGAAATTGGTTTCGGCCACAAGGGCTTCCTGTGCGCGCTGGCGCCGCCGTGTGTGGCGCCAGGTGGCCAGCAGCAGCCAGGCCGTCATGGCCGAGAGCGTGCCCACCAGCCAGAAGAGTCCGCTGCCCACCACGCCCAGGGAGGTGCGGTAGGCCTGGGCGCGCAGCATCAGCGAAATGCCCACCGGCGATACCGGCACCTCATATTCGTTGGCAATGGCGCGCCAGTGCAGCAGCTCGCTGGGCGTCTTGCGCGGCGCTAGCGGCGTGCCGGCCAGCACCTGGCCTTCGCTGTCCATCATGGTGATCGCGTAGCGCGCCATGACTTCGGTAGGCGTGCCGTAGCGCAGCAGGCTGTCGACGGAGAATTCGGCCAGCAGTTCGCCGATATAACGGCTGTTGTTGCTGATGGGTACATGCAGCTGCAGCAGCGGCGGCAGGTCGTCGGGCGAGGCCTTTTCCTGCACGTAGATGGGCTGGAGCATCTCCCGCGCCTGCTGATAGGCATGCAGGGTTTCGCTGCGGTGCAGGGTCTCGCCCACCACGCGCAACTGCTCCGGCCCCACGGTGGGCGCGGCCTGGCTGTGCAGGACCTGGCGTTTGTCGTCCACCCAGGTGATGGACTGCAGCTCGGGATACTGGCTGATCAGGGTCTCGGCGCGGTTGTCGAAGTCGGTCTTGCGCATATCGCGGTTGCCCACGTCGCGCGCCATGCGCATGATCTGCTCCTGGCGCTCGAGCAGGCGCAGGCGCACGCGCTGCTGCGCGTACTCCACGTCGCGGCGCAGCGCCTCCTGCTCGCGGTCGACCTCTTCCGTGCGCAAATACCAGAACGAGGCAATGATTGCAGCCATGAACATCAGCACCGACGCCAGCGGTGCCAGGGCAGCATAGCGGTCCTGCCGCGTGGGCGAGAGGCTGCGCCACCAGCTGCGCCACCAGCGCACAGGCGAGGCAACGGATTGCGAGCTGTCTGCGTCCTGTTTTTCTAGTTCGTGATTGCTTGTTTGCATCCCGCCAGTGTAGGGGAGAGACCTAGTGCTTTTGGCGACTATTTTTGTCGCGGGAGAGACAGTTTGGCGACTCTTTCCTGTATGTGCATTTGCAGCAAATTTTCAAATTATGAAATCGTAAGGCACGATTTGAAATTCCAAAAAAATGTGCGAAACTCGCTGCGCATCGAGACAGTGAATCGGTTTAATCCGGGGAGCGCCCGACAGGGGCTGTGCCGCGCACCGCGCGGTGTGGCATCAGCCACCACCGCGTGATGGCCGCACTCACTGATTCGGTTTTGAGAGCCTGTATACGATTTATGCGGCTGCGCTTGTATGCCGCATCGTGGACTGGCTCGACAGCTACCCCTCTCTCGAAGGAGACACTCAAAATGACAGCTCAGACTGACCCCCAAGGCGCTGGCTTGCCTGCCGGCCTGGACCAACAAGAATCCCGCGAGTGGATGGATGCGCTTTCGGCCGTGATCGACCGTGAAGGCGCGGACTACGCCCACAAGCTGATCGAGGAGCTGCTCGAGCACGCTCGCCAGAACAGCGTGGACATGCCTTTCTCGGCCAACACCGGCTATGTGAACACGATCGAGGCCGACCAGGAAGAAAAGTGCCCTGGCAACCTCGAGATCGAAGGCCGCCTGCGCGCCTATATGCGCTGGAACGCCATGGCCATGGTGGTCAAGGCCAACCGCATCCACCCGCCCGAAGGCGGTGACCTGGGCGGCCACATCGGCTCCTTCGCTTCGCTGGCCAATATGTTTGCGGCCGGCTTCAACCATTTCTGGCACGCCGAGAACGAAAACCACGGCGGTGACTGCCTGTACATCCAGGGCCATGTCTCGCCCGGCATCTATGCGCGCGCCTACCTTGAAGGCCGTATCTCCGAAGAGCAGCTGCTGAACTTCCGCCAGGAAGTGGACGGCAAGGGTCTGTCGAGCTATCCCCACCCCAAGCTGATGCCCGACTTCTGGCAGTTCCCCACGGTGTCCATGGGCCTGGGCCCGCTGATGGCCATCTACCAGGCGCGCTTCCTGAAGTATCTGCACGCCCGCGGCATTGCCAACACCGAAAACCGCAAGGTCTGGGTGTTCTGCGGCGACGGTGAAATGGACGAAGTGGAATCCCTGGGCGCCATCGGTCTGGCAGCCCGCGAGAACCTGGACAACCTGGTCTTCGTCATCAACTGCAATCTGCAGCGCCTGGACGGTCCGGTGCGCGGCAACGGCAAGATCATCCAGGAACTCGAAGGCGAATTCCGCGGTGCCGGCTGGAACGTGATCAAACTGCTGTGGGGCAAGGGCTGGGACGAGCTACTGGCCAAGGACAAGGACGGCGTGCTCAAGAAGATCATGATGGAGTGCAACGACGGCGACTATCAGGCTTTCAAGGCCAACGATGGTGCTTATGTTCGCCAGCACTTCTTCGGCCGCGATCCGCGCGCTCTGAAGATGGTCGAGCACATGTCCGACGACGAGATCTGGAATCTGCGCCGCGGCGGCCACGATTCGCAGAAGGTCTACGCAGCCTTCGCTGCCGCCAACGGTCACAAGGGCCAGCCCACCGTTTTGCTGGTCAAGACCGTCAAGGGCTTCGGCATGGGCAAGGTCGGTGAAGGCAAGAACAACGTTCACCAGACCAAGAAGCTCAGCGACGAGGATATCAAGGCCTTCCGCGACCGCTTCAACATTCCCATCCCCGACAGCCAGATCGCGGACATCCCGTTCTACAAGCCGGCCGACGACACGCCGGAGATGAAGTATCTGCACGAACGCCGCAAGGCTCTGGGCGGTTACCTGCCGCACCGTCGCCAACAGGCCGACGAGCAGTTCACCGCGCCTGCGCTGGACACCTTCAAGGCCATCCTCGAGCCCACACCCGAAGGCCGTGAAATCTCCACGACCCAGGCTTATGTGCGCTTCCTCACGCAGCTGCTGCGCGACAAGAACATCGGCCCCCGCGTCGTGCCCATCCTGGTGGACGAGGCCCGTACCTTCGGCATGGAAGGCCTGTTCCGCCAGATCGGCATCTACAACCCCGCAGGTCAGCAGTACACCCCGGTCGACAAGGACCAGGTGATGTACTACCGCGAGGACAAGGCCGGCCAGATCCTGCAGGAAGGCATCAACGAAGCCGGCGGCATGTCCAGCTGGATTGCGGCTGCCACCAGCTACAGCCATAGCAACCGGGTCATGATCCCGTTCTATGTGTACTACTCGATGTTCGGCTTCCAGCGCATCGGCGATCTGGCCTGGGCGGCCGGCGACCTGCAAGCGCGCGGCTTCCTGCTGGGCGGCACCTCGGGCCGTACCACGCTGAACGGCGAAGGCCTGCAGCACGAAGACGGTCACAGCCACATCCTGGCCAACACCATCCCCAACTGCATCACCTATGACCCGACCTTCGCTCACGAAGTGGCGGTGATCATGCAGGACGGTCTGCGTCGCATGGTACAGAACCAGGAAAACGTCTTCTACTACATCACGCTGCTCAACGAAAACTACCCCATGCCCGGTCTGACCGAAGGCACGGAAGAGCAGATCCTCAAGGGCATGTACATGGTCAAGCCTGGCCAGAAGGTGCCCGAGAGCGGCCTGCGCGTGCAGTTGCTGGGCTCCGGCACCATCCTGCGCGAATCCTTCTTCGCCCAGGAACTGCTGGAAAAGGACTGGGGCGTGGCCGCCGACGTCTGGAGCTGCCCGTCCTTCAACGAACTGACCCGCGAAGGTCAGGAAGTGGACCGCTTCAACATGCTGCACCCCATGGAAACCGCCAAGGTGCCGTTCGTGGCTCAGCAACTGGCTGCCCACCAAGGCCCTGTGATCGCCTCGACCGACTACATGAAGGCTTACGCCGAGCAGATCCGTCCCTACATGCCCAAGGGCCGTACCTACAAGGTGCTGGGCACCGACGGCTTCGGCCGCTCGGACTTCCGCGCCAAGCTGCGCGAGCACTTCGAAGTCAACCGTCACTACATCGTGGTGGCTGCACTGCGCGGTCTGGCCGACGAAGGCAAGATCAACGCAACCACCGTGGCGGAAGCCATCAAGAAGTACGGCATCAACGTCGACAAGATCAACCCGCTGCACGCTTAAGAACGGGAGACATTCAACATGGCATTGACAGAAATCAAAGTCCCCGATATCGGCGACTTCTCCGAAGTCGGCGTGATCGAAGTGCTGGTCAAGGTGGGTGACTCCATCAAGGTCGAACAGTCGCTGATCACCGTGGAGTCCGACAAGGCCTCCATGGAAATCCCCTCCAGCCAGGCTGGCGTGGTCAAGGAGATCAAGGTCGCGCTGGGCGACAAGGTCAAGGAAGGCTCGGTGCTGGTGCTGCTGGAAACCGCGGACGCCGCTTCGGCTCCTTCGGCCGCGGCTCCCGCGCCAGTTGCAGCCCCCGTGGCCGCTGCAGCTGCACCCGTGGCTGCAGCCCCTGTGGCGGCCGCCCCTGCAGCGTCATCCACCCAGGACATCAAGATCCCCGATATCGGCGACTTCAAGGACGTGGCCGTGATCGAGATCCTGGCCAAGGTGGGCGACGCCGTGACGGCCGAGCAATCGCTGTTCACCGTCGAATCCGACAAGGCTTCGATGGAAATCCCGTCGCCCGCGGCCGGCACCGTCACGGCGCTGAGCATCAAGATCGGCGACAAGGTCAATGTGGGCGACGTGGTCGGCCAGATGACGGTGCAGGGCGCGGCTCCTGCCCAGGCTGCCGCTCCCGTGGCGGCACCTGTGCCAGCCGCGGCTCCCGTTGCAGCGCCGGTGGCTGCCCCTGTGGCCGCGGCTCCTGCCGCCGTGCCGGCCCACAACCCCACGGTGGCGCCCACGGGCAGCCTGCCTTATGCGTCGCCTTCGGTGCGCAAGTTCGCCCGCGAACTGGGCGTGCCGCTGGCCGAGGTCAAGGGTTCGGGCAACAAGGGCCGCATCACTGCGGACGACGTGCAGGCTTTCACCAAGTCGGTGATGGCCGGTGCCGTGCAGACCCTGGCCCAGCAGGCTGTGGCTCCCAAGTCTTCCGGCGGGAACGTCGGCGGCCTGGAAGTGCTGGCTTGGCCCAAGGTCGACTTTGCCAAGTTCGGCGCCGTCGAGCGCAAGGAACTGTCGCGCATCAAGAAGATCTCGGGTGCCAACCTGCACCGCAACTGGGTGGTCATCCCCCACGTCACCAACAATGACGAAGCCGACATCACCGAGCTCGAAGCCTTCCGCGTGCAAACCAATGCCGAAAGCGCCAAGGCCAAGAGCGACGTCAAGGTGACGATGCTGGCCTTCGTGATCAAGGCCGTGGTCGCGGCGCTCAAGAAGTTCCCCGAGTTCAATGCCTCTCTGGATGGCGACACCCTGGTCTACAAGCAATACTACAACATCGGCTTTGCGGCCGATACGCCCAACGGTCTGGTCGTGCCCGTGCTCAAGGACGCCGACAAGAAGGGCATTCTGCAGATCAGCCAGGAAATGGGCGAGCTGGCCAAGAAGGCCCGCGACGGCAAGCTGGGCGCTGCAGACATGCAAGGCGGCTGCTTCTCGATCTCGTCCCTGGGCGGCATCGGTGGCACCAACTTCACGCCCATCATCAATGCGCCTGAAGTCGCGATCCTGGGTCTGTCCAAGTCGGCCATGAAGCCCGTGTGGGACGGCAAGCAGTTCGTGCCGCGCCTGACGCTGCCTCTGAGCCTGTCGTACGACCACCGCGTCATCGACGGTGCCGCTGCCGCACGCTTCAACGCCTATCTGGGCGCCGTGCTGGCCGACTACCGCCGCATCCTGCTGTAAGCGCTGCCGCCGCGATGGCTTCGCCCCGCACTCAGGCCATACGAACGCTGCACCGGCAATGGTGCGGCCTGTTCGATGCGCCGGGAGCGGATGCCGAAGCCATTTTGCGGAGCACCTTCCAGGGGTGCCGGCAGGCGCTGGAGTCCCGGCAGTCCGAGTTGCTCGCGCTGAACTATCCGGTGGAGTCCATGCTGTGCCCCAGCACCGCGCTGCCGCAGCGCATTGCGCGGCTGGAGCAGGCGCTGGGCGCTCCCATTCCGTTATCGCTGGCCTGCTTCTGGCAGGAGGTCGGTGGCGTGTCCCTGGTCAGTCTGGGCGACTACGTGCATCTGGACTTCTGGCAGGAGCAAGGTCTGGGCGATGCCTGCTGCGATGGCCTGTACATCGAAGCCCTGCATGCGGATGCGGAAGATTACTTCCTTTCCGAGTGGGAGGAGTTCCAGGACAGTCCCGAGGAGTTTTATTTCCCGCTGTCACCGGACGCCTACCACAAGGACGATGTCAGCGGCGGCGCCGGCTACGGCTTGCGGGTGCAGCGGGGACAGAGCGATGTGCTGACTCCCTGGCTGGGCTATGAGGGTAGCGCTGCCGAGCAGGACTGGGGCCAGGCTTTCGACTTCGTCGGCTATCTGCGCTGGAGCCTGCTGGTGCATGCCGGCTTTCCGGGCTTTGCTGCGGAGGCCGCATTTGCACCGATCCGGGACCGGCTGCTCAGCCGGATCGAGGTCTTTTAACGCATACATATCAGGCGCCGGCCCATGGAGAGGCCGCAGCGCCGGAGATTAGGAGAATCGATATGAGTCTCATCGATATCAAGGTGCCCAATATCGGCGATTTCGCCGAAGTGGGCGTGATCGAAGTGCTGGTTCAGCCCGGTGACACCGTGGCCGCGGACCAGTCGCTCATCACCGTGGAGTCCGACAAGGCCTCCATGGAGATTCCTTCCAGCCACGCCGGCGTGGTCAAGGAGATCAAGGTCAAGGTCGGCGACAAGGTGGCCGAAGGCTCGCTGGTGCTGACGCTGGAGGCCGCAGCCGGTGCTGCCGCTCCCGCACAAGCTGCTGCCCCGGCACCCGCCGCAGCAGCTCCCGCACCTGTGGCGGCCCCCGTGGCTGCCGCTCCTGCTCCCGTGGCCAGCAACTTCAGCGGCAGCGTGGACATGGACTGCGACGTGGTCGTTCTGGGCGGTGGCCCCGGCGGCTATTCGGCGGCCTTCCGGGCGGCCGACCTGGGCCTCAAGGTCGTGCTGGTCGAGCGTTACAAGACGCTGGGTGGGGTGTGCCTGAACGTGGGTTGCATCCCCTCCAAGGCACTGTTGCACGTGGCCGCCGTGATGGACGAGGTCAAGCACCTGGAGGTGGCGGGCGTGAAGTTCGCGGCTCCCGAGGTCAACATCGACCAGTTGCGCGGCCACAAGGAAAAAGTGATCGGCAAGCTGACCGGCGGCCTGGGCCAGATGGCCAAGATGCGCAAGGTCACCATCGTGCGCGGCTACGGCAACTTTGTCTCGGCCAACCATATCGAAGTCGAAGAGACTTCGGGCGACGGCCAGGACAAGACCGGCAGCAAAAAGGTCGTGCAGTTCAAGAACGCCATCATCGCCGCAGGCTCGCAAGCCGTGCATCTGCCCTTCATGCCCAAGGACCCTCGCGTGGTCGATTCCACGGGCGCGCTGGACCTGAAGGAAGTGCCCAAGCGCATGCTGATCCTGGGTGGCGGCATCATCGGCCTGGAAATGGGCACCGTCTATAGCACCCTGGGCGCACGCCTGGACGTGGTGGAAATGATGGACGGCCTGATGCAGGGCGCCGACCGTGATCTGGTCAAGGTCTGGCAGAAGATGAACGCACCGCGTTTCGACAACATCATGGTCAACACCAAGACCGTGGGTGCCGAAGCCACGCCCGAAGGCATCAAGGTCACGTTCGCGCCTGCCAAGGACGGCGTCACCGTGCCCGAACCCCAGACCTACGATCTGGTGCTGCAAGCCGTGGGCCGCACGCCCAACGGCAAGAAGATCAGCGCCGACAAGGCTGGCGTGGCCGTGACCGACCGCGGCTTCATCGACGTCGACATCCAGATGCGCACCAACGTGCCCAACATCTTCGCGATCGGCGACATCGTGGGCCAGCCCATGCTGGCACACAAGGCCGTGCACGAAGCGCATGTGGCCGCCGAGGTCATTGCCGGCGAACTGCAAGGCAACAAGGAGCTGGCTGCTGCGGCTTTCAACGCCCGCGTGATTCCTTCGGTCGCCTACACCGACCCCGAAGTCGCATGGGTGGGTCTGACCGAAGACCAGGCCAAGGCGCAAGGCATCAAGGTCAAGAAGGGCCTGTTCCCCTGGGCCGCCTCGGGCCGCGCCATCGCCAACGGCCGCGACGAAGGCTTCACCAAGCTGCTGTTTGACGACTCCCCCGAAGCCCACGGCCACGGCCGCATCCTGGGCGGCGGCATGGTCGGCACGCACGCCGGCGACATGATCGGTGAAATCGCCCTGGCCATCGAAATGGGCGCGGACACCGTGGACATCGGCAAGACCATTCACCCCCACCCCACGCTGGGCGAGTCCATCGGCATGGCGGCGGAAGTGGCCCACGGTTCCTGCACGGATGTGCCACCGGTGCGCAAGTAAGCGCAGCGATCAAGCATCATCGCTTGCTCAAAAAAAGGCAGCCTTCGGGCTGCCTTTTTTGATTGTTATAGTGAAGCAACGTTGTTGTGGCTTAGGGGAGCTTGTCTGGTCTTTTTATGCTGACGAGCAGTACTGAAAGTGCTATGGTCAAAAAATGAAGTTTTTCAGACCATCTAGAAATACGGTCTGATTGGTGCTTATAAAAGCAGTGAAGTTAGTGTAGTAAAAAAAATTACAATTTTAAATAATTTGGAGCGTGAGTAGTGAGCTGGATTAATATTTTAAATAGTGATCGACGCAAAAATGGGAAAAGTGATCAGCATCCTGATGAGTTGAGAACGGAATTGGAGCGTGATTACGACAGGATATTATTTTCTACCCCTGTAAGGCGGTTGGCGGATAAGACGCAGGTTTTTCCACTAGATAGAAATGATAGTGTTAGAAATAGATTAACTCATTCGCATGAGGTTTCTAATTTGGCGAGAAGTCTTGGGGTTATTATTGCTACTAAGCATGCGGATAATGTTATTAATGGCATTAGAGATATTCCTGCTGTTTTGGCCGCTGTAGGTTTAGTGCATGATTTAGGTAACCCGCCTTTTGGGCATCAAGGTGAAGCTGCTATCAGAAAGTGGTTTGCTAATAGAGAAAAAATTTTCTTGTCTGAATTTGATGCAAAAGATAAGTATTTGTTCGATGATTTTTTGAAGTTTGATGGTAATGCTCAAACATTGCGTCTTGTGACTCGCCTTCAGATGCTGAATGATAATTATGGTATTGATCTGACATATGCAACTCTTGCAGCCTTAATGAAATACACGGTGGGAACAGATTGTATTGATAAGTCAGTCGCGTGTAAAAAGAAACATGGGTTTTTCCATTCTGAAGCAGAGATTGCTAAGAATATTTTCAATAAGGTCGGACTTTCTATTGGGACTAGGCATCCTTTGGCATATGTGATGGAGGCCTGTGATGATATTGCATATGCGACGATTGATGTTGAAGACTGTGTGAAAAAAGGGTTGGCATCTTTTAATGATGTGATGGGTTTTATGAGAAATCATTACCCGCATGACTCAATAATTCAAGAGATAGTAGAAAAATCATCTGAAAAATATAATGAATATCTAAAGGCTGATCTTTCTCCGCATGAATTGAATGATATTTCTATTCAGCGATTTAGAGTTTTTGTTATATCGCAATTCATCAAGTCTGTTGTGAAAGTAATATCGGATAAGTATGATGATTTGATGTCGGGTAGTTTGAATAGCTCGCTGATAGAGATATCAGATTCTGCTGATTTGCGTGAGTGTTTGGGGAAAATAACGAAACAGTATGCATTTAAGAATAGATCTGTTTTGCAGTTGGAACTGAAAGGCTTCAATACAATCACAGAGCTGATGGATATTTTTTGGTTCGCGATTAAGAATGCACAGGTTGTGCAAGGTGGATTGGATAAGTCGGAACATCCATATGCTAGATACGTGTACTCGCGGATTTCTGAAAATTATAGAAGAGTATTCGAAAATCCCACGGAGGAAGACAAAAAACTTCCTTTAGAGTATAGGCGCTGCTTGCTTCTTACAGATATGATGTCAGGAATGACTGATTCATATGCTATGAATATTTTGGATGAGTTGAAGCAGTACAAGACACACGATTTGTCCCTTGCTTAGTTTAATTTTTGGATGTTAAATAATTATGCAGCTTGCAAAAATTGTTCCAACCATTCAATATGAACTAGAATCTACTAAATATCGAGATTTAGATTTGGTTTGTTTTTTTGAAAGAAATAAGAATGAATTAAAAGAAGTGGCTTTATTTGGCGGTGCAATAAGGGATGTGTTTCTCTTCGGTAAATTGCCTTCTGAATCAGATCTTGACTTTGTTGTTAATTGTGATGCTAATGTTCTCAGAATGGTGTTGGTTGATTTTAAACCTATTGAGAATAAGTTTGGCGGATTTAGGTTTAAATTTGGTAAAAGAATTATTGATATTTGGTCTTTGTCAGAAACATGGGCAATAAAAAAAGGGTACGTTCAAAATGATGATGGAATGATGGATCTGCTTTCAACAACTTTTTTTAACGTTGACTCAGTGTACTATAGAGTTTTTGAAAAGACGTTGATTTGTTCAAAAAAATTTAAAGAAGGTATTGAAAGTAGGGTTTTGGATATCAACTTGTCAGAAAATCCATCGCCGCATGGTATATATAGAAGAATAAAGAAAATGAATTTGGAGAAAGATTTGAAATCTAATTTGTCGATAAAAAAATATATTAGATCAAATTGTGGTGAATAATTGATTTTTAGATATTGTCTTTTATATTTCTCATAATTTTCTGACTTCGGTACCGAAGTGCAAGACCTGTGGATTCAATGAATCAGGAATAAATGCTGAGGATTGTAGATCAACAACTCCGGTAAACGCATAGTTGTGATCGTATCTCAAGCCCTTTGCGGGTTGATCTGATTATTAATTGTGATTCACTGCGCACAGCGTCGCCGTTGCTTGTCGATGTATTGCACTGAATCTCCCTGCTAATGTTGCTTGCCGCGGTGTTGCTGAATCAGGCTGACAGTTGTGATGTGCTCTTTAAGTTGAAGCTGCTGTTAGGGCGAATGGGGTGATGACATTTGCGAACCTAAACGGTGACAGGTTTTGTACTTTAGTCTGAACTTCTGCCTCTGATTTATTCTCCAAGAGCGTGCACAATCATCCAGAGCCTGAAGCAGAAGGCTTGAAAAAAATAATATAAAAAATTTTCGTTATAAATAAGTGACATTGGCCTTGTATTTAAGGCCAATGTCACTTATTGTAATTTATGCTCTGATTGTTCCAAGTGTCAAATATTTAATGAACCTGTTGTAATGAAATTCGTTGCAATTTTTAACCCATTCTTTTAGTTCGTTACTAGCATCTTTGTTGTTAATTATATTTTTCCAAGAGCAATCTTTGTCCAAAGCTATTTTTGATAACTCATTAATGATTGTTTTTTTTATATTGCAGTAATATTTTCTTTCAAACACTTTTATTTTTGTCAATTCTTTTGTTTTTATTAATTCTTTTATTTCATTAATTAGTGCTGAACCTTGATATTCGCAATTGTCTACAATAATGTGGATTGCCTCATTAAAACTCAACAGTTCATTTTCTATTGCGCAATTGAATTCTGGCGAGGTGCAATTATTTTTTTTAAATCGTGAGTTGAGATCTTCTGAGAATGCGATATATGCTTTCTCATAGTCTTTCGTTGTGTCTTCTGGGTTTATATGTGCATAGATTTTTTCAATTTCTGCTGATGATTTAAGACATTCATTATCGCGATGGAAATCTTTAGCTCCCGCCGATCTTAATGTGATTGAAATATCAGTTACCGATTTCAAAACTAATGGATCAAACACTATTTGAATAGGGCCATATGGATTCGGCATTGACTTTGTTTTTTCTCTTGGAAAATTTTTTCCGAAATCAGAAAAATTTCCAAAAACTTTATCCCATACGGAATTTTTCTTATCAATATAATCAGTTTCAAATTCTGTGAAGTCTAAACCACTTTCATGAAGCTTATTTCTAGAGGGGACTCCTCCAAGCTCTAAATATGATTTGAAATCTTTAAGTTGGCATGCATGATATAAAAACGCTCCTCTATTTTTTATTCGATTTGAAATATCGTTGATTTCTGTGATATTGGTGATGGCCATATTATATTAATCTACTTTGATTTTCAGATGTGGATTTGTATGAAATAAAAGACTGATCTAATGTTTCTTTTATTTCTGATGCCTGACTTTCTAATTTGCTTCTTAAAAAATCAGATGCAGACTCCCAAATAATTACTGCTTTATCTTCATTTAAATTTTCATTCTTTATTCTCCATGATTTTTCTATTTCCCACCATAAAGATGGTTGCAAAAAATTGCATTTGGCGCTTTCTAGATAAAACTGTACCCATCCAAGAGTTGTTTTGTTCAAATTGAAAGATTCTGCGCATTCTTCTAAAACTTTTTTGCCGATTGCGGTGTGCTTGTCTATAGCTATCCAGTAAGGAAAATCTATATTTTCTATTGAATCAAATGTGCTTGCTTCTTGTATTTCTTCGGATACATAAAGGAATGCGCTAGCAAGTGAAAAAGCCTTATCCCATGGCCAGCCCGCTAATTTAAATCCGGTTTCTGAATTGGCTAAAAATTTCTTAGAGAGAGCATCTGATTTTATATTTTTGGCCCATCGCCAAAAGTCATTTGGTCTTTTTATTGCTTCAGCTACGATTTTTATGTGCCGATTGTTGGAGTTTTTTTGAAGAACTGATGTCGATCCCTTTGAAAATTCGTAGGCTAAACTGCCAAGGCCAGCGGCATTTTTATTTTTATATGATTTTGCAATTCTTATATACTGTTCAATAAGAGATTCTTCGTTGGTAGTAAAATTAAGGCTACTGGTAAATCCAAACGATTCTTCGAATGTTATTACCCCTAATCTATTCCTTAGCCAAATTGCATCACCATTTTTTAATAGGTGCATAACTGTTTTCTCTGCGACAGAGGGGTAGCCTCTTCGTACAGATTTTTGCAATAACGATCTATATATTTGCTTACTTTTATCAACTCTCATTTTGTTTGTGTCTTGTCAAAAATAGAGCATGAAGATAGTGTAAAGATTCTATAATGAAATCGGGTTGCATAGGGAGCCTCTCATAACCAGTAATTTCCCAGGTGGCTTTGCACTTGGTGAGCCACTCAATACTGAATGCAGAATCTTACCCGTTCAGGCTTCGTCGCGCCAAAGCCTCCGGCTTTGGATTCCTGTAGACGTACCTGCTTTTTGAGTACGTTGATTTGAAGAACGGATCCACCTTTTTTTCCAGGAACATCGCCAAGTGTTTCAAGTTGAAGCAGGTCGCAGATAAGTTTGCTTTTTTAGCTTTGGGTCAAGCTTGCATAATTTCTGGAACAGGAACTTCCTGCTTGGGCTGGGTGCGTTATGAAGCCAATGCGCTGGCAGAGGCAGAACTTAGAGATTGATAGCTACTAGTGCTTGATAAATAAGCGTTGGAGCCTGTTTCTCCTTGATCTTTTTGGCATCGCAGCAGAGCCAGTCTGCTGATTAATTTCCCGATCAGGAAATATTGGTTCCTTTTCCGCGTGCTCTGGTTCATAATTTCCCGAACGGGAATTTTCAGGCTAGGCCAGCTTATGTCCACCATCCAAACCACCGACCAACTGGGCGCGGCCTTACGCACCGCCCGCAAACAGCTGGGCCTGACCCAGCCTCAGCTGGCCTTGGCTGCAGGCGTGGGTACGCGCTTTATTGTGGATCTGGAGTCGGGCAAGCCCACGGTGCGGTTGGAGCATGTGCTGCGGGTGATCGATGCGCTGGGCGTGGAGCTGCGATTGAGCGGCTTGCCGAATACAGCTTCTGAGGGCGCAGACCATGGAGCATGAACTCGAAGTCTGGCTGTTTGATGGGCGCGTCGGCAGTCTGTCGCTGGTGCATGGGCGGCTGAGCTTTGCCTATGCGTCCGACTGGTTGGCACTGCCGCAGGCCACGGCTTTATCGCAGTCGCTGCCGCTGCAGGCTGAACCCTTTGACGATCACCAGACCCGGCCTTTCTTCGCCGGTCTGTTGCCCGAGGGGCAGATGCGCCGCCTGATTGCGCAGCAGTTTCAGGTGTCGGGCCAGAACGATTTTGCGTTGCTGGACCATATTGGCGGCGAGTGTGCGGGTGCGGTGACCTTTCTGGAGCCGGGGCAGGCCTTGCCGCAGGGCAATGTGACCGGGGCGGCGGGCGATGTGGAGTGGCTCAGCGATGAAAAACTGCTTGCTCTGCTGGATGAATTGCCGCGCCGCCCCATGCTGGCGGGGGCTGACGGGCTGCGGCTGTCGCTGGCCGGAGCGCAAGACAAGTTGCCCGTGGTGGTGGACGAGAGCATTCCGGGGGCAGTGCGTATCGGCCTGCCGCGCAACGGCGCGCCCAGCTCGCATATCTTGAAGCCCGCCATCCATGCGGTGGCGGACAGCGTGGCCAACGAAGGCTTTTGCATGCTGCTGGCCGAGGTCATGGGTCTGAGACCTGCCAGTGCCCGCATACATAGCGTGCTGAGCCGTTCGTTTTTGCTGGTGGAGCGCTATGACCGCGTGCTGAAGAATGATGCACAGCATTCGTCGCAGCTGCAGCGAATGCATCAGGAAGACTTTTGCCAGGCGCTGGGCGTAGTGCCCGAGATGAAGTACCAGAACGAGGGCGGGCCGGGCCTGGCGCAATGCTTTACCCTGCTGCGCAGCGTGACCCGCCCCAGCGCGCCGCAGGTGCTGCGGCTGCTGGATGGGACGATCTTCAATGCCCTGGTCGGCAACCATGATGCCCATGGCAAGAATTTTTCGCTGCTGTACGGCGGGCGCAGCCCTGTGCTGGCACCGTTCTACGATCTGTTGGCTACAGCGATCTACCCCCAGCTGACGCCCAAGATGGCGATGAAGATTGGCAGCAAATACAAGTTCAGCGAGCTGGAGGCCAGGCACTGGGAGCAGTTTGCCGAAGAAGCAGGCCTCGCCAAGGCTGCGACGCGCAAGCGTTTGCAGACGCTGGCTACCGAACTACCCACCGCAGCCCGCAAGCTGCAGGCTGCGCCGCAGCATGGCTTTGAGGGCAATGCGGTGGTGGAACAGATCGCGCAGCTGATCGAGCAACGCTGCGCCTTGACGATAAAGCGGCTGGCGTCTGGCTGATTGGTGAGGAATTTTCAGTCAATCTAAAATTCCCGATCGGGAATTATTTTGAGTTTTGAGACGTCTAAGGGTAAATATTTCCTGATCGGGAATATTTAGGTCTTCCTTAGACGCATCAGCGCATTGCATCCAGTTCCCGCAGCTCGTCGCCTTCGGGAAGGTCAGCTTGCCCATTGCAGCCAGTTGCTGCGCTTGGGGATAAACCAGGTTTGCTGAACCTGCACAGGTTCCAGATGGCCCTGGAGCAACTGCATGACAGGGCGCAGGGCGGCGGTTGTTTCCTGCACGCAGGCCTGCATTTGCTGCATGAGCCTGCGGCCCTGGCTCAGAAACCGGCTGCGCGTCATTCTCTCGCTTGAAGGCTGGCATTGGGCATAGGCCAGCAGGCTGGGGTCGGGCATATCGCCACGGCCCACCATGTCCAGCACGGCCTGATCAGGGCGCTGACCATCAGGCCGGCGAGCATGCTGAGGAACGGCGCGGCAAAAGCCCACAGCAGCAGCAACGCCAGCAGCAAGATACCGAGCCCGACCAACCAATTCATTTCCAGCGTTTTCCCTGTGCTATTGATAGCGGCCTGCGCATTGTTTATCAGGGTTGCAGCCCTTTTGCATAAAGTCTGCGACAGCGGCAGGCTGCAGCATCACTCGTACTCAAACTCCGCCCGGTACTGATCGGGGTCAATGCCCTCGGCCCTCAGCGGCTCCACCAATCTAAAGCGCGTGATCTTGGCCGAGGCAGTGATATAGCCCTTGATCACCAGCTCGCGCGTGACCGGGCTCTTTGCTTCTTCGGCCAGTTGCTCGATGACTCTGGTGGTCTTGCGCCGCGCCAGCATGCGGAAGAGCGCGGGCACATGGGCGAGCAGGCGCTTGAGCAGCTCCTCGGCCTCGGGCAACCACTGGCCTTGCTTGGGCAGCTCGGGCACAAAGCCCCATTCGTCCTCGGTCAGCGCGCGCCAGAGCACGATGGCATGGCCGTCGGCATCGCTCACGCAGGCCATGGCTTCGAGCGCCGGCGTCTGCATGGGCGCGTAGCGGGATATGGCGCCGGCCGCCAGCAGCCTCGCATAGGCCTGCTCCACATCGGCAACCTGCAGGCGCAGGCTGACCCAGGCTTCCACGCTCTGCACCTGGGCCAGGCGCAGCGTGGCGCTGCCCGTGTCTATATCGACAAAGCCTGCGCCGCGCTGCGCTTCGCCAAAACCCATCACATCGCGCCAGAGACCGGCACTTTGCTCGAGATCGGTGACGGGCAGGATAAGATGGCTGATTCCAAAAAACATGGCAGAGGCTGGCAGATAAAAATGCGGGCTATGGTAGCAGCGCTGATTCGCTGCTTAGCCAAGTCTGGCTGAGCGCAGGCTGCTATCGCTGTAGTAGCGGCGCCGTATTCGCTCGCCGGCTCGGGATTGAGATCGAAGCCGCTATTTTGATAGCTGGCAGAGCTTCATGTGCCTGGGCTTGAGGGTGATCTGGCGGGTGATCTGGCTCGTATTTATCTCTTCTGTGCTATCAAGCCGTCTCCTGAAACGCCTGCATGCCCTGCATGCAATATTGCAGAAAGCGGTTGGCGGCCGGGGAGAGTTGGCGGCCCGTGCGCGTGATGAGCTGCATCTCGGCATGCTGAAGCGCGGGGTTGTTCACGGGTATGGCCAGCACCCGGCCCTGGGCCAGCTCGGCGGTGATCGCGCATCGGGGCAGCAGGGTCAGGCCCTGGCCCGTGGTTACAAAGCTGATGAGCACGCTGATGAGGTTGCTGGTCAGCACCGGTGAGAGCCGGATCTTGTCGCTCTGCTCGCCGTATTCCACGAGCTGGCGTATGCCGTACACGCCTTGCAGCAGCGCGACCGGCCACTGGCTGAGCTCCTGCAGCGAGGTCTGGGCCGCGCCGGCCAGCGCATGGCCGGGCTGGACGATGGCATGCATGGGCTGGCGCGCCGAGCCGCGCGAGCTGATATGACTGTCGGCCGGGGCGTAGTAGACCAGGCCGAGCTCGGCCTCGTCCTCGCGCACGCGGCGCATGATCTCGTTGGTGCCGTGGATCTCCAGCGCGATGGACACGCCCGGATATTGCTGGCGGAACTGGCGTATCGGTCCGTCGACCAGCTCCTGCGCAAAGCCTTCGCCGCTGACCACGCTCACGCTGCCGCTGTGCAGGCCGCGTAGCGCGTCCATCTTGGCCAGCATGTCGTGGCGGTGGGCCAGGTTCTGGCGGTGGTAGTCGAGTATCAACTGGCCGGCCTGGGTGGGCACGACGCCGCTGCGGTGGCGCTCCAGCAGGGCCACGCCCAGTGATTCCTCGAGCAGGCTGATCTGCCGGCTCACGGCCGAGGGCACGATGCCCAGCTTTTCGGCCGCCGAGCGGACGGAGCCGCAGATCACGGCCTCATACAGGTATTGCGCGCGGGAGTCTTGAAAGGCTGGCATGACGGGTGAGGGGTTGAGCTTCCAAGCCGTTAGTGTGCAGTTTTTTAGAACAGAAAACACAAAGTCATGAAATATACGCATTGATATATTCGTTGCCAGTATCGGGCAGATGGCAGTCCAGCTCTGCCTTTGGCTGAAAGCAAGTGCTTCCTGTATATAAATACAGTGATTGAGGGGATGTCGATGAGTACAGAGATGCGGTCCGGCAAGAGCGGGCTGGAGATGGGCAGCGTGCTGCAGATTTTTGCGTTGGCGCTGGTGATTGCGGCCCTGTCCGAATGGCTGGGGCCTTTGCCGATCGCGCTGGGCGTGGGCAAGGTGGTGCTGCTGCCCATGATCTGGGCGCTGCTGATAGGGCTGGTGCTGGGCCTGCTGCGCAAGCGCCTGCCCGCGCCGCTGAAGCTGAGCCTGCAAAGCCAGCATCTGGCCGCTGCCATTCTGTCCTGCGCGCTGTTCCTGTTCATCGCCAAGCTGGGCCTGCTGGTGGGCGGATCCCTGCCCAAGCTGGCCGAGGTGGGCGCGGGCCTGGTGCTGCAGGAGCTCGGCAATCTGGTGGGCTGCATTCTGCTGGGCATGCCGCTGGCGCTGCTGCTGGGCATCAAGCGCGAGGCCGTGGGCGCGACCTTCTCCATAGGCCGCGAGCCGGGCCTGGCCATCATCGGCGAGCGCTTCGGCATGGACTCGCCCGAGGGCCGCGGCGTGCTGGCCGAGTACATTACCGGCACCCTGATAGGCGCGATCTTCATCTCGCTGCTCGCGGGCTTTGTCTCCAGCCTCAACATCTTCCACCCGCTGGCCCTGGGCATGGGCGCGGGCGTGGGCTCGGGCAGCATGACGGCCGCCGCCGTGGGCGCGATCGCGGCCCAGCACCCGGACATGGCCGACCAGATCGCGACCTTTGCGGCGGCTGCCAATCTGATCGCCACCACGGTGGGTACCTATCTGACGCTGTTCATCTCGCTGCCGCTGGCCGTCCAGGCCTACCGCCTGCTGGAGCCGCTGCTGGGCCGCAAGCGCCAGGCCGTGCTGGTCGAAAAAACCGCGGCTGAGGAAGAGGCCGAGGAGGTCGCGCATGCACCCTCGCTCAGCCTGGCGATGCGTTTGCTGTGCTGGGTCTGGGTGGGCGTGATGGTGCTGATAGGCAACCGCATAGGCCATGGCGTGCCCGTGCTGGACGCGCTGCCCGGCGTGCTGATCATGATCGTGGCCGTGCTCATCGGCGACCTGATCTATATCGGCACCCGCCGCATCCTGCCCGCCGTGTGCTGGATTTCCTTCATCGCCATGGCCATGACCTTCCCGCATACGCCGTATGCGGCCGAGGTGGCAGCGCTCACCGGCAAGGTGAACTTCCTGGCCATGATCACCCCCATGCTGACCTTTGCGGGCCTGTCCCTGGCCAAGGACATTCCGGCCTTCCGGCGTCTGGGCTGGCGCATCGTCGTGGTGTCGCTGATGGCCAATGCCGGCGTGTTCCTGGCAGCCACGGTGATCGCCCAGTTCTTTGTGCACACGCTGTAAAGCCGGAGCAAGACCATGATGAACACCATCAAATGGCCGGGCCAGCAGGAGCTGCAAGCCTGGCGCCATGATTTTCACCGCCACCCCGAAACCGCTTTTCAGGAGCACCGCACCAGCGCGCGCGTGGCCGAGCTGCTGCAGAGCTGGGGCCTGGAAGTGCACACGGGCCTGGCCGGCACCGGCGTGGTGGCCGTGCTCAAGGGTAGGCTGGGCGACGGACCGAGCATAGGTCTGCGCGCCGACATGGATGCGCTGCATGTGCAGGAGCTCAACACCTGCGACCATGCCTCGCAGCATGCGGGCCGCATGCATGCCTGCGGCCATGACGGCCATACCAGCATGCTGCTGGGAGCGGCCAAGGTGCTGGCGGCCGATCCCGAGTTTGCGGGCACGGTGCATTTCATCTTCCAGCCCGCCGAGGAAAACGAGGGCGGTGCGCGCGCCATGATCGAGGACGGGCTGTTCCAGCGCTTTCCCATGCAGGCCGTCTACAGCATGCACAACTGGCCAGGCCTGCCCGTGGGCACGGCGGCCGTGCATGCGGGCGCCGTGATGGCGGCCTTCGACATCTTCGATCTGACGCTGAGCGGCAAGGGCTGCCATGCGGCCATGCCGCATCTGGGCAAGGATGCGCTGCTGGCCGCCTGCCAGCTGGTGACCCAGCTGCCCGCACTGATAGCGCGCGAGCAGGAGGTGCACAAGCCCGCGGTGCTGAGCGTGACCAGCTTCAACGCCGGCGACACCTATAACGTGATGCCCGAGAAGATCAAGCTGCGCGGCACGGTGCGCTGTTTCGACATGGAGCAGCGCGCGCGCATAGAGCAGCGTTTTCGCGACGCGATTGCCGCCACCTGCGCACTGCACGGTCTGCAGGCCGAGCTTGACTACCGCGTGAGCTACCCGGCCACCATCAACAATGCCGCCCATGCCCAGGTCTGCGCCGCCGTGCTGGCCCGCGTGCTGGGCGAGGACCGGGTGCACCGCGACATGGTCCCCAGCATGGCCTCCGAGGACTTTGCCTTCATGGCCCAGGCCTGCCCGGGCGTCTATATCTGGCTGGGCAATGGCGAACACAGCGCCTCGCTGCACAGCCCCAAGTACGATTTCAACGACCAGGCCTTGCCCCTGGGCATGCGCTACTGGGTGGAGCTGGTCGCGGCCCTGCTGCGCGACGGCCAGCTGCCGGCCTGAGCGCCGCGCATACGGAAGAAGCCGGGTTTCAGCCCGGCTTTTTTGTGCGCGCCGCGGTAGTTGCAACCTGTAAATCAAGCGCCCGAATGTCGGAAGGCTGACACCCGACGCTGCGATTTGTGCGGCCGGTTCTATGATGTAGCCAGCGCTCCAGAGCTTGTGGAGCGTGCGCTGCGGCAGCTTTTATCGGGCTGCCGTCCATCGCAGTTGTTGCATCCAGGGGCCAAGCTCCAGCGGCCCACGCCGTCTCTCCATCGCAACGCTGCCTGCACCAAACCCGGTCTGCGCTCGCGCTGCTCCGGGACTTGATACAGGAGGGCGCTTTATGCCATTCGGCAATTTCTGGGCGGGCATCTCGCCCGCAGGTTTTCCGCCGCTGCTGAGCTGGTGCGTGCTGGTCGCGGCGGCAGCCATGCTCGGCCATCTGGTCCATCGTCTCTCAGGCTTTCCGCGCATGCTCGGCTATACGGCGGTGGGCCTGGTCGCGGGCTGGTTCGGCTTTGGCGATCTGCCCTGGCCGCTGCAGGGCAGCACGGCGCTGATGCTGGAAGTGGCCGTGGGCACCAGCCTGCTGCTGGCTGCGTCCCAGATGTCTCTGCCCTGGCTGCTGCGCCAGCCCTGGCTGCTGCTGCAAGGCCTGGGCGAGCCGCTGATCACGCTGGCCCTGACCACGGGAGTCCTGCTGGCGCTGGACTGGAGCTGGCCCGTGGCGCTGGCCGTGGGCGTGGTGGCCATGGCCGCATCGCCGGCCGTGCTGCTGCGCATTGCCGAGGATCTGCGCGCCAGCGGCGCGGTCACCGACCGCAGCCTGTTGCTGGCCACGCTGAGCACCATGCTGGCCCTGGTGGCCGCACTGGTGCTGACCGTGGTCTTCGTGCCCCAGGCCGCGCCCGTCCATGGTGGTCTGCGCTTCTCGGTGGCGGGGCTGGGACATCTGTTGCTGAATGCTCTGCTGACCCTGGCCTGGGCGGTATTGGTGACGCTTGCGTTCTGGCCGGTGCTGCGCTGGCAGTCGTCGCTGAGCGACGCCACGGGACTGTATCTGCTGGCGACCCTGGCGGCCGCCAGCATGCTGGCCGATCGCTGGGGCGGCTCGGCCGTGCTGGCCTTTGTGGTGGCGGGGCTGCTGCTGCGCAATCTCAGTCCCCGGCCGCTGATCTGGCCCCAGGCTTTTCAGGCGGCCAACAGCATGCTGAACCTGCTGATGTTTGTGCTGGTGGCGAACATGGCCGTGCAGGCGGATCTCTCCTGGGCTCTGATTCCCGTGGTGGCCAGCGCGGTGCTGGCAAGAATGCTGGGCAAGTTCGGCTCCATCCTGCTGCTGGGCCATGGTACGGGCCTGGGCTGGCGCCGGCAGTGGCCCGTGGCCTGTGCGCAGATGGCGCTGTCGGGGGTGGCGCTGCTCATGGTCTCGGGCATCGCCCAGCGGTGGGCGCCTTTCAGTGCCGACGCAGCCAGGCAGGTCACGGCGATCGCCCTGCCCATGATCGTGGTCTGCGAGGTGCTGGGCGTGCTGCTGGCCTCCACCACACTCTGGCGCAGCGGTGATGCCCATCGCGGCATAGGCCGCGCCGCGCTGCATCAAGGGGAGAAGCGCCATGACACATGACCTGAATCAGAGCCCCAAGGTGGATTCTGGTGCGGCGGACCGGCTGCGCGAGTTTGCGGCATCGAGAGCGCTGACCCTGGGGGTGGAGCTGGAGCTGCAGCTGGTCAACACCCACCACTACGATATGACGCCTTATGCGCCCGATATGCTGGCGCTGCTGAAAAACGCCAAGGTGCCGGGCTCCATCGTGCCCGAGGTCACTTCCAGCATGATCGAGATCTCCACGGGCATCTGCGAGGATGCCGAGGATGCCTATGGGCAGCTGTCCGTGACGCGCGACGCCCTGGTCAAGGCCGCGGACCGGCTCAATATCGCGCTGGCCGGCGGCGGCACCCATCCGTTTCAGCAATGGCATCAGCAGCGCATCTACGACAAGCCGCGCTTCAAGGAGCTGACGGCGCTCTACGGCTATCTGACCAAGCAGTTCACGGTCTTCGGCCAGCATGTGCATCTGGGCTGCCCCGACGCCGATGCCGCGCTGCTGATGCTGCACCGGCTCTCGCGCTATATCCCGCACTTCATCGCGCTGTCGGCATCGAGCCCGTTTGTGCAGGGCCAGGACACGGCCTTCGACTCGGCCAGGCTCAACTCGGTGTTTGCCTTCCCGCTTTCGGGGCGCGCGCCGTTCGTGCTGCACTGGGAGGACTTCGAGCGCTATTTCGACAAGATGCGCGCCACGGGCGTGATCCACAGCATGAAGGACTTCTACTGGGACATACGCCCCAAGCCCGAGTTCGGCACCGTGGAGGTGCGCGTCTTCGACACTCCGCTGTCCATAGCACGCGCCGCACAGCTGGCCGCCTATGTGCAGGCGCTGGGAGCCTGGTTTCTGAACGACAGCCCGTTCGTGCCCGTCGAGGACGACTATCTGGTCTATACCTACAACCGCTTCCAGGCCTGCCGCTTCGGCCTGGACGGCACTTATGTGGACCCGGCGAGCAGCGAACAGTTTTCGCTGCGCGAGCATATTCTGCTGACGCTGCAGCGCATTGCCGGCCATGTGCCGGCAGCGGACAGAGAGGCGTTGCAGGAGCTGCGCCATATCGTGAGCCGCGAGGGCAATGACGCGGGCTGGCTGCGTGCCTGCTATGCCGATGTGCAGCAGCTGCCCGAGGTCGTGCGCCAGGCCACGCTGAAGTTCAGCGGCCGGGTCTGAGCTCGAAATGGCAGCCGGCGCTTGTTTTTGCTAGCGGCCGGCTCAGGCCGCAATCACCTTGACCGCATAGCCCTTGCCAGTGGCGATCACTTCGAGCAGGCGGTCGATGTTCGGGTGTGCGCCCGGGTGGGCCTTGGCGTCGGCCGTGTGCTCGGCAAAGATCTCCAGGCCTTCCTCGGCGGCCGCCACATTGATGCTGCCGTGCTTGGCGTGCAGAGCGTGATACACCGTCACCGAGCCGGCCTTGCCGGGAGCGTTGGGAATGGTCGCCGCCACATGGCCGTCGCCGTCGATCAGCTGCAGCTCGGCGATATGGGCGATGGAGGGGAGTTGCTTGAGGTTGTCGGCAAAGGCCATGGTGTGCTCGCGTGGGTTTTCGTCAAAACCATGGATTGTGGGCCAAGTTCAAGGCCTCTGGCCTCAAACCCGGCGCGGTTCTACGCTGAAGCAGGCAGGCCGGAGGCGACTGCCGCTCGGAGTCGACAGACGCAGGGGGCCAGTTCGTGGATACTGCTCGGCGACAGCCAAGGAAGGAACGATTCATGGGCAAGGCAAGACTGGAAGCATTCAGCGATGGCGTGTTGGCCATCATCATCACCATCATGGTGCTGGAGCTCAAGGTGCCGCATGGCGATGATCTGGCGGCGCTGGCCACCATGCTGCCCAAGTTCGTGGCCTATGTGCTGAGCTTCATCTACGTGGGCATCTACTGGAACAACCACCACCATCTGCTGCATGCGGCCCACCATACCTCGGGCTCGGTGCTGTGGGCCAATCTGAACCTGCTGTTCTGGCTGTCGCTGTTTCCCGTCACCACGGACTGGATGGGCGAGCATCCGCTCGCGCCCTGGCCATCGGCCGTCTACGGCTCGGTGCTGCTGGCCGCGGCCATCAGCTACTACCTGCTGCAGCGGCGCATCATCGCGGCCGACGGCAGCGGTTCGGTGCTGGAGCGCGCGCTGGGTCGCGACTGGAAGGGCAAGCTCTCGCCTCTGGCCTATCTGTCCGGCATTGTGCTGTCCTTTGTGCAGCCGGTTGCGGCCCAGCTCATCTATGTGCTGGTGGCGCTGATGTGGCTGATTCCGGACCGGCGCATAGAGCATGGCCTGCCGGCGGCCGATTAAAGACCCTGGTCATCGGCCGGCGCGGGCCGGTGGCTGGCCTTGAGCGCCTCGAGCGCGGTCTGCATCCGCGCATGGTGCTGCGCATATTCGGGCAGCTCGGCGATCTCCTGCATTTCCTGCTCCATCACGGCCTGCACGCGCTGCGCGAGTTCGGACCAGGGCCGGGCCGCCATGAGCCGCTCGGCGCTTTGCAGCAGATCGGCGGGCGTCCCATGGGCCAGGGACAGCTTGCGCACCGCATTCAGCGCGAACGGCGGGCACAGCATGATCTGCAGCGCGATCGAGCGCGCCAGGCCGCGCTCGCTATGGCCGAGGCGGGCATGGCGCAAGGTCAGCAGGCTGAGCCACAAGGTGCACAGATAGATCAGCGCCAGCAGCATGAGCAGGGCCTGCTCCGAATGCAGCACGAACAGCGCCGCGGGCAGGGCGATGAACAGCGCCGCGGCCAGCAGATACAGCGGCGGCGCAAAGGCCTTGAAGCTCGCCGCATGGGCGGCCAGCGACCGCGCTGCGGCCTGCTCGCCGGGCAGGGCGATGTGCGCGGGGTTCCAGCGCAGCTTGTACAGGGGCTGGTGCGGCAGCCACAGCGGCGGCCACAGCAGCCAGTTGCGGCGCAGCTCGAAGCCTTCGCTTGCCAGCCGCACCCGCCATTGCCCGCGGCCCGCGCGCAGCAGGCCTTGCTCGGGCTGCAGCGCCAGGGCCGCGTCGTACAGATAGAACAGGCAGATGGCCAGAACCATCTGCACCTCCGTGGTGATCGTGAAATACAAGGCGCTGCGCTTTCTTGGCGGCAAAAACAAACCCCGCGATCTTAGCGATGCGCGGGGCTGGCGTGCTATGAGTCGATCAGGCGCTCTTGTTGCGCTTGAAGAACTTGCCGATGCCGGCGAACAGTGCCACAAAAGCGGCGGCAATGAACTTCCAGCCCGCGGCCAGGAAGCCGCCGATTACGCCCCACAGGCCCTTCTTGGTCGCCACGGCGGCCGCGCCGCCCAGCACCAGGGCGCCCAGGCCTATGCCGGCCAGCTTGTCACCGTTCTTGAACTCGGAGTAGGCCAGACCGCTGTTGTAGTTGAAGCCCGTGAGCACCTTCTTGAACTCGTCGGTGTTCCTGCTCAGCGCATCGGTGTCGGAGACCAGGGTCGCGCTCATCACGCCCGTGCGGCCCAGAATGCGCGAGGTGTAGTTCACATTGCGCTGACCCGATTCGTCGCGCAGGCGCAGACCCCATTCGAGGCGGCGCGTGCCTTCGTCATAGTGGGGCTGCACCTGCCAGCCTTCGGTGTACAAAGCCTCCAGGCCCAGCTTCTTGCGCTCCTGGTTGCCGGCCTCATCGCCGGCCTGCATGGATTTGAGCAGCGCTGCGGCGTCGATCTTCTCGTCGTCCTTCACATAGCCGGTTTCCTCGAAGGAGAACACCGCAAACCAGTCCAGCGACTTGGGGGCGATCAGGAAGTGATCGCTGCTGGGCGGATTGCCGAAGGCCTGCAGCAGCTTGGAGGTATCGGCCTGGTTCAGGAACGCGTAGCCGTCGGGGATCTTGATGCTGGCCTTGCCGGCAATTTCACCCTGGCCTTTTTCGATCCAGTGCAGCTGCTTGATTTCTGCGGGCAGCTCGTTGGTCTGCTCGGTGGCATCAGCGGCCTTGGCCCAGAGGCCCAAGGACAGTGACAGGCCGAGCACAGCTGCGGCGACGGACTTGAACATGTAATTACTCCCTTTGTTATGAAATCTATAGCGAATAGCTTGCGATGGTTTTACCTCCGGATAGGAGGACGCGGAGAGCGCCGGCTTCAATCCGCGGATTGAAGGCGCGCAGCGATTGTACGTTCCGCTTTTCAGCTGTTTTTAAGCAAGCTGCCGAAGCGGATTGTCAAATATCAAGCGGCGATGGAGTTTCGCCACGGCGCGTGGGCCCCTAGCGGCGGTTTTGTCAGCCCAGGGCAGCGCCCGCAATGGCGCCGAACAGCACCACGGCCAGGGGGGGAAGCCTCAGCCAGCTCAGCATGGCATAGCAGATCAGCGCCAGGGCCAGATCCATGTGGCCGCGGATGGCGCTGGTCCAGACCGGGTCGTACAGCGCCGCACCCAGCACGCCGACCACGCTGGCATTGATGCCGGCCAGCGTGCGGCGCATGCCCGTGTGGCCGCGCAGCTGCTCCCAGAACGGCAGGGCACCGAGCACCAGCAGGGCGGCGGGCGCAAAAATCGCCAGCAGGGCCAGGAGCGCTCCGCCCACGCCGTTGAGCCCATGGCCCAGAGGCAGCAGCGCGCCCAGATAGGCGGCCAGAGTGAACAGCGGCCCGGGCACGGCCTGCGCCGCCGCATAGCCGGTCAGAAACTGGTCGGCAGAGACCCAGCCCGGCACCTGCACGGCCGACTGCAGCAGCGGCAGAACCACATGGCCGCCGCCAAACACCAGGGCGCCGGCCTGATAGAAAGCCTGCACGGCCTGCAGCGCGGGACTGGGCCAGATATGGGCGGCCAGGGGCAGCAGCAGCAACAAGGCAAAGAACAGGGACAGCAGCCAGGCGCCGCAGCGGCGGCCGATGGGGGCGCGCAGAGCCTGGCCTGCGACGCCGGCGTTCCCAGGCATGGCATCCGCAGGCAGCCAGTACCGGCCCAGCAGGGCGCCGGCCGCAATCACCAGCAACTGGGTCCAGGCGCCCGAGAAGACCAGCAGGGCCGCTGCGGCCAGGGTCGCCATGCCGGCACGCGCGCGGTCGGGGCACAGGCTCTTGGCCATGCCCCATACGGCCTGGGCCACCACGGCCACGGCCACGATCTTCAGGCCATGAAACAGACCCGGAAGCAGGCCGGCCGATTGGCCGCCGGCGCCAAGACCCAGGGCCAGCAGCGTGAGCAGCATGGCCGAGGGCAGGGTGAAGGCCAGCCAGGCGAGCAGGGAGCCCAGCCAGCCAGCGCGCATCATGCCCAGGGCCATGCCTACCTGGCTGCTGGCCGGGCCCGGCAGAAACTGGCACAGCGCGACGAGGTCGGCGTAATCGGCGTCGCTGAGCCAGCGGCGGCGCTCGACGAACTCGCTGCGGAAATAGCCGAGATGGGCGACGGGGCCACCGAATGAGCTCAGGCCCAGCTTGAGAAATGCCAGCGCGACCTCGAGCGCGGGAGCCTGGGCAGGGCGGGATGGACTGGGGTTTTCCGGCAGGTTCATGACTTGCTGAGCTAGAGGGCGCGGACTATGCGCCGCTTGCGATGCGGCAAAGCCCCAAGTGTGCCCGCATTCGAAGTGCCTCCGGCTTTAGGGTTTGTCGGCGCTGCGGCATTCTTGATCTGTGTTTTGCCCTATGCTTGATAGTTGACATATCACCTATTACAGAAAACGGACAAGCGGTGGAATCCAATTCGCGTCAGAGCCTGAACCCTTCCTGGATTGTTGTTGCCGCTGGCATCAGTGCCTCGCTGCACGTGGGCAAGTTGCCGCCGGCGCTGTCCGTGCTGCAGCAGAGCCTGGGCATCTCGCTGGTGCAGGCCGGCTTTCTGCTGTCCACGGTGCAGGTCGCGGGCATGGTCCTGGGGCTGGTCGTGGGCCTGGGGGCCGACAAATGGGGGCTGCGCCGCAGCGTGCTCGTGGGCCTGATGCTGATGGCCTTGTCCAGCATGGTGGGCGCCGCGGCGACGGGTTTTGCCTGGCTGCTGGCGCTGCGGGTGCTCGAAGGCCTGGGCTTTTTGCTGGTGGCCATGCCCGCGCCGGGGCTCATACGGCGCAACGTCAAGCCTTCGGAGCTCAGCGGGCGCATGGGCTGGTGGGGCTCGTACATGCCCATAGGCAGCGCCATGGGGCTGATGCTGGGCCCCTGGGTGCTGCAAGCCACGTCCTGGCAGACCTGGTGGATTGCGCTGGGTTGCAGCTCGGCGCTGGCGGCCCTGGCCGTCTGGCGCTGGGTGCCGGCCGATGCCGCCCATGCCGCTGCGGCCAACGCACCCGCGGACCAGGGCTGGCGGCCGCGCCTGCTGCTGACGCTGCGCAGCCCCGGACCCTGGCTGGTGTCGCTGGGCTTCATGCTGTATTCGGGCCAGTGGATGGGCATCGTGGGCTTTCTGCCCACCATGTATGCCCAGGCGGGGCTGGGCGCCAAGCTGGCGGGCACGCTCACGGCCGTGGTTGCGGCGGCCAACATCGTGGGCAATGTGGCCTCGGGCAAGCTGCTGTACCGCGGCTGGAGCGCCAAGCGCTGCCTGCAGACCGGCTATGTGATGATGGGCTTGACCGTGCTGCTGGCCTATCTGCAGATCGGCGGCGAGCCGCTGGCGCCGCTATGGCTGCGCTTTGCGGCCGTGGTCCTGTTCTCGGCTGCCGGCGGCCTGATCCCGGCCACCCTGTTCACCTCGGCCATGCATCTGGCGCCCAGCCAGGGCACGGTCTCGACCACGGTAGGCTTTATGCAGCAGTGGTCCTGCGTGGGCCAGTTTGCGGGCCCGCCACTGGTGGCGGCCGTGGCCACGCATATGGGAGGCTGGCAGTTCACCTGGATGGTGACGGGCAGCATGTGCGTGCTGGGCTGGCTGCTGGCGCTGGGCGTGCACCGCTGCTGGAGCCGCGTGGCGCGCTGAAGCCCTGCAGATTTGATAGCTGCTGGCGCTTGGCAGGCGGGCCCTGAAGCGACTTCCTGCGTGAAATACGGTCTGGGCACAGGCTCCGGCATGGTCTGATATGGCTTGATACGGAGCCTGCGGTTAGGCTTTGGCTTTTAGGGGAGCGATATGCAAAAGCGTCAATTTCTGGCCTCAGCCGCTTCGTGGGCCGCGGCTTCCTCTTCGCCCTGGCTTGCGGGCTGCGCCGCGCCGGGCGCCACAGCCGCACCAGCCGACGCCATCTTCTTTGGCGGTCCGATCTTGACCATGAACAATGCCCAGCCGCAGGTGGAAGCCGTGGCCGTGAGGGGCGGCAGAATCGCGGCCGTGGGCCAGCGCCAGGCGGTTCAGGCCTTGCAGGGGCCGCAGACCCGCATGGTGGATCTGCAGGGGCGCAGCTTGATCCCGGGTTTTGTGGACCCGCACAGCCATATAGGCGGCGTGGGCCTGCAGGCGATTTCGGCCAATCTGCTGCCGCCGCCCGATGGCGGCAATGCCTCTATTGCCGAGCTGCAGCGCACGCTGCGCGCGTATATGCAGAGCTCGCCCGAGGTCGGGGAGCTGGCCGTGGTCTTCGGCTTTGGCTACGACGACTCGCAGCTCAGGGAGCTGCGCCATCCGACCCGCGACGATCTGGACGCGGTATCGCGCGAGCTGCCCGTGGTGGTGATTCACCAGTCCGGGCATTTCGGGGCGCTGAACTCGCTGGCCCTGGCCAGGGCCGGCATCACGGCGAGCACGCCCGATCCCGAAGGCGGGGTGATACGACGCAAAAGCGGTGGCCGGGAGCCCGATGGCGTGCTCGAGGAAAATGCCTTCTTCCATACCCTGGGCCGGCTCATGCCCAAGCTGTCGCAGGAGCAGGCCATCAGCTGGCTGGAAAAAGCCCAGCAGCTTTATCTGCAGTTTGGCTACACCACAGCGCAGGACGGCCGGGCCGACCCGGGGTCTGTTGCGACGGCGATTGCCGCGGCCGAGGCCGGACGCCTGGTGCTGGACGTGGTGTCCTACCCCGATATTCTGCAGATGGGCGATGGCGCTTTCATGCAGGGCCCGTATTACGGCCACAGCTATACCAAGCGCTTTCGCATCGGCGGCGTCAAGCTCACGCTGGACGGCTCGCCCCAGGGTAAGACGGCCTGGCTGACCCAGCCCTATCTGGTGCCGCCCCAGGGGCAGAAGCCCGGCTATCGCGGCTACGCGGTCCTCAGCGACGCCAAGGCCAACGAGCAGGTAGCCAAGGCGATCGCCAATGGCTGGCAGATTCTGGTGCACGGCAACGGCGATGCGGCGATCGACCAGTTCATCGCCGCCGTGCGCGCCAGCGGCCCCGTGGACAGGGCGCGTGCCGTGCGCCCGGTGCTGATTCACGGTCAGACGCTGCGCCGCGACCAGATTCCACAGCTCAAGGAACTGGGCATCTTTCCCTCGCTGTTTCCCATGCACACTTTTTACTGGGGCGACTGGCACCGGGACTCGGTGCTGGGCGACCCGCGCGCGCAGAACATCTCGCCCACGGGCTGGGTGCTGGAGCAGGGGATGCGCTTTAGCTCCCACCACGATGCGCCCGTGGCTCTGCCGTCGTCGATTCGCGTGCTGGACGCCACGGTGAACCGCACCACGCGCTCGGGCCAGGTACTGGGGCCCGAGCACTGTGTCTCGCCCTGGATTGCGCTGCAGGCCCAGACCCTGTGGTCGGCCTATCAGCACTTCGAGGACGCGCACAAGGGATCGATAGAGCCCGGCAAGCTGGCCGATCTGGTGATCCTGTCCGACAACCCGCTGACCATGGAGCGCCACAAGCTGGCCACGCTGCAGGTGCTGGAGACCATCAAGGGAGGGCGCAGCGTCTACCGGCTGAACCCGCAAGACTCCTGAACCTGAAGTCGGCCGCGAGCCGATCAGGCGTCGCGCGAGCCTATGAGCGCGCGCAGCGCGTTTTCAAGCTTCTGCGCAATCTCGTGGACTGCCGCCCACTCGGGCGCCTCTGCGGGGCTCTGCGCAGCGCCGGGCGCGGGCTGCCAGCCGCCCATGGTGGCCAGCGGGTCGTCGCTCTTGAGCGCCACCACCGTGGGCTGGCGGGCCAGGTCCAGGCAGGTATCGACGAGCCAGCGGCAGTAGCTGGCCAGAGCCGCTGGCGGCGCGCCATGGGTGTGGGAAGCGGCGCGGTTCAGGCTTTCGGCCAGCAACAGCGCCGTGGCATAGACGCGCAGCGCATGGCGGTCATAGCGGCGCGTGACAAAAGCCAGGCGTTCGGCATTGAGCCGCCCGCGCAACGACCAGCGCCGCGACGCATGGGCCTGGCCCACGGCCGCACGCAGGGCCGCCAGCGATTCCTGTGCCAGCGACAGCTGGCCCAGAGCGGTCTCGGCCGCATCGGCTTTTTGCTCCTTGCAGGCGCGCAGGATCAGATCCAGCCCGTTGGCCAGTTGCTTGAGAAAAATGGATGCGGCCTGGCCCATGTCCTTGATGGGATTGGAGGTGAACAGCACCTGGCTGAACAGCAGGCCCACGGCCGCCCCGACCATCACGTCGAGCAGGCGCGCCTCACCGGCCGCGCTCGGGCCCATGGCCAGCACCAGCACCAGCGATACCCCGGCCTGGATGGGCACCACGGGCGCGGGTCCGATCACGGCCCCCAGCAAAACGGAGACGAAAATGCCCAGACACAGGCGCAGCAGCTGATGCTGGTCGGGCAACTGCCAGAGCAGGTCGCCGAGCACAATGCCCAGGGTGCTGCCTATCAGCAGGCTCTTGGCCTGCTTGAGATGGCTGGGCAGGCCCGGTGCCAGGCAGACAATGGCGGTGACCACCGCAAACGCGGGCCGCGGGTGGTGCCAGAGCTGCTGGGACAGCAGCCAGGCGCCGGCGCTGGCCAGGGCCGCGGCGGTCGCGTCGCGCGCAGCCAGCCGCGTGCGTGAGGGCAAAGTCGTTTTGGCCCGTCGCCAGGCCAGCATGAAGGGGGTGCTCCAGCGCAATTGAGAAACTCCTTGCCTGGACCTAGCGGCCTTGCAGCAGGCCCAGAATGCACTGCCATTCGGTCTCGCTCACGGGAGTGATGGACAGGCGGTTGCCTTTTTGCAGCACGCGCATGTTCGCCAGAGCCGGCTGTTCGCGCAGTTCGGCGATCAGCAGGGGGCGGGTCTTGCGTTCGGCCTGCACATCCAGCATCAGCCAGCGCGGCTTGTCGGGCGAGGACTTGGGGTCGTAATAGAGGTCGGCCGGGTCAAACTGCGAGGGGTCCACGCGCAGATTGCCGGCAATGCGTGCAATGCCGTAGATGCCGGGCTCGGCACAGCTCGAATGCCAGTACAGCACGCCGTCGCCCGGCTGCATCTCGTCGCGCATGAAGTTGCGCGCCTGGTAGTTGCGTACGCCGTTCCAGGCCATGATCTGCCCCGGCGCCGCAAGCGCATGGTCAATCGAGTATTCCTCGGGCTCGTTCTTCATGAGCCAGTAACGGGGCGGGCGCTCGGCCTGTGTGCTGCTGTGGGTCATGTGCGCATTGTGGGCCAATGGGCAGGGCTTATGCCAGTGTCGCGGGGCCAGGGAGATGCTCCTTCGGTGTTCGGTTGCGCAAGCGTTGCCGGCGCCGTTGCTGAATTGCTGCCCGGCGTGGTGCAGCCGGGTCGAGCGGTCCTGCTAGATCTGTTCCGCCGGGGGCATGTCGCACGGATAGCGCCGCCAGCGCCGCAGCGGCCAGCCGGCGGACTCCGGGGCGCCGGTCGCTGAAACAGTCCGCGTCTCAGCTCTTGGTCTTGCCGCGCACCAGGTCGTAGATGAAAAGCACGATGATGGCGCCGACGACCGAGGCAATCCAGCCCGCGGTCTGGCCGGGCCGGTAAAAGCCGAACGCGGCGCCCAGATAGCTTGCGACAAAGGAGCCGACGATACCCAGCAGTATGGTCATGATCCAGCCCATGCTGTCGTCGCCGGGTTTGATGGCGCGAGCGATCAGGCCGACGATGAGACCGACGATGACGGTGCCAATGATGGACATGATGAAATCCCTCGCAGGAGTCAATGATTTATCACTCTAGAAGCATGTGCGGCCGGCTCCTGTCGGACGGGGTAGGGTGTCTGCGCGGGCCAGGTTCTTCCAGCGTTGTCTGCTGCGGAAATGGCGAGCGCAAAGAAAAAACGCCTGCATGCAGCAGGCGTTTTTTGGGGGAGCGCTCGGATCAGGGCTGAATCGGAGCCATGGCGCTGTAAGCGGCGGCCGTTGCGGCGGAGGCATCGGCACCTTCTACGCGGCGTGCGCCGTCAAAGCGGCGGGCCCAGTAGGAGGTCTGCATGCTCTCGACGCGGATGCTGGCGCCGGTGCGCGGTGCGTGGATGAACTTGCCTTCGCCGACATAGATGCCCACATGGCTGAAGGCGCGGCGCATGGTGTTGAAGAACACCAGGTCGCCGGGCTTGAGTTCGTTGCGGTCGATTTGCTGCGAAGCCTGGGCTTGCTCTTCCGCACGGCGGGGCAGAACCTTGCCCACGGTCTCCGAGTAGATGGCGCGCACAAAGCCGCTGCAGTCGAAGCCGGTTTCGACACTATTGCCGCCGAAGCGATAGGGAACCCCGAGAAAGCCCATGGCCGTGACGACCAGGTTGGAGGTTTTCTCGGTCACGTTCTGGCGGGCTTCGCGCACGAAGTCGGAAGTCCTCTCGGCCACCGTGTGGCGAGCTTCGCGCAGTTGGGTGATGAGACCGCGGTTGACAAGCAACTGGTTCATGTCGTCGTCCCGCTGATCACTGGGTGCCGCATGTGCGGAGGTGACGCCGACAAATAGAAGTGCAATAAGCCATCTGGACATGGGGCGTGAGGGTACCACGTTAATTTGTAGGACAGAACCCCCAATTCCAAATTTTTAGCCTGGGTTTTTGATCTTCCGCAGCAAATGCCTTGCAGTCATGAGCTTATTGCCTGGAGTGCTCCCAAAAATGAAGCACATCACTGTCGGTGTTTTCCCTATTCTGGTGAATGTGGGGAGGGGGGCGGGCAATCCGTGTTAGCGCGATATTTCAAGGCTACTGGACCCCAAGCCTCTTGCGAGCGCGGCTTGCGGCGACAATAGCCCATCTCCCTCATTTCCGTCTGCGTGCCTTGCCCGTTGGGTCAAGTCCTCAAGACTGGCCTGCGCTAAGCACAGCCCGCCTGGCTTCGGGCCCAAGATTTCTCAGAAAGAATTGCCATGCTGTTAGAAGCTTCCGAGTCGCAACTGGTTCTGGTCGACTACCAGGACAAGCTCATGCCCGTCATCTACGAAGGTCCGCAGGCGCTGGCTAACGCAATCAAGCTGGCCACCATGGCCCAGCTGCTGGATGTGCCGACCTGGGGCACGGAGCAGAACCCCTCGCGCCTGGGCGCCAACAATGCCGAGCTCAAGGCCCTGTGCCGCAAGACGCTGGAGAAAATGTACTTCAGCGCCGTCCCCGAAGGCCTGGGCGAGTGGCTGCGTCCGCCCGCAAAGCCCCAGGGCGGCAATGCGCGCAGCCTGCCCAAGCATCTGCAAAAGCCCCAGCAGCAGGCGCCCGAGCGCAATATGGTGGTGATTGCAGGCTGCGAAACCCATGTCTGCCTGCTGCAGACGGCACTGGAGCTGCTGGAAGACGAGTTCGACGTCTGGGTGGTGACGGATGCCTGTGGCTCGCGCACCGAGCGCAACCGCGATGCGGCTTTCGACCGGCTGGCCGGCGCCGGCGCGGAACTGGTGACCACCGAGATGGTGCTGTTCGAGTGGCTGCGTACCTGTGAAGACCCTGCATTCAAAGATATGCTGGCGCTGGTGAAGTAAGAGCGGCGAGCACACGTTCAAGACGAGGCGTGAACCCCGGCAGCAGGTCGCAGGCGAGTGCGGCAAGGCTGGGCGCACCCGATGAAAAAACGACGCATCGAGGGCCATGTGCGTGTTTCCCGGTTGTTCATCGCCACAGGGCGTTGTTGCACAAATCGCCGACTAGGGTCAGGTAGCCTCGGATGATGAGTCAGTCCCCGCAGTCCAAATCCCGCTACCGCATCACCAACTGGAAGCAATACAACACAGCGCTCAAAGCGCGGGGCTCATTGACCATCTGGCTGGATAAAAGCATGTCCTGGTTTGCCGCTGCCAGCGGCAAACGCGGGCGCAGCCCGCAGTTCTCGGATGCAGCGATTCAGTTCTGCCTGACCATCAAGAACCTCTTTGGGTTGGCCTTGCGGCAGACCACAGGCTTTGTTCAGTCACTACTGGCGTTGTCTGGACTGATGTGGCCGGTCCCCGACTTCAGCACGTTGTGTCGCCGTCAACGCAGCCTAGATGTGCAGGTGGCGTACCGCTCGAGCGCAGTCGGCCTGCACCTGCTGGTTGACTCCACAGGCATTAAATTCTTGGGAGAAGGCGAGTGGAAATGCAAAAAGCATGGGCCGGAGCGTCGGCGCCAATGGCGCAAGCTGCACATCGGCATTGATGCGCAAACGCTGCAGGTACGGGCTATCTGCGTCACTTCCAACAATGTCACTGACGCTGCGGTGATGCCGCAACTATTGACGCAAGTCCCGGGTGATGAGCCGCTGTTGACCGTAACAGGCGACGGGGCCTATGACACTCAGCCCGTGCATGAGGCGGTCATGCAGCGCAATGCCGCTCCGATCATTCCCCCGAGAAAGAATGCAAGGATGCGCAAAGGCGATGTCTTTGTGCACCGCAATGCGGCTATCGCCGCATGCAGGCGCTTCGGTCGCAAGCTATGGAAATGCTGGAGTGGTTACCACCGGCGCAGCTTGGTTGAGACCAAGATGAACTGCATCAAGCGGCTGGGTGAACGAGTGATGTCACGCACGTTCGAGTCGCTATCCTCAATCGGTTTACTGAGCTGGGTTGCCCGCAGACGGTAGCTGTGCCATAGCCACGTCTGGGGTTGGGGAAATCTGGCCTGAGGCTGATTTATGCAACAACGCCATTGACCAGTTGAATCCACAGTCAGCGACGGTCAGTGTCAAGCAACGCCATGCAGCAGAGCATCAGCTGCAGAGCGGCGCATCGTCGGTGCCGTTTTGTCGAGGCGAAGATGGGCTGCCTCAGACGACGGAAGGGTGGACCTCAAGGCTTGGCCTTTGAGTACCATCTCAAGCATGCGGCCTCTCCTCGCTGATTCGCTCAGCTGGGCGATCGGCAGGCGGTGGTCGTGGAATGGTGGTTCGGGGCGCTTTCCTGGCATGGGTTTCGGCAGCAGCGCCCGATGCGTTGTCAGGTTTCGGCAAGCGCATTATGAATAATTATGAATTCAGAAGACTTCTCGCCAAGAATGGGAAGTCAAGGAGACAGATTCATATGAGCACGCACTTGAACCCCGGGTTTGCTGATTTCTACCAGCGCTCCATCGACGACCGCGACGGCTTCTGGGCCGAGCAGGCCGAGTTGATCGAGTGGCAGCAGAAGCCGCAGCAGATCTGCGACTACAGCCAGCCGCCGTTCGCCAAATGGTTTGTGGGCGGCACCATTAATCTCTGCCACAACGCCGTGGATCGCCATCTGGCGGCGCGCGCCGACCAGAATGCGCTGATCGCGATCTCCACCGAGACCAATACCGAGAAAGCCTATAGCTACCGGGAGCTGCATGCCGAGGTCAACCGCATGGCGGCGGCGCTGCAGGCGCTGGGCGTGCAAAAAGGCGACCGCGTGCAGATCTATATGCCCATGATTGCCGAGGCCTGCTTCGCCATGCTGGCCTGCGTGCGCCTGGGTGCGATTCACTCGGTGGTCTTCGGCGGCTTTGCCTCGGGGGCGCTGGCCTCGCGTATCGACGACGCCCAGCCCAAGGTGATCGTGAGCGCCGATGCGGGCTCGCGCGGCGGGCGGGTCGTGCCTTACAAGCCTTTGCTGGACGAGGCGCTCAAACAGTCCACGCATCAGCCTGCGGCCGTGCTCATGGTCAACCGCGGCCTGGCCGAGATGCCCATGCAGGCCGGCCGCGACCATGACTGGGCGGCCTTGCGCGCCCGGCATCTGCAGGCCCGCATCGATTGCGTGTGGGTGGAGTCCACCCACCCCAGCTACACCCTCTATACCAGCGGCACCACGGGCAAGCCCAAGGGCGTGCAGCGCGACACGGGCGGCTATACCGTGGCGCTGGCGGCCAGCATGCCGCATATCTTCGATGCGCAGGCCGGCCAGACCTTCTTCTGCACCAGCGACATAGGCTGGGTCGTGGGCCATAGCTACATCATCTATGCGCCGCTGATCGCGGGCATGGCTACCGTGATGTACGAAGGCCTGCCGATACGTCCCGATGCGGGCATCTGGTGGAGCATTGTCGAGAAGTACAAGGTCACGCATATGTTCTCGGCGCCCACGGCGATCCGCGTGCTCAAGAAGCACGAGGCCGAATATCTGACGCGCTACGACATCTCCAGCCTCAAGGCCCTGTGGCTGGCCGGCGAGCCGCTGGACGAGCCCACGGCGGCCTGGATCAGCGCCGCGATCAAGAAGCCCATCATCGACAACTATTGGCAGACGGAGACCGGCTGGCCCATCATGACGCTGTGCAACGGCGTGGAGCAGCAGGCCACGCGCTTCGGCAGCCCCGGCAAGGCCGTCTACGGCTACAACGTCAAGCTGATCGACGATGCCACGGGCGAGGAGCTGACCGGTGCCCAGCAAAAAGGCGTGCTGGCCATAGAAGGCCCGCTGCCGCCGGGCTGCATGCAGACCGTGTGGCGGGACGACAACCGTTTCGTCAACACCTATTGGAAGAGCATTCCGGGCCGGCTGATCTACAGCACCTTCGACTGGGGCATTCGCGACGAGGACGGTTACTACTTCATCCTCGGGCGTACCGACGACGTGATCAATGTGGCGGGCCATCGCCTGGGCACGCGCGAGATCGAGGAGAGCATCTCGGCACATGCCCAGATCGCCGAGGTGGCCGTGGTCGGGGTGGCCGACAATCTCAAGGGCCAGGCGGCTCTGGCTTTTGCCGTGGTGCGCGATGCCTCTCTGGTGGCCGACGAGGCGGCCTGCAAGGCTTTGGAGGCCGAGGTGATGAAGCTCGTCGACTCGCGGCTGGGCGCCGTGGCGCGCCCGTCGCGTGTGCTGTTCGTCGCGGCCCTGCCCAAGACGCGCAGCGGCAAGCTGCTGCGCCGTGCGCTGCAGGCCGTGGCCGAGGGCCGAGATCCTGGCGATCTGAGCACCATGGAAGACCCGGCCGTGCTGGCCCAGGTGCAGCAGCGCCTGTAAACATCGGTGACCCATGGCCCATGAAACCGGCATGACCCAAGTGTGGGACGGCCGGTAAGGGCCGCCCCGCAGCAAAGGCCGTCGTCCCTGGGGGAAGACGCGAAGCGGATCAGGGGGGACTCTTCTCAGCCTAAAATCGCTCGATTACGCTGCGCCGGCCCAGGCCAAGCGCTGCGGGATCGAATAGCTAAGAGAAAGACCCGTCGTGCAAGTTGCATCATCCATTTTCAAGGCCTATGACATTCGCGGCATCGTGCCGTCCACGCTGACCGAAGAGGTGGCGCGCGGCATAGGCCGCGCTTTCGGGATGGCGGCCCTGGCGGCCGGCGAGAGCACCGTGGCCGTGGGCCGCGACGGCCGGCTGTCCGGCCCGTCGCTGTCGGCGGCGCTGATGCAGGGCCTGACCGAGGTGGGCGTGGACGTGATCGATATCGGCATGGCCACCACGCCCATGCTGTACTTTGCGGCCGCGACGCTGTGCACCAGCGGCATCCAGGTCACGGGCAGCCACAATCCCAAGGATTACAACGGTTTCAAGATGGTGCTGGGCGGCCGTGCCATCTACGGCGACGAGATCCAGGCACTGCGCCAGCGCATGGAGGCGGACGACTGGAGCATCAGCGGCACGGGCAAGATCCGCCGGGCCGATGTGCTGGCCGATTACACGGCGCGCATCGTGGGCGATGTGAAGCTGGCGCGCCCCATGAAGATCGTCGTGGACTGCGGCAACGGCGTTGCCGGTGCCTCGGCCCCGGGCATCTTCCGCCAGCTGGGCTGCGAGGTGATCGAGCTGTTCTCCGAGGTCGACGGCGATTTTCCCAATCACCATCCCGACCCCAGCAAGCCCGAGAACCTGCGCGACGTGATCCATGCGCTGCAGACCACCGATGCCGAGCTGGGCCTGGCCTTCGACGGCGACGGCGACCGCCTGGGCATCGTGACCAAGGACGGCCAGACCATCTTCCCCGACCGCCAGATGATGCTGTTCGCCAGGGACGTGCTGTCGCGCGTGCCCGGCGGCTCCATCGTCTTCGACGTCAAGTGCACGCAGCGTCTGGCGCCCGAGATCGAGGCCGCGGGTGGCAAGGCCGTGATGTACAAGACCGGCCATTCGCTGGTCAAGGCGCGCATGAAGGAGCTGGGTGCTCCGCTGGGCGGCGAGATGAGCGGCCATATCTTCTTCAAGGAGCGCTGGTACGGCTTTGACGACGGCACTTATGCGGGCTGCCGCCTGCTGGAAATCGTGAGCCGCGAGGCCGACCCCAGCGCCGTGCTCAACGCCTTGCCGACCAGCTTTTCCACGCCCGAGCTCAACGTGAGCTGCGCCGAGGGCGAGCCCCACCGTCTGGCGGCCGAGCTGCAGGCACTGGCCGCGACCGAATTTGCGGCGCCGGCCCGGGTCAGCACCATCGACGGTCTGCGCGTGGACTGGGCCGACGGCTTCGGCCTGATCCGCGCCAGCAACACCACGCCGGTGCTGGTGCTGCGCTTTGAAGGCCATAGTCAGCAGGCGCTGCAGCGTATCGAAGCGCAGATGCTGGCCCTGCTCAAGCGCGTCAAGCCCGATGCCCAGCTGGGCCATGCGGCTCACTGAGTTCAGCCAGGCGACCTCACCGCGTTATTCACCGCAATATGGCCAGGCGCGTTCCACTGAGTCTTGCCCGCGCGCTGTATAGCGTGTTGGCCTGGGCGGCCCAGCCGCTGCTGCGCCGCAAGCTGCGGCGCCGCGCCCTGGCCGAGCCCGGTTACGGCCTGGCCGTGGCCGAGCGCTTCGGCCACTACACGCCCGCCGATCTGGGACAGGACGGGCGCGGGCAATGGATCTGGATTCACTCGGTATCCCTGGGGGAGACCAGGGCCGCGGCGATTCTGATCCGGGCCTTGCGCGAGATCCTGCCCGGCATGCGTCTGCTGCTGACCCACAGCACGGCCACGGGCCGAGAGGAGGGGGCCAGGCTGCTGGAAGGGGCGGGTGGCAAGGCCGATCTGCAGGTCTGGCTGCCCTGGGACACCCTGGCCGCCACGCGCAGCTTTATTGCGCAGTTTCGCCCGGCCGTGGGCGTGCTCATGGAAACCGAGATCTGGCCGAATCTGATCGCGGGCTGCGCCAATGCCGGCATTCCCCTGGCGCTGGCCAATGCGCGCCTCAACGAAAAATCCGAGGCCGGAGCCCTGCGCATGGCGCCGATAGCGCGTCCCGCCTATGGCGCGCTGGCCGCGGTCTGGGCCCAGACCGAGGACGACGCGCGGCGCCTGCGCCATGTGGGCGCGCAGGTGGATGCGGTGCTCGGCAATCTCAAATTCGATGTTCGGCCCGACGAGGCGCAGCTGGCCCGTGCGGCCGGCTGGCGGCCGAAGCTGGCCAAGCCCGTGGTGCTGCTGGCCAGCAGCCGCGAGGGCGAGGAGGCGCTGCTGCTGGAGCGGCTCAAGGTGCTGGGGGCCGCGGCGCATGCCGTGCAGTGGCTGATCGTGCCGCGTCATCCCCAGCGTTTCGACGTCGTGGCGCAGCTGATCGCCGAAGCGGGCTTCACGCTTTCGCGGCGCAGTGCATGGGGAGACGCGCTGGCCGAGCCGCAGGCCGACATCTGGCTCGGCGATTCGCTGGGCGAGATGCCTCTGTATTACGGCCTCGCGGCCGCCGCTCTGATGGGCGGCAGCTTCGAGCCCCTGGGCGGACAGAACCTGATCGAGGCCCTGGCCTGCGCCACACCCGTGGTGCTGGGCCCGCACACCTTCAATTTCAGCCAGGCTTCGGAGCAGGCCGTGCAGGCCGGTGCCGCGCTGCGCAGCGCCGATATGGCGGCGGCCGTGCAGGACGCCATGGCCCTGGTGCAGGACGGACCCAGGCTGGCCGCGGCCCAGGCCCGGGCCGGCGAGTTCATGCAGCAGCACCGCGGCGCTGCCCGGGCCACGGCACAGGCCATCGTGGCGCTCATGCGCTGAATTGCTGCTTTATCAGGAGCTGCTAGCGCCTGATCTGCAATGGTTTCAGAGATGAATATCTCTGAAAGAAAGAGCTGACCAGCGCTAGCAGCTCTTTTTTTCTGAGAGAGCAGGCCTTAGCGTTTCGAGGTTTTGAGAGCCGGCCTGGCCTGAGGCCCGGCGGCGCCGGAGATGGCGGGCGCCATGGTCAGTGCATCCAGGCCGCGCAGATCTTCATCGCCGAGCACGCCGGCCGCCTGGCGCAGCTTGAGCTGGCCCAGTAGCACCTGGTAGCGCGCGTTGGCCAGATCGCGCTCGGTCTGGTAGAGCTGGCTCTGGGCGTTGAGCACATCGATATTGATGCGCACGCCGACCTCGTAGCCGACCTGGTTGGCGTCCAGCGCGCTCTGGCTGGAGGCGAGGGCGGCTTCCAGGGCCTTGACCTGGGCCTGGCCCGACTGCACGCCGAGAAAAGCCGTACGCGTGCTCTGCTCCACGCTGCGGCGCGCATCGTCGAGCTGGGCGCCGGCCTTCTCTTCCAGGGCCACGGTTTCCTTGATGCGGTTCTGCACCGAAAAGCCCGCAAACAGCGGCATATTCATCACCACGCCGATCTGTGCCGCATTGGTGCGGTAGCTCAGCGGTATGGAAGGAGTCATGGAGCCGTTGGGGTAGCGGTTGACCACATAGCCGGCCTGCAGATCAACCGTGGGCTTGTGGCCGGTTTCGGCCTTCTGCGTTTCGAGCTTGGCGATATCCAGGGCCAGCTGGGCCTGGCGGATCTGCGGCTGGTTGGCGAAGGCGGTATCCACCCAGCTCTGGGCGTTGTCGGGTTGTATCTTGGGCAGGGTCACGGGCGTGGCCAGGCGCGCGGGCTGGGTGCCGACGCGGCCCACCAGCTGATCCAGCACCACGCGCTTGACCTGCAAATCGTTCTGGGCCGCGATTTCCTGGGCCGTCGCGAGATCGAAGCGCGACTGGGCTTCGCGTGAGTCGGTGATGGTAGCCGTGCCGACCTCGAAGTTGCGCCGGGCCGATTCAAGCTGCTGGGAGATGGCTTTCTGCTGCGCCTGGACCACGTTCAGCGAATCCTGGGCGGCCAGCACGTCGAAATAGGCCTGAGCCACACGCACGATCAGGCTCTGGGCCGCGCCGTCGAGCTGTGCCTGCGCCGCGTCCGCGCCGCGCTGGCCCTGCTCGTAGGCCAGCTTGTTGGCGGGCCGGTACAGCGGCTGCTGGGCACTGAGCTGCAGGTTCTGCTGGGTATTGTTGAAGCTGCCGGGCACGCCGGGGATGGGCAAGCCGGTATGAATGTCCACATGAGTGCGGTTGGCGCCGGCCTGCAGACCCACGCTGGGCAGCAGCCCGCCCAGCGCCTGGTCGGCGCGGCTTGCCGCTGCGCGCGCATCGGCCTGCTGCGCCTGCCAGGAGGCATCATAGCCGCGGGCCTGGGCCACCAGCTCCGAAAGGGTCTGGGCCTGGGCGGGGCCGCCTAGCCAGCCGAGCAGGGCCCCGAGTGAAACAGCGCAAAGCGCATTGGCGGGACGGGCTTGCAGGGGCCGGGGCAGCTTGGTCATAGACGTTGGTTCTGGGCAGTCTCGGTCGGATGGAAACCCTGGCCGGACTTTGGCCGGGCAGGGCGCACAACAGGCAGTCCGCAAGCCAGGCGTCTTGCCTGGGCCAAAGCGGCGGGGGTCTAGTAACGGGGCACGCTGGGGTCGGCGCTCAGCGACCAGGCGTCTATGCCGCCCGTGATGTTGCTCACATCCTCGAAGCCGCGGTTGACGAGAAAGGCCGCCACGCTCATGCTGCGCGCGCCGTGGTGGCACAGGCAGGCGACCGGGTGGTCGGGGTTCAGCTCCTCGAGCCGGGCCGGAATCTCGTGCATGGGAATGCAGCGCAGCTCGAAGCCGTCGGCCTTCACGCTGGCCTGGGCGATCTCCCAGGGCTCGCGCACGTCCAGCACCACGGGCGTGACGCCATGGGCGGCATGGGAAGCCAGCCATTGCTTGAACTGTGCGGGCAAAACCTGGGACAACATAGAAACTCCTGGCGGCGACCGCCCTGGCAGATGAAACTCCCTGACCGAACCGGCATCGGGCAGGGCGGGGGTCTTCTTAGAACGAGAAGCGCGAAGGCTCTTCAAAGCCGGTCAGGCGCGACGCGGCCGTGTCCCAGGGCTGTTTGACGTCGAAGTGGTTGCCCTTCTTGGTCACCAGGGTGAAGCGCATCACGGGCATCTTGCCCACGATGGCGGCGATGCGGCCGCCGTCGTTGAGCTGGGCGTAGAGCGCCTCGGGGATCTCGGCCACGGAACCGCTGAGCACGATCACATCGAAAGTGCCCTGGGCCAGGGATGCCGTGGCGCCGTTGGCCAGCTTGACTTCCACATTCTTGATGCCGGCGCCGAGCAGGTTCTCGCGGGCCATCTCGGCCAGTTCGGGGTCGATTTCCAGCGTGACGACTTCCTTGGCCTGGGCGGCCAGCAAGGCGGCCATATAGCCCGAGCCGGAGCCGATCTCGAGCACGCGGTCCGTGGGCTTGAGTTGCAGGTCTTGCAGGGTGCGGGCCTCGATCTTGGGCGCGAGCATGTGCCAGCCGTGGCTGGCAGCCTCTTCGGGCGTGCCCTTGAGCGGCACTTCCATGTCCATATAGGCCATGTTCAGGTATTCGGGCGGCACAAAGTCTTCGCGGCGGACCCGGCCCAGCAGCTCCAGCACATTCTCGTCCAGCACGTTCCAGGGGCGGACCTGCTGTTCGATCATGTTGAAACGAGCCTGCGCGTGCACATCGCGCGGGTCCACTTGGGCGTTCATTGGCAAGGCCATGGAGATCTCCGGGGGAAAGACTTATCAGGACAAACCATCGATTCTACGAGCCTCGGAGGCATCGTGCGGCGGTTCGGCATTTTTTGCGGCGGCGCCAAACCATTTGCGGCGCAGCCAGGCGGCGAAATCATCCAGATAGCAATAGGCCACGGGCACGACCACCAGGGTCAGCAGCGAGGAGGTGATGACCCCGCCGATCACGGCCTGGCCCATGGGCGCGCGCTGCTCCGAGCCCTCGGTCACAGCAAAGGCCAGCGGCACCATGCCGAAGATCATGGCCAGGGTGGTCATCAAGATCGGGCGCAGCCGCACCCGGGCCGCCAGCAGCAGCGCCTCGTCGCGCGGCAGGCCGTCCAGGGTTCGGCCCGTGGCCTCGTCGCGGTGGGGGGCGCGCGCGCGGATGGCGAAATCCACCAGCAAGATCGCGTTCTTCGTCACCAGCCCCATGAGCATGACCACGCCGATGATGGAGAACATGGACAGGGCCGAGCCGAACATCAAGAGGGCCAGCACCACGCCGATCAGGGTCAGCGGCAGCGAGGTCATGAGCGCCAGCGGCTGCAGAAAGCTCTTGAACTGGCTGGCCAGAATCATGTAGATGAAGATGATGGCCAGGGCCAGCGCGGAAATCGCATAGCCGAAGGACTCGGCCATGTTCTTGGCCGCGCCGCTGAACTGGTAGCTGTAGCCCGGAGGCAGCGGCACCTGGGCCAGGGCCTGCTTGATATCCGCCGTGACCTCGCCCGCGCTGCGCATATAGACATTGGCGTTGATGGCCACCTCGCGATTGAGGTTGCGGCGGTTGATCTGACTGGGGCCCGTGCTGTCCACCACGCTGGCCACCTGGTTGAGGCGCACGATGCGCGTGCCGCCGTCGGCGGCGGACAGCGCGAACGGCAGCCGCTCCAGATCCTGCGGCGTGCTGCGCGCCTCGGGGGCCAGGCGCACGTTCACGTCATAGGTCTGGTCGTCGCTGGCGCGCCAGTTGCCCACGGTCTGGCCCGCGACCCAGGTGCGCAGCGCGCTGGCCATGCCGCCCACGGACAGGCCCAGATCGGCGGCCGCATCGCGGTGCACCTCGATATTGACCATGGGCTTGTTGGGCTTGAGGCTGGAGTCCAGATCCACGAGCCCGGGAATGCCGCGGATGCGTTCCTGCACCAGGCGGCTGAGGCGGGCCAGCTCGTCGAGGTCCGGGCCCATCAGCGAGAACTCCACCTGCTTTTGCCCGCCCACGGGCTCGCGCAGTCCCACATGGGTGAGCTGTATGCCGGCGATCGCGCGCAGCTGGGTGCGCAGCTCGGCCGAGAGCGCGTCCACGCTGCGGCCGCGCTGGCTGCGATCCACCAGGCGTACATAGATGCTGGCGTAATTCTTGCCGTTGGCGTTGCCGGTGTTGATGGTGGTCAGGGTGTAGCGCACCTCGGCCATGCCGGCTATGACGGCGTTGACCTGTCTGGCCTTGGCTTCGGTGGCTTCTATGGACGAGCCTTCGGGCGTGTTGAAGCTGACCGTGGTTTCGGAGAAGTCCGCCTTGGGCACGAACTCCGTGCCCAGCAGGGGCACCAGCGCCACGCTGGCCACGAAGATCAGCAGCGCCAGACCCAGCGTCAGCAGCTTGTGCCGCAGCGACCAGCGCAGCATGGTCTGATAGACCTCCGCGAGCCTGTCGCCGCAGCGCTCCACCCAGGCCGTGAGCCGGCCCAGCGTCCTGTCGTAGAGGCTCCGGCGGCCATGCTCGCCATGGGCATGGATGGCGGGGTCGTGCCAGACGCTGGAGAGCATGGGGTCCAGCGTGAAGCTCACGAACATGGAGATCAGCACGGCCGCGACGATGGTGATGCCGAACTCGTGGAAGAACTTGCCAATGATGCCGCCCATAAAGCCTATGGGCAGGAACACGGCCACGATGGACAGTGTGGTGGCCAGCACGGCCAGGCCGATCTCCTGCGTGCCGTCCAGCGAGGCCTGGAACGCTCCCTTGCCCATCTGTACATGGCGCACGATGTTCTCGCGCACCACGATGGCGTCATCGATCAGCAGGCCCACGCACAGCGACAGCGCCATCAGCGTGACCATGTTGATGGAAAAGCCTAACCAGTACATGAACAGAAACGTGCCTATCAGCGCGATCGGCAGCGTCAGCCCCGTGATCACCGTGGAGCGCCAGGAGTTGAGGAACAGGAACACGATGAGCACGGTCAGCAGCGCGCCTTCGATCAGGGTCTGGCGCACGTTGTCCACGCCCACGCGTATCGAGCGCGAGTTGTCGGCAATGGCCTGCAGGCGCACGCCGGGCGGCAGCTCGGGCGCCATGGCCTTGATCGCGGCATTCAGGCCGTCGACCACCTCGATGGTGTTCTCGTCCTGGGCCTTCTGCACCGACATCAGCAGGGTGCGCGCGCCGTTGTAGAGCGCCAGGGTCTGCAGTTCCTGGGCATCGTCCTGCACGCGGGCCAGCTGGCGCACGCGTATGGGCGCGCCATTGCGCTGGGCCACGATGATGTTGGCGAACTCCGCGGGGCGCTGGATGCGGGCATCGATCTGCACCACGCGCTCCTGCGCCTTGGAGCGTATGGCGCCCACGGGCAGGTCCTGGTTCTCGGCGCGCACGGCCTGGGCCACCTGCTCGGGCGTGATGGAATAGGCTTCCAGCGCCTCGGGGTCGAGATAGATGTTGATTTCGCGTTTGGTGGCGCCCACCAGATTGACGGCGCCCACGCCGCGCACGTTTTCAAGCCGCTTCTTGAGCACCTGATCGGCCCAGCTCGTCAGCGCGATCGCATCGGGCGGCGTCACGCTCTGGCCCTTGGGCGCCGCCTCGCCATGCAGGGCCTGAGGGTCGGGCAGCACGGCCAGCGACCAGATCGCGGTGCTCGCCGGGTCGAAGCGTATGACGCGCGGCTCCTTGACCTCGTCGCGCAGCGTGGGGCGTACCGAGGCCACCTTCTCGCGCACATCGTCGGCGGCGCGGCGCCCATCGATGTTCAGCTGGAACTCGATGACGACCACGCTCGTGCCTTCATAGCTGCGCGAGGTCAGGGCGTTGATGCCGGCGACCGAGTTCACGCTTTCCTCGATCTTCTTGGTGACCTCGCTCTCCACGATCTCGGGCGAGGCGCCCGGATATTCCACCGTGACCACCACCACGGGAAACTCGATATTGGGAAACTGATCGACCTTGAGCCGCTGGTAGGAGAACACGCCCAGCACCACAAAGGCCAGCATGAGCATGGTGGCCAGCACCGGATTCCTGAGGCTGATGCGGGTGAACCACATTTATCTGCCCTCGGCCTTGGCGCTGCCGGAGGCGTGCGCGGGTGCCAGGATCTCGACGGCCGTGCCTTCGCGCAGGCCGCCGGCGCTACCGGCCAGGATGCGGTCGCCGGCGTTCAGGCCGCTGAGCACCTGCACCCAGGTCGCGCCCTGGTGCGGCGTCTGGCGCCCGAGCTCTACGCTTTGGTGGCGCACGCGCAGCGGAGCCTGCTGTGCGCCGGGCGCGGCGGCCTGCAGCACCTGCACATAGGGCTGGGGCTTGTCGGTGCGCACCGCGGTCAGCGGCACGGCCAGCTGGCTGCTCCTGCCGGTGATGATGCTGCCCTGCAAGAACAGGCCGGGGCGCAGTTGCAGACTGCGCTGGCTGCCATCGCTGTTGCTGGCTTGCGGCACAGCCAGATAGACGGCCACCGTGCGCGAGCCGGTCTGGGCGCTGGGGTTGATGCGCACCACCTTGGCCGCCACGGCCGCCATGTCCTGGGGCGCACCCGGCACCAGGAGCTCGGCCGTCTGGCCGAGCTGGACCTGCACCGAATCCGCGGGGGCCAGCTGGGCCATGATCTCCAGCCGCGCCGGGTCCACGACCTCGACGATGCGCGCCTCGACACCGACGCGCTCGCCGTTCTGCACAAAACGCTGAGCGATCTGGCCGTTCATGGGGCTGGTGATCACCGAGTCGGTCACGGCCTTGCGTGCGGCGTCGGCCGCGGCCTGGGCGGCGGCCAGATTGGCCAGCGCCGAATCCAGATTGGCCTGGGAGGTGGCCAGCGCCGTGGTGGAAATAAAGCCTTTTTGCACCAGAACCGCGTTGTTGTCCTGGTTGCGCTGGGCGATCGCCAGCTGGCCCTTGGCGGCCTCGGCCTGCAGCCTGGCCTGGCGCCAGCGCGCCTCGGCCTCGGTCGCATCGATGTGCGCCAGCTGCTGGCCCTTGCCGACGCTGTCGCCTTCGCGCAGCTTGAAGCCGCGCAGCTCGCCGGCCACATAGGCTTTGACCACGGCCGAGTTGACGGCCTGGACCACGCCGTTGACGGGAACGGTAAGAGCCAGCTGCTGGGGCTGTAGCGCCAGCACCTCTGGGGCGGCAATCTGGATCGGCAACTCCAGCGGCGCGCTTGCGGCGGCCATGGCCTGCTTCTTCTGTTGCTGATGGCTGGCAGCACGCCAGCCGGCTACGGCCAGCAAGCCGGCAATGACCAGGCCTATGGCCCAGCGGCCTGAACGCTTCATGGTGTCGGGGTCCCTCTGCGGCAAAACTCTTGGTGGTCTGTGATGGTGCGGTCTCCAGCCAGCATCCTAGATGCTGGACGGGCCGGTTTTATTGCATGGCCAACAATCAGTGTAGCGGGGAGTGCGAGGCAGGGGGCGGCAGTCTGGCGCCGCGCTTCGGCAGATCGCAGGATTTCTCGCCCGGAGAAATCGTTCGCGAGAGGCCTAAGGCAAGGCCTTGGCGTTGAGCCATAGATCTGCGGCATTCATTTTTGCGTGCCAGGCTTCGAAATCGGCACGCCAAGCCTCGGAAAGCGCGGGCAGGGGACGTCTGGGGTCGTCGCTCAGAGAATATGCCATTCCCTCAATCAGCCATTCGGGTTTGCTCAGAACACCCCAGTTTCCCAGCTCCTCGGCCTGCCTGTGGTGAATGAGTTCGTGTTTCACATAGAAATCCGTCCAGCCGCGGGGTGCAATCGCGATGCCGAAATTGCCGATGGCAAGTCCCGCACGCTGGCCCAGGCCAAAGGTTTGCGCGCATTGCGGCGACGAGCAGAACAGGATCTTGGCGTCATGGCGGAAACCGCCGATCTGGCTGGCGACAAGCTGTTGGTTGTCTTGATACAGCCGCCGAGCCTGCGCCAGCCTCGCCGGGTCGTCGGTGCAGACATTCCCGTCCACGCATGTCAACTTGGCAAAGAGTGCCGGCGCAAGAATTCTCAAGGGCTTGACCGTTGAAAATGCGGCGACCGGAATGCAGGCCAGAAATACGGCTGCGATGGCAAATATCTTTTTTCTCTTCATGGCTCTGGCTGAGGTTGACTCAAAAATCTGGCCCGGTATCCGGATAGGGGCGCCGGGGTTCAGGGCCGGCATCTCCTTCACAGCACCGGCCGGCCTTGGCTGCTGGTGCCGGCTATTCCGGGCCCTTAAAATTCTATGGCCCGCGGCGATTTGCGTCGCAAAAAATACCAGTTGGTTTTGCTGCCGGGCGTCAAGGATTCAGGTGAAAACTATGACGGAAACAATTGTGCTTGGCGGAGGTTGCTTCTGGTGCACCGAGGCCGTGTTCGATCGCGTGCGCGGCATCGTCGATGTGGAAAGCGGCTATGCCAACGGCCATCTGGAGCATCCCAGCTACGAAGACGTCTGCACGGGCCAGACCGGCCATGCCGAGGTGGTGAAGCTGGAGTTCGACCCGGCCGTCATCGGCCTGCGCGATGTGCTGCTGATTTTCTTCGGCACCCACGACCCGACCACGCTCAACCGCCAGGGCAATGATGTGGGGACCCAGTACCGCAGCGGCGTCTACACCGGCAGCGCCGCCCAGGCAGAGACCGCCAGGGCCTTGCTGCAGGAGCTGCGCGAGGAGGGGGCCTATGACGCTCCCATAGTCACCGAGGTCGAGCCTCTGCGCAGCTACTGGAGTGCCGAGGACTACCATCAGGACTATTTCGCCAAGCACCCCAACCAGGGCTATTGCGCGTTCGTGGTCGGCCCCAAGGTGCAGAAATTCCGCCAGACCTTCTCGCGCTGGCTCAAGGATTAGAGTTTGTTCGCGCCGGCCCGTCCCAGGCGCGATACACTTTGCAATCCTCATCGGCGGCTTCTCGCCGATGAGCCGCAGCCGACCGTTCCCATCATGTTGTCCCAGCAGCATTCCCCTCGCCAGCCTAGTCAGACCCCGCCAGCCCATGCTGCGGGGCGCGCAAGCCTGCGCGGTGCCGGCCTGACCCGCTGGTTGCTGGGCCTGCTGGTCTGGGCCATGGTGCTGGGGCCCACGCTGGGCCAGATGCACCGTGCGGTGCACGCGGCCGCAGCCTCCCAGGCATCGGTGGCGGTGCAGCATGGCGTCACCCATGCGGGCTTTGCAACGCAGGCGGCAGACGGTGCCGATTGCGCCGACGGCTGCGCATCCAACTCCTGGGTGCATGCGCTGTTTGCGGGCCATGGCCCGGCCGCCTGTCAGTTGCTGGACCAGGCCAGCCATGGCTATGCAGGCCCGCCGGCCATGCTGGCTTTTGTCGGCGTCGCGCCCGAATCCGCGCTGCCCCGGCCTTTTGTTGCGGCACCACGTGCCGTGGCTCTCGCCGCGCCCTTCGACGCGCGCGCGCCTCCACTCCACAGTTCCCGGGCCTAAGTCCGGCCGGCCATGCTGCGCGTGGCCGGGCCGCATCGCGCCCCAATCTCCAAAATTCGTAGCAGCTAGCGCTTGTTTGATGGGCGCAGCAAGCTGTTTTGATTGAAATTTCCGTGTCCGCCAACGCGATGAACCGGCGCGCACGGCTGTTTGTGGAACCGTGATGATTCACCGTTTTTCTGTTTCTTCGTCTTCCGTTTTTCGACACTCTCCCAAATCGGCGCTGATGCTGGCCATCGATGCGCTGCAGCCCGCCGGGCGCGGCCTGGCCCTGGGCGCGGGCCTGCTGGTCTGCGCCCCCATGGCCATGGCTCAGGCCGAGGCCGCACCGGCCGCCCAGGACGCGAGCCTGGCCGAGGTCACGGTCTCCGCCACGGGCATGGCTGCCGGCGACATGGCCACGCCCGTCCAGATGCTGGACGACAAGGAGCTGCGCCTGCGCCGCGCGGCCACGCTGGGCGAGACCCTGGCTGCCGAGCCCGGCATCAATGCCAGCCACTTCGGCGCGGGCGCGAGCCGCCCGGTGATCCGCGGCATGGACGGTGCCCGGGTGTCGGTGCTCAGCGACGGCTCGGAGCTGCTCGACGCCTCCACCGTGAGCCCCGACCATGCGGTCACCAGCGAACCCATGCTGGCCACGCAGATGGAGATACTGCGCGGGCCGTCGGCTCTGCTGTACAGCGCGGGTGCCATGGGCGGTGTGGTCAATGTGCTCGACGGCAAGATTCCCACGACGGTGCCCGACAAAGGCGTGGAAGGCTCGGTCGAGGCGCAGGCCGGCACGGCCGCGGGCATGTCGGCCGGCGCGTTCTCGCTGACCGGCGCCACCCCCTTGAAGAACGACAACGGCACGCTGGTCCTGCATGCTGAGGGCGTGGCGCGCAACGCGGGCGACTACCGCGTGGGCAGCGGCTGGGGCCAGGGCAAGGTGCCCGGCAGCTTCAGCCGCGGCAACACCGGCAGCGTGGGCCTGTCCTGGGTGGGCAACAGCGGCTACCTGGGCCTGGCCTATACCCGGCAGACGGCTTATTACGGCCTGCCCGGCCATCAGCACAGCTTCGAAGGCTGCCATGCGCATGGCGACCATCTGCACTGCGGCGGCGATGACGGCCACGACCATTCGGCTCCCGGTGCCTCGACCAGCGTGCCCGTGGTGGACCTGACCAGCGAGCGCTGGGATCTGCGCGGCGAGTGGCGCAACCCTGCAGCAGGCATTGCCGCCTTGCGCCTGCGCGGCGGCTGGACCAATTACCGCCATGACGAAATCGAGGACGGCGCGGTGAGCACGCAGTTCAGAAACCGCGCCCATGACCTGAGGCTGGAGCTCGAGCACCAGCCCATTGCGGGCTGGCGCGGTACGCTGGGCCTGCAGACGCTGAACCGGCGCTTCAGCGCTACCGGCGAGGAAGCCTATGTCCAGCCCACAGAGACGCAGCGCCAGAGCCTGTATCTGCTCGAGGAATACCGCTGGCAGGACTGGAGCCTGCAGGCCGCGATGCGGCACGACCGCCAGCGCATCGATGCCGAGCAGAGCGACGAGCGCCGCAACCACAGCGCGACCTCATTCTCGCTGGGCACGGTCTGGAAGTTCCAGCCCGGATACAGCGCCACGGCATCCGTGACCAGCGGCGGCCGCATGCCTACGGCCGAAGAGCTGTTCGCCCACGGCCTGCACATGGCCACGGCCACCTATGAGCTGGGCAACCCGAATCTGAAGCGCGAACGCTCCCAGGCACTGGATCTGGGCCTGGCCAAGACGGCCGGCGACACGACCTGGAAGCTCAATGCCTACCACTACCGGATCAAGGGCTATATCTATGGCGCCACCCTGGATGAGGACGAAGGCCTGCAACTGCTGCAGTACACCCAGGGCAATGCGCGCTTCACCGGTTGGGAAGCACAGCTGAGCCAGCGCCTGAGCCGTGAACTGAGTCTGACCGTGTTTGGCGACGGCGTGCGTGCGCGCCTGGACGACGGGTCGGCGCTGCCGCGCATTCCGGCCCTGCGCGCCGGCCTGCGGGTGAATGCGCGTCTGGCCGGCTGGGACACCATGGCCGAATGGACCCAGGTGTTGCGCCAGAACCGCACCGCCAATTTCGAGACCGAGACTCCGGGCTACGGCATGCTGAATCTGGGCGCCAGCTACCAGTGGCGCAGCGGCGGCAATCAGTGGCAGTTCTATGTGAAGGGGCAGAATCTGACCAATCGCCTGGCCTATGCCGCGACCTCCTTCATCAAGACCGCTGCGCCGTTGACGGGGCGCAATCTGGTGGTCGGCCTGAGAATGGACTTCTGATCGTCGCTCTCCGAGGGAAATAGCCTGCAGCCCTAGCAGTGCAAGGGCTGCAAGCTATAGATAGTGCTGGAGATGGCGCAGGGCACGGCCGCTGTCCACGCCTATCCGGGCTATCACCTCCAGCTCCGGTACGCCGGCGCGCAGCCACTGGACTATGGCCGTGTTGCGCAACACCTGCGGCCCCACCCGCTGCAGCGGGTATTTCTGGCTGCCCTCGGCCTGTGCCTGGTGGGCACGCTGGATGATCTGCGATGCGACATGGAACAGCATGCGCACCGAAAGCGGGCCGCCGCGGCGCGAATAGAAAACCGCTTGCTCATCCGCCGTCACGGCCGGGCCGCGTTGGGCGGCACTGTAGCGCCGCCAGTCGGCCAGGGCCTGGGCCACGCTGCCGGGAAGCTCCAGCCGCCGTTGCTGCGCGGCCCGCCCGCCTTCGATATGCAGAAAGCGGGGCAGAGCAGTGGCTCCTTCGTCCGGCGCAGCGCGCAAATCCTTCCAGAGCAGGGTCCGGACCTCTTCGGGTGCCAGCGCCATCTCGTACAGCAGCAGGATGATGGCTCTGTCGCGTGCGTTCTGATAACCGTCGGCCGTGGGGAAGTGACGCGGCAGGGACTGCCAGAGCAGCGGCGGCAGGCAATGGCCTTTGCCGTCTTCGGCAGGGGGGCGCTCGGCAGGCTCGAGTCCGGTTGCCGGGTTGGCGGCAATCCAGCCATGCTCCAGCGCATGGTCATAGATGCGCTCCAGCAAACGCCAGTAGCGGCGGCGTGTGACGGGGCTGATCTGTCTGTCGGGGTGGTGGTGGGCGCGTTGGCCTTCACGGATGCGCAAGAAGCGCTGCACATCCACGGCCGTGGCTTCGTGCCAGGGCTTCGCGTGAGAAGAGGAGGGCCCGGTCCCGGATTCCTGTTGATCGCTGAGATGCCAGAGCCAGGCCTGCCAGACCTTCTCGTAACTGCCTTCCGGAGATGTGTCGAGGGCATCCCAGCTTTTGCTGCCCTCATGGGCCAGCCAGTCGCTGAACAGATCGGGCCCCGAGGGCAGATCCGAAGAGGGTGTCGATGTCTGGATAGAGCTTGGCTTCATACAGTTATTCTATGTAACTTACATGTATATGTTAGGCATCCGTTCCAAAGATTTGCTGATTGGGATCACTGCTTATCAGCAAAGGAGGGGCGAAGCCCCTCCAGTCGTCCGTGCTCAGGGCGCCAAACGCTCGCGAATCCATACGTCTCCTTCGAGGCGATAGCTGAGGCGGTCATGCAAGCGGCTCTTGCGGCCCTGCCAGAACTCCCAGCGATCGGGAATCAGGCGGAAACCGCCCCAGTGCGGCGGGCGGGGCGGGTTCAGCATGAACTGCGCGCCGTATTTGGCGGCATTGGCCACCAGCACCCCGCGGCCGCTGATGACCTGGCTTTGCGGGCTGGCCCAGGCACCGATGCGCGAGTCCAGCGGGCGGCTGTCGAAATAGGCGTCGCTTTCCTCGTCGCTGACCTTCTCCACCCGGCCTTCGATGCGCACCACGCGCTCGAGCTCCACCCAGTGGAACTGCAGCGCCGCGAACGGATTGCCCGCCAGCTGCTGGCCCTTGCGACTGTCGTAATTGGTGTACCAGACGATGCCGCTCTCGTCATAGGCCTTGATCAGCACGATGCGCGTGCTGGGGCGCATATCTCCGCCCACGGTGGCCACGGTCATGGCGTTGGGCTCGGGAATCTGGGCGCGCAGGGCTTCCTGCAGCCACTGGTCGAACTGCTGCAGTGGGTTGGCGTTGGATGCGGATTCGCTCAGCTCCGCGCGCTCATAGCTTTTGCGAAGATCGGCAATGGAAGAAGATAAGCTGCTCATAACCGCATTGTGCCGCGTCGGCGGACTCGCGGTTATGCTCGGCCGCAACATGGATCAACAAGACTCCAAGCTGAATATTCACCAGCCCTGCATGCTGATACTGGCCGCGGGCAGGGGAGAGCGCTTTCTGGCCTCGGGCGGCTCCAGCCACAAGCTGCAGGCCATGCTGGGCGAGCGCAGCGTGCTGCAGACCACCTTGGCCAGCGTTCGGGCGTCCGGCCTGCCCTGGCATCTGGAGAGCGGCCCGCATCCGGGCATGGGCGACAGCATTGCGGCGGCAGTCAAGGCCACGGCACAGGCCAATGGCTGGCTGATCCTGCCCGCGGACCTGCCTCTGGTCCGGCCGCAGACCCTGCAGGAGCTGGCTTCGCGGCTGGCCCAGGCCGATCCCGATGCGCTGCAGGTGATCCAGCCCTTCTATCAAGCTCAAAAAGGCCATCCCGTGGCTTTCAGCCGCGCCGCTGGCCCGGCGCTGATGCAACTGAGCGGCGATCAGGGCGCAGCCGCCATCGTGCGCCAGGCCGCCGATGCCAAGCGTCTGCAGCGCTGGGACTGCGAAGACATGGGCTGCGTTCTGGACGTGGACACGGTAGAGGCACTGGAGCAGGCCCGCCGGATCTGGCGCGAGCGCCAGAAGGTGCGGGCTTCCAAATAAGCCGGCCCCTGGAAACAAGGGGCTTGCGGCGGAAACAGGATTTCGGAGCGAGGCTTTAGGCGCCGCGCTCGATCACGGCGCAGGCCAGGCGTGCCCCCGAATTGCCCGTAGGCTGGGTAGTGTAGTCATCGGGGGCGTTATGCACGATCAGAGCCCGGCCCAGAATGCCGCTGCTGCCTTTATCCAGCGTGATGCTCTTGCTCACAAAGTCGATAGTCGCGACACCCTGGGTATCGGCATCCAGGCTGGGCAGATCACCGAGGTGGTGGGGTTGGCTGCCATTGAGCCTGCCGTGGGCCTGCTGCGTGGGATTGAAGTGGCCGCCGGCGCTCAGGCCGTCGCCGCTGGAGCAATCGCCTTTTTCATGGATGTGAAAACCATGCTCGCTATTGGGCGCCAGGCCTTCCACCCGGCCCTGGACGCGGACACCGCCCTCGGCCAGCGGGATGAACTGCACCGCACCGCTGACCTTGCTGCCCTTGGTGGCCTCCAGCCGCGCAACAGATTGCACGCCACTGCTGCTGCGCACCGTAGCCGTGCTGCTATCCGCCACGGTGGAGGGGGCGCTGGTGGAGCAGGCCGTCAGGGCCAGGGCGGCCGCCAGCGACAGGCCGGTCAGCAGAGGGCGAGAAAAGAGGGTGGCAGCACGGCTGGAGGACATGGCTTCTTTCCTGAAATCAAAAGCGCATTGTGCCCCAAGCACTCTACATTCTTGAAACCCAGACCGATAGAGCGCTGTAAGCTATGGATCAGATAGCAACAGACTCGACGGAGCGATCGCAATCGGCATAACTCAGCAGCCGTTGCAAAGCCTTGTCGGCGATGCCCAGGCGCTGCAGTTCATCGAAAGTGGCCTGTGCATAGTCCAAGGTTGTGCCGTAAATTCCTCTGGCCTGCGAAAAAATGCGCCGATATTCATCGGGCTCCAGCTCGCCCGTATGGTGCGGGCTTTGGCGCGACAAGGTAAAGGCCAGGGCCTGAACCGGCCCCTGCAGGGTTTTGCAGGGCAGCCAGCGCGGGTCGTAGACGGCATTGGGCATCTCGCGCAGCCAGAGCTTGCGCATCACGGCCTCGCCATAGTCGCGCGGAATCCTGAAGACCATGCCCTGGCAGCTGCCGCCCGACAGCATGCCGAACACCAGGCCCGGGCATTGCGGCGTGCCACGGTTGATGGTGCTCCACATTTTGAGAGCACGATGCCAGCCATGGACATGGGCAGAGCAGCGCTCGCTAAAGTCAAAATCGGGCCGCCAGATCAGCGAGCCATAGCCGAAAATCCACAAATCCCTCTCGCCGCCCCATTGCTGCAAGGCCTGCTCCAGCATGTGATCTGCATCGCGCGACTGCGCATTCAACGAGAGCAGGGTGGACATGAAAACTCCCAAAACCGGCATCCGGACTGGCTTGCCTGACATGTATAACGCGTCTGCCCGCCTAGCGGTGTACCTGGCAGCGCCAGCATGCGCAAAAGCAACGCGGAAATAATTTGCCGCCATTCGCCGCAGGCAGGTATTTCATGCCAAACCTCTACAATGCGTGGTTTTGCCGCCCGAGGTCCGGTGAATGCGCCGGGCGCAGCAGAGACAGATTTTCCACCTCAACCTCATTCCCAATAACGGAGATTCTCGATGTCCTTCAACAGCTCTGACGACGATAGCCAACAACGTTTTGCCCTGGGCTTTCTGTTTGCCCTGATCGCCCTGGTCGTGTCCACGGTGGTGGGCACCGTCGTCTACAAGCGCGGCATTGCCCATGCGCCCAAGGCCGAAGCCGTGAGCGCCGCCTCGACCAATGTGCCGGTCGTCGTGCAGGAGGAAGTGGCACGCGTGATCGTGGAAGACGGCGTGGTCAAGTTCTACTTCGCCACCGGCATGGCCGAAGTTGCCGATGGCGCCAATGAAGCGCTGGCCGATGTGGTCAAGGGCGTGCAGCAGGGCAAGCGCGCGGTGATCTCGGGCTTCCATGACGCAACCGGCAGCGCCGAAGTCAATGCCGAACTGGCCAAGAAGCGCGCCCAAGCCGTGCAAGCCGCACTGATCGGCCTGGGCGTGGCCGAAGACAAGGTCGAGCTGAAGAAGCCCGAACAAACCCAGGCCGATGGCAACAACGCCGCAGCTCGCCGTGTGGAAGTGATCCTGGCCGACTAAGCCCGGCGCTTCTCGCCCCAAGGCCCGATATGGTATTTGCCGTATCGGGCTTTTTTGCCATTCAAGGACGGCGCTTGAAAATCAGCTGTTTTCGATAAAGCCCGAGGCCGGCGGCTGGCCCAGGGCCAGCAGTTTTTCAAACCCATGCTCATCGATCTGGCGCATCACAAACGAGCCGCGCTGAAAACGCATGCTGCGAATCTGCCAGCGGCCATTGGCACGCTCATATTCATCGGTGTACTGGCCCGACAGCTGCACGATGGTCCGCTCTTTCACATTGATCTGGCAGAACTCCAGATCCCACAGGCCCGTGGCGCTATCGGGTCCGGTGATTGAAATCTGCGGATTGTGGCCGTGGTGCATGTCTTGAATCGCAGGATTCTCAACGGCCAACCGGGTGAAGGTCGCGACCCAGTCTTCGCGGTCCGTAAATAGCGGAAAACCATCGGCCTCGATCACCGCGCCATGCGCCACAAAACACCGGCGCATGGCATCGGCCTGCTTGCGGTCGCAGGCACGCAGATACTGGGCCTTCAAGGCCTGTATGGCTTGAATATCTTCAAGGCGCTGCAGTCGCTGCTGCAAATCCGCCAAAGCCGCTTCACTCATGGTTTGTCTCCCGGTTGTCTGAACCCGGGATTCTGGGAACTGCAGCACCGGGCGAAACCTGCATTCGGACGATGGCAACAAAAAAGCGGTGCCTGGGCACCGCTTTGTGAGCAAGGGGCAGGAACTCGCGTTCAGCGCAGACCCGTGCCCGTTCCTTGCACTCGATCAGCTCGATCTTGTAGCGGATGCTTTTATAAGCGAAATTTTTCGAATTCAATATAAATCAATGACTTGCATTGGTATTCGAATGCCGAAGTCGGCTCGAATACGTTGAAAACCAAGCCCTGAACCGTCTCACGCTGTGGGGTGTCTGGCTGATGCTCAAGGCCTGGCACGACGATCTGCCGGAGCCGATCCTCTTCGAGAACGTGCCCCGCATTGCCACGCGCGGCCGGCACCTGCTGGACTCGATCGTCAGCCTGCTACCAGCCTAGCGTTTCTCCAAAAAGCAAAAAGCCCGCAGTGGCAGGCCGTGGGCGGGTGAATGGCGTATCTGCTTTTACGGAGTTTTGGTTCTTCCGCGATAGTCGAGATCGGTGGCTGAATAGTTTTCGCGCTTGCGCCAGTCCATCTGTATCGGTCCAGCATGCTCGGGCGGATATGTGATGCGCTCCTTTTCTCGACTGAGCTCCCATCGTTTGGCCTCCACGATGTGGCGGACCATTGACTCTTTAGTTTTGCTCATGAGCGCGCTTCTGGTGATGTTGCTGAACCGCTTTAGACGGTACATGGATAAGCCAGCTAGGTCTAGCGATTTCGTGTAGACGCCATCCGAGCCTGGGAACTTCAAAGGCTGCACAAGCGGTTCGGGTGCGCCGCGAATCCATAGGCGATGGGGCCTGCGGATGTCGTACTCAGTTGAAGCAGACAAAATTCCGAAGGTCATTCCAATTCACCTATACTGGTTCCACTCGCTGTTTTGTCGTTCGTCCCTGCAGCGCCTGTCTGACACCTAAGCCGCCCCTTGGCCGCCGGTAGCCGCCCTTCCTACACGAAGCTTGCGGTTGTCACTCTCTCTACGGCGAATCCCTCAGGATCCTCAACCCCCTCCTGGATCCGTGCTGTCTCTGCGTTCTGCACGGACACTCCCTATTTCATTCGATGGCCTGCGCAATCGTGCGTGCGGCTGTCCGTTTTCATGCTGCAAAAAAACAATACAGAGCAGATTGGTCGCTATGCGGTCACGCCTCTCACTCAGACGAACGCAAACGGCCAATTTGTCGCTGCCGTCTCTATTCGCCGCGGAGCTTATGACCGCGTTTTTCGCTTTGTTCCCCAGTTTTCTAACGAGTCGCTCGCCTCTACCTACGCTCTGACTGAGGGGCGCAACATGGTGCTAAGGCATCAACTGAATTGAGCGGCTGCATCCTTCACCCACAGGAGACGCTTTGGCTAAAGAAGAACTAATCGAGATGTCAGGACAAGTTGATGAAGTGCTACCAGATGCACGCTTTCGCGTGACTCTGGAAAACGGCCATCAGCTCATTGCTTACAGCGGCGGAAAGATGCGCAAGCACCGTATTCGCGTGCTGGCTGGCGACAAAGTGACTGTCGAGATGTCGCCCTATGACCTAAACAAAGGGCGGGTGACCTTCCGCCATCTTGCTCCACGCACTGGCGGTGCTACTGGGGCCAAGCCTGCCTTCAAGCGCCGCCGTTAACCCTTATCCACCTTGTAACCGCTCATCGCTGAAATGCCTGAGCTATCTTTGAAAGAACACAATGCAATCCAATCTCTACGTTACCAATCTTGGCTATTCCATCGACGGCGAAGCCTTGCGCGCACATTTCAGCAGCTGTGGTGATGTGATCTCTGCAGACGTCATCTCGGATCGCGACACTGGGCGCTCGCGCGGCTTCGGCTTTGTGGAAATGAGCACTCAGGAGCAGGCGCAGAAAGCTATCCAGATGCTGAACGATCAACCGCTTGGTGGGCGTGCAATAGGAGTGGCTCTGGCCCGTCCACGCAAATAAGTTTCTTCTGCCTTTAAAAAGAGCTCACACCTGAAAAGGCGTGAGCTCTTTTCTTTTGTGCAGGCCGAGCGTGCCTTGGGAAGTGATAGAGAGGGAGGGAGGAGATGCCCCCAGGCCTGGCTGAAAACTAGAATGGGCCAACCACTGGAGCTGATCAATGACTCAAGAGGAAACTGGCGCACTCACAGCGCTGTCTATGGTCGTGACTGCCATCGTCAAGGCGCTTCCTCCCAACGTGGCTCATCAGGTTTGGCGGGAGTTGCGCGCCGCGCAGCTGGATGCCAAACATCAAGATGGCCTATGCGGAGCCGATCCGGATTTCGTGCAGTCCCGCAACTTTCTGGCGAATACTTATCGAGATCTGCTCAAAGCCGTAGCTGACGGCAACGTCTATCTGGTTGGCGGCGGGAAAAAGTGAGAGTGCGCTTTCATCCGGGGTAAACACTCTCGCCGAGTGGTCACGCCGGATGGCCCTGAGATGGTAATCCCCCCAGAATCCATAGCCCCGAGAAGTAGAGCTATGCAGCCATGGCCAGCCGCTGTTTGGGGGTGATGCC
>NZ_JBFYGN010000017.1:0-101838 GCF_041079535.1 Comamonas guangdongensis | reverse complement strand
CCATCGCCTGCCAACCCCGCAAGCCATGCTCCTCGCGGCTATCGGCGTTTTTCCACACTCAACGGGGACATAGCCTTCTTTAAAGCCCCGCGTGTTTGAACAAAGAGCGTGCGGTAGATGGCTTCGTGAGACACCTGCAAATCCTTTTCGTCCGGGTAAGTGCGCTTGAGCCACCCTGCTATTTGCTCGGGCGACCACTGACTCTGCAATTTACCCGCCACGATTTGCGCCAACTCAGGGTTGCAGGCCAACTTGCACGTCTTTGGGCGGCGTGCTCGCTCCCAAGCCGCCTCGTCTGCCTTTGTAGCTCGGTAGCAAGTCTTGCCGCCGTTACGCAGGAGTTCACGGCTGATGGTGGACGCTGCTCGTTTCAAGCGTTTGGCTACACAGCGGATGGACTCACCTGCGGCCAGGCTGCGTGATATCTCCTCGCGCTCGGCCAGAGACAGAGTCAAGTGAGATCGGCGCCTTGCAGGAGGCCGGATGCCACCCGTTGCACTCAGGATGGTGTGGATGGATGTGTGCGGTCGGTCAAACAGCTTGCCGATCTCGTGCAAGGTATCACCAGCTTTCCAGCGGTCCCACATCAGGGCCTTCTGAGCTTCGGTGTAGTAAATCCGCGGTCTTCGCTTCATGCCAACACTCCTTCCGCCAGAGGCGGTCATTGTGTTGCATTGACCAGTTGAATCCACAGTCGACACGAGCCTGTCGGAGAACGCAGAAGCGGTCCTTCGAGCCGGTACGCCGCGAGCCGTGCAATCGAGCGGCCGGTCCTGAGGATGAAGTGGCCGTTCAGCGTTCAACGGCAGGTGTTGGCCGTTGTTGCCGGGCACAGGTCCGTAAATGACTCAGATCAGCCTGAAGCCGCCCACTAAATAAGCGAATTGACGGTTCCTCCTCCTGGCTGAGCTCTGCCGCACAAATTCAGTAGGCTGGTCAGTCACAACCAGCGCAAGCGGTCAGCGTGAATTGGCGAAAGCTTGCTCCATATAGCTGGCTAGGCGGCCAGCATTCACCTGCCCAGAGCGTAGCCAGCGTCCCTAGTCTTCGTTGTTGAGCCGCGGGCCCAGTAACTGGGTCGCAACACAGTTGAGCTTGGTGATGGCCTCAAGCGACGCATAACGCTCGACTGTAATGGCCAGCAGCAGCACCAAGAAACCGAGGTTCTCGCGCGTCGCTTCGTCAAAGTCTTGGCTTAGCAACTGCTCCTCATCTGGTGCTTTGGCCTGCTTGGCAAGAAATGCGAACAGCGCGACCTCACGTTTGTCGGCGCGCGTCATGGTTCGCTCGTTATCGTGTGGGATTGCTGAAACTTCCTGCACCAAGGCTCGCGCGTCATTCTCAGGACTAGCTAGATCGCGCAATGCCTTATCCCGGCCAACAAGCCACAAGGCCGTGGCGTAGACCCCCATGCTCACCCGTGGATCGCCTTTTTCTATGGCAGACAGGGTGGGAACAGACGTATCCATGCGCAGCGCCCAAGCGCGCAAGGACTCGCCACGCCGCTTTCGACTCAAACGAAGGTGATGCCCCAGAATTTCTAGCGATTCTTTGACGGGGCGAGGTAGGCTCTCTAGGGCAACAGCGGGCTTGGGTATGAAGCCAAGATTACACAAATCCTCTATTTTGTGTAATTTTGCTTTCACATCAAAAAGGCCAACTGCGCGCTATGGATTTGGCCGTGTAAAAAGAGGTTTCCTTGTTTTGCACGGCCAATCGTATGTCCGCACTCTGCAATTCCTCAAACATTGATGGTGCAACGGAGCACCGTACTTGGATGATGGCCCCAGTTTAGGAGGGACAGTTTTTATGGCTTTTATTTTTTAGTTCTTCACCTGCTTTGGTAGATGCGTGACTTTTTACAGAATAGAAAGACTAGGGCTTAAGGGGAGGTGTTGTTACTGGGTCTGTTTTTACGACCATCCTCGGGAGCGCTTTTTTATTGCGGCAGACGACTACAGGAGAGCCTTAGGTACTGTGTATGAGTACCGCTTTCAAGCCAGCTTGTGCCCGCTTTCCGAGAGCTTGCGTGCATAGGCGCCAAGGATGAGCCGCTCTGAATGCACCAGATAGTCATGCAGCTCCTTGGCGGCCTCGGCGGGCTTGCCGTCCTCAAAGGTCTGCAGGATGTGCTGGTTCATCTCCACATAGGGCGCGTGCAGAAAATGCGGGTCGCGCAGCAGGCCGAAGGCCAGGCGCAGCTCGGCCAGCAGGTGGGAGAACATCTCGTTGAGCCGCTCGCTATCGGCCAGCGCCACCACGGCCTTGTGGAATGCCATGTTCGCGGTGCCGACCTCGGCCCAGTTCTCGACCGCGGCCTGCTGCCTGGCCGTCTCCACGGCTTCGCGCATCCAGGCGCGCGCCGGGTGCATGGGGTAGGCCTGGGCCAGGGCCTGGCATTCGATCATGCGGCGCACGCGGTAGATGTCGATGATGGAAGCCATGCTGGGCACGGCCACGGACACGCCCTTGTTGGGCTCGTGCACCAGCAGCCCTTCCTTGGTCAGCACGCGGAACACCTCGCGCAAGGTGTTGCGCGAGATGGCCAAGGCCTCGCTGAGCGCGGCTTCGGACAGGCGCTGGCCCGGAGCGAATTCGCCATGCACCAGCTTGCTGCGGATTTCATCGGCGATGCGCTCGGTCAGGTTCTGCGGGTCTGTAGCGGCTTTCATAGGTCTCCGTCTCGCCATCGATCTGTGGACTCGAGTGTAACGACTGGCTTGTTGAGCGGACACGGCCATGAAATCTGGGGAAACCTAGGGTTTGTTCTATTTGTGAATATTTATTGTTCTGCAAAGAATCATATTTGTGCAGTCATCTTTGTTTGATTGTTCAACAATTTGGATGGTGTGCAGATTCCCTACGAGAAGCATGTCGCTCATCCGAAAGAAGGCGGGCAGGTTTGGCGCGATGCTGTTCCTGCCCTGGTAGCTCCCGAAGCCGCAAGGCCACGGGGCAAGGTTTCTGGAGGTCTACATGCCTGCTGACATCAATTTGTGGCCGCTGATCGGCGTGCTCATCATCATTGCCGGCTTTGCGCTGCGCTTCAATCCCATGCTGGTGGTGATCATCACCGCCATAGGCACGGCGCTGGCCGCCGGTTTCCCCATCGACAAGGTGCTGGCCACGATTGGCGCGGGCTTCGTCAAGACGCGCAATCTGCCGCTGATCATCCTGCTGCCGCTGGCCGTGATCGGCCTGCTCGAGCGCCATGGCCTGCGCCAGCATGCGCAGAACTGGATCAGCTCCATCAAGTCGGCCACCGCCGGCCGTCTGCTCATCGTCTATCTGGGCGCGCGCCAGCTCACCGCGGCCGTGGGCCTGACCAGCCTGGGCGGCCATCCGCAGATGGTGCGCCCGCTGCTGGCGCCCATGGCCGAAGGCGCGACCGAAGCGCGCTACGGCAAGCTCTCGCAGAAGGTGCGCGAGAAGCTGCGCGCCTTCTCGGCGGCCACGGACAACGTGGGCCTGTTCTTTGGCGAGGACATCTTCGTGGCCTTTGGCGCCATCGTGCTGATGACCACCTTCCTCAAGGAGGCCGGCATCGAGGTCGAACCCATCCACGTGGCGCTGTGGGGCATTCCGACGGCCGTCAGCGCGTTTGTGATCCATGCCTTCCGCCTGCGTCGCCTGGACAGGACGCTGGCCAAGGAAATCGCTGAAGAAAAACAGGGCGCCAAGGGAGAGCGAGCATGATCATCCCCATCCAATATCTGTACTACCTGGTCGGCGTGGTGCTGGCCATCACGGCCGTGATGACGCTGCGCGACGCCAGCAACCCGCGCCGCTATACGGCGGGCCTGTTCTGGGGCCTGTATGCGGTCGTGTTCCTAGTCGGCGATCAGCTGCCTCCCGTGTGGGTGGGCGCCGTGGCCGTGGTCATGGCCGTGATCGCCGGCTTTGGCGGCGTGCTGGGCGGCAAGCACCAGCCGCGCACCGATGCCGAGTACCTGGAAAGCGCCAAGCGCCTGGGCAACAAGCTGTTTGTGCCCGCCCTGGCCATTCCGCTGATCACCATGATCGGCACGCTGTCTGCCAAATACCTGGTGTTCGGCGGCACGCCCCTGCTGGACCCCAAGAACACCACGCTGGTGAGCCTGGGCGTGGGCTGCGTGATCGCGCTGGGCCTGGCCTGCAAGCTGACCCGCGAAACGCCCATGCAAGGCCTGCGCGAGTCGCACCGCCTGACCGATGCGCTGGGCTGGGCCCTGGTGCTGCCGCAGATGCTGGGCATGCTGGGTCTGGTGTTCTCCGATGCCGGCGTGGGCAAGGCCGTGGCCTATGTGACCACCACCTATATCAACATGGACATCCGCTTCGTGGCCGTGGCCGTGTACGTGGTCGGCATGGCGCTGTTCACCGTCATCATGGGCAATGGCTTTGCGGCCTTCCCGGTGATGACGGGTGGCGTGGGCGTGCCGGTGCTGGTCGGCGTGTATCACGGCGACCCGGCCGTGATGGCCGCGGTGGGCATGCTCTCGGGCTATTGCGGCACCCTGTTGACACCCATGGCCGCCAACTTCAATCTGGTGCCTGCGGCACTGCTGGAGATCGACAGGAATGCCGTGATTCGTGCGCAGGTTCCCACGGCCATCACGCTGCTGATCGTCAATGTGTTCCTGCTCAACTTCCTGATGTTCCGTTGATCTTGTGAAGACTGCCATGACCGATACCGCCGCTTCCCGCATTCTGCTCACAGGCTTCGAGCCTTTTGACAAGGACACCGTGAATCCCTCCTGGGAAGTGGCGCGCGCGTTGGACGGCGCAGTCATCGCCGGCGGCGTGGTGCATGCCGTGCAGCTGCCCTGCGTCTTCGGCCGCGCCATGGAGGTGCTGGACGAAGCGCTGGCCGGCCTGCAGCCCACGCTGGTCATCAGCCTGGGCCTGGCCGGCGGCCGCTCCGAGATCACCCCCGAGCGCGTGGCCATCAATCTCGACGACGCGCGCATTCCCGACAACCACGGCCTGCAGCCCATAGACATGCCCGTGGTCGACAAGGCGCCGGCCGCCTACTTTTCCACGCTGCCGATCAAGGCCATGGTGGCCAATCTGCGTGCGCAGGGCATTCCGGCCGCGGTGTCCAACACGGCCGGCACCTTTGTCTGCAACCACGTGTTCTACGCGCTCATGCACCGGCTGGCGCGTCGCGCGGCCCCCGGCGTGCGCGGCGGCTTCATCCATGTGCCGGCGCTGCCCGAGCAGGCGGCCAAGCAGCCCGGCATGCCCAGCATGGCGCTGCCCACCCAGATCGAAGGCATACGCGAAGCGATTCGTACGGCCTTGACCGTGCACCAGGATCTGCGCGAAACCGCGGGTCAGCTGCATTGAGGGCAGCAAGGAGAGAGTTATGAAAATGGATTTGAACAGCGACCTCGGCGAGAGCTTTGGCGCCTGGACCATGGGCGACGACGCCGCCATGCTCGACATCGTCAGCAGCGCCAACGTGGCCTGCGGCTTCCATGCCGGCGATGCGGCCGGCATTCTGGCCACGCTCAAGGCCGCCCAGGCGCGCAACGTGGTCGTCGGCGCCCATGTGGCCTACCGCGATCTCGCGGGCTTCGGGCGCCGCAACATGGACGTGGCCAGCAGCGATCTGGTGGCCGACGTGATCTACCAGATCGGAGCGCTGCAGGGCCTGGCCCGCGCGGCCGGCACGGCGGTGAAATACGTCAAGCCCCATGGCGCGCTCTACAACACCATTGCCCAGGACAAGCGCCAGGCCACCGATGTGATCAACGCCATCAAGGCCATCGATCCCTCTCTGGTGCTGATGGCCCTGGCCGGTTCGCCGCTGATCGCCTGGGCGCGCGACGCGGGCCTGAGCGTGGTGGCCGAGGCCTTTGCCGACCGCGGCTATACCCCCCAGGGTGCCCTGGTCTCGCGCCGTGAAAAAGGCGCCGTGCTGCACGATGAAAAATTGATCGCCGAACGCATGCTGAGCCTGGTGCGTGATGGCGTGATCGAAGCCGTGGACGGCAGCCTGGTGCGCGTGGAGGCCGACTCCATCTGCGTGCATGGCGACAGCCCCGGCGCCGTGGCGATCGCGCGCCAGCTGCGCTTGCGCTTCGAGCAGGAAGGCGTGGAGATCGCCTCGTTTGCCGCATGAGCGGCCGGATGAACAGCATGCGTTTCCTGCCCGTCAACTCCCAGGCGCTGATGGTGGAACTGGTCGACCTGGGCCAGACCCTGGCGCTGCTGGCCTCTCTGCAGGCCAGTCCCATTCACGGCGTGCGCGAGCTGGTGCCGGCCGCGCGCACCCTACTCGTGCAGTTCGCGCCGCACCTCGTCTCGGCCGCGGCGCTGGTGCGCGAGATCGCGGGGCGCGATCTGGGCGGCAATGTGCAGCGCAGCGATGTGCTGGTGCAGATTCCCGTGCGCTACGACGGCGAGGACCTGGCCGAGGTGGCGCAGATCCTGGGCATCAGCGCCGAGGAGGTGGTGCGCCGCCACACGGGCAGCGAATGGTCGGTGGCGTTTACCGGGTTCGCGCCGGGCTTTGCCTATCTGACCGGGGGCGACCCCTGTTTCAACGTGCCGCGCCGCGCCACGCCACGCACCAAGGTGCCAGCGGGCGCCGTGGCCCTGGCCGGCACATTCAGCGCCGTCTATCCCCAGGCCAGCCCGGGCGGCTGGCAGATCATAGGCGTGACCGACACGGCCATGTGGGACCTGACGCGCGACCTGCCCGCGCTCCTGCAGCCCGGCTACCGTGTGCGCTTTGTCGATGTGGCTGCTCTTGAAAACATAGCTGCTGGCGCGCTCCAGGCCAGAGACACCGAGCAAGGGCCGCCCCGCAGCGAAGGTGTCGTCCCCCTGGGGGGAAGCCGCGTGGCGGCTCAGGGGGTAAAAGTCCGCTCCACCGGTTTGCTCACCGTGTTTCAGGACCTGGGCCGCCATGGCCAGGCGGGGCAGGGCGTATCGGCCTCGGGTGCCATGGACCAGGGCGCGCTCAAGGCCGCCAACCGCCTGGTCGGCAATGCCAGCGATGCCCCCGCGCTCGAAACCGTGGGCGGCGGCCTGGCCTTGCAAAGCCTGGGCGAGCAGGTGGTGGCCGTCACGGGCGCCGATGCACCGCTGAGCCTGCTCACGGCCGACGGCCGCGAGTGGGCCGTGCCCGGCCATGCGCCGCTGGCGCTGGCCGATGGCGATACCTTGCGCATAGGCCAGCCCGTGGCGGGTGCGCGCTGCTACGTTGCCCTGCGCGGCGGCTACGCGGTGGACAAGGTGCTGGGCAGTGCCAGCACCGACACCCTGGCCCAAGTCGGGCCCGAGGCCTTGCGCACAGGCCAGGTGCTGGCCGTGAATGAGGCATCGCATTCCAGCGTGGGCGAGGCGCAGCAGCCGCCCGCAGCCCTGCCCGCGGCCGGGCAGGAGGTGGTGCTGGATGTCACTCTGGGCCCGCGCACCGATTGGTTCACGCCCGAGGCCGTGGCCTTGCTGGCCAGCCAGCGCTGGCAGGTCACGCCGCAGTCCAACCGCGTGGGCCTGCGCCTGGCCGGCGATGTGGCCTTGAGCCGCGCCATCACCGGTGAGCTGCCCAGCGAGGGCACGCCGCTGGGCGCCATCCAGGTTCCCGCTAGCGGCCAGCCCGTGCTGTTCCTGGCCGACCATCCCTTGACCGGCGGCTATCCCGTGATCGGCTGCGTGGCGCCCCACCACCTGGATCTGGCGGGGCAGATTCCCGTCGGAGCCTGGATTCGTTTTAACCCCATCCGCGCCTTCGCAGAGCTTGCGCCTGCGACCGCGGCATGAGGAGTGAGTTGATGAAAAAAGTACTGATTGCCAACCGCGGTGAGATCGCCGTCCGCATCATCCGCGCCTGCGCCGACTATGGCGTGAAATCCGTGGCCGTCTATGCCAATGCCGACATCGACGCGCTGCATGCGCGAATGGCCGACGAAGCCTATGGCCTGGACGGCGACAAGCCTGCGGACAGCTATCTCAACATCGCCAAGCTGATCGCGATCGCCCAGAAGTCCGGTGCCGATGCCGTGCACCCCGGCTACGGCTTTCTGTCGGAGAGCGAAGCCTTTGCGCGCGCCGTGATAGCTGCGGGCCTGGCCTGGATAGGCCCGCGGCCCGAGACCATTGCCAAGCTCGGCGATAAGGTCGAGGCGCGCAAGATCGCGCTCAAGGTCGGTGCGCCGCTGGTGGCCGGCACGCCCGATCCCGTCAAGGACGCCGGCGAGGTGCTGGCCTTTGCCGAGCAGCACGGCCTGCCCATCATCATCAAGGCCGCGTTCGGCGGCGGCGGACGCGGCATGAAGATCGCCTGGCGCATGGACGAGGTCGAGGAACTCTTCCACTCGGCCGTGCGCGAGGCCGTCACGGCCTTCGGCCGCGGCGAGTGCTTTGTCGAGCAGTTCCTCGACCGGCCGCGCCATATCGAGGCCCAGGTGCTGGCCGACACCCACGGCAACGTGGTGGTGCTGGGCACGCGCGACTGCTCGCTGCAGCGCCGCAACCAGAAGCTGGTCGAGGAGGCGCCTGCGCCCTTCATCAGCGAGGAGCAGCGCGAGCGCATCCACAGCGCGGCGCGTGCCATCTGCGCCGAGGCCGGCTATGTGAGCGCGGGCACGGTGGAGTTCCTGCTCTCCACCAGCGGCGCGATCTCCTTCCTCGAAGTCAACACGCGGCTGCAGGTCGAGCATCCCGTGACCGAGCAGACCGCGGGCGTGGACCTGGTGATCGAGCAGCTGCGCGTGGCCGACGGCCTGCCGCTGAGCATTACCGAAACCCCCAAGCCCCTGGGCCATTGCATAGAGTTCCGCATCAACGCCGAGGATGTGGGCCGGGGCTTTCTGCCCACGCCGGGCCCGGTCGCGCGCTTCGAGGCGCCCAGCGGCCCCGGCGTGCGCGTGGACTCGGGCGTGCACAGCGGCTCGGTGGTGCCCGGGACATTCGACTCGCTGATGGCCAAGCTGATCGTCAGCGGTGCCACGCGCGAGCAGGCCCTGGCCCGTGCGCGCCGTGCGCTGCGAGAGTTCAAGATCGAGGGCGTGGCCTCGGTGCTGCCCTTTCACCGCGCCGTGATAGCGCATGCGGACTTCGTGGGCGATGTCGCGGGTGGTACTGGCTTCAAGGTGCATACGCGCTGGATCGAGTCGGACTTTGCCGAGCCGCTGGCCGCCGCCCTGCGCGCCGAGCCCCAGCCCGACACCAGCCTGGTGCGCACCGCCATCGAGATCGACGGCCGCCGCGTGCAGCTGGGCCTGCCCGCCATGCTGCTGCAGGGCCTGGCCAGCGCGCCCGGTGCGGCAAGCCAGGCCACAGGCGCCACGCAAGCCGTGGACCCGGATGCCGTGCTTTCGCCGATCGCGGGCAATCTCCATGCCTGGAAGCTGGAGGACGGCGCCGAGGTCAAGGAGGGCGATGTGATCGCCGTGATGGAAGCCATGAAGATGGAGATGCAGGTTACGGCCCACCGCAGCGGGCGCATCGCGCTGGCCGCCCAGGCGGGCTCGGCCCAGGCGCTGGGCGCGGTGATCGCGCATATCCGTTAAGCCGTAGGCGGCAAATTCAAAGCGCGGCCTCGGGGCCGCGTTTTGGTTTTCATCGAGGCTGCACGCAACTCATGGCCATGCCCACCAGCGCATCGAGAAAGGCCGGGGCTTGCGCCTGCTCGGGCATGTCCTGCACCGTGCTGTGGATGACTTCGCGCAGGCCCTTGCCCAGCAGATAGGCGGTCAGCTGCGGGTGATCGCTCTGCACCTCGCAGGCATACATCTGCAGCAGCGGCAGCCAGGTGGCGTTGATGAAGTCCTGCGTGCTGGTATGCGGCGCATGCCACAGCCCCAGATGCAGGGCAGAGCGATAGCGCGCATGAAAGCCGGGACTGAGTTGATGCAGGCGCAATTCCACCCGAATCATGTTGGCAAAGACCTGGCGCAGCACGCCATCGAGAGGCAGGCAGTGCAGCTGCTCGCGCATCCGGTGGAGCTGCGCGGACTCCTGGTCCAGGATGCGCTCGTAGACCGTCGCAATCATGGACTCCTTGTTCGGGAAGTACTGGTAGATGGAGCCCACGGTGGCGCCAGAGACCTCGGCGATGCGGTTCACCGTCAAGGCCTCCTCGCCCTCCCTGTCCAGTATGCGCAGACAGGCCTCGGCGATCGCCTCCACCAGCGCCCGGGAGCGGTTTTGCACCGGCAGCTTGCGCGGCTGGGGCAGCAGGTCCTTGGGGCGTGACGGCGATGTGGGCTTCATGAAATGCAAGTCCTGTCTCAAGAGGCGGGCGGTATCGGTGTTTTTCCCTTTCCCATCAACGGCTTGCCGATGCTCGCGGGGCCGCCCAATGCGAGTGGAAAAAGCGTTTTTCGCTGCCTAGACTGTGTGCGCTGGCGGCTTCGAATCCTAACGGCAAAGGCCGCCCGGCAGGAGTTTGGGCCGGCGCCGCAAAGCAGGCACGGGCGCTGCCGCTCAAGCATGACACCGGATCGAAGAGGAGAAGAACTTGTCACACCCGTTTACCGTCAACCCCCTGGGCCCGCGTATCGGCGCCGAGGCGCTGCAGCTGGACATGGCCGGCAAGCTGTCCGAGCCGACCCTCAGGCAGCTGGAGGCCGCGCTGCTCAAGCATGAGGTGCTGGTGCTGCATGTGCCGGGCCTGACGCCCGAGCAGCATCTGGCCATTGCCCGGCATTTCGGCGAGCCCGAGGTCCATACCTTCTACCCCAATCTGGGGGCCGGATACGAGCAGATCACGGTCATCGACTCCAAACTCGGCGACCGCGCCGATATGTGGCACCACGACGAGAGCTTTCTGCCCAGCCCGCCCATCGTCACCATGACCCAGGCGCGCATTCTGCCGCCCGTGGGCGGCGATACCTGCTGGATCAGCATGACGAGTGCCTACGACGCGCTGTCCGAACGCATGAAGCAGTACCTCGAGGGCCTGTGCGCCTGGCATGACATGAACGCGCCCATGACGGCCGCGCTGCAGAACGGCATCGTCACCCACGAGCGCTATGTGGAGGTGGTGGCGCAGAACCGCCGCCAGCTGCATCCCGTGGTGCTCCGGCATCCCGTCACCGGACGCAAGGCCTTGTACGTCAGCCCCACCTATGTCACGCATATAGAGGGGCTGGCGCCCGCCGAAAGCCGGGCCGTCCTCGCCTATCTGCATGCGCACTGCATGCAGGTGGAATTCCTGTTCAAGCACCGCTGGACGCTGGGCGACATGGTGCTCTGGGACAACCGCAGCGTGGTGCACAACGCCATCATGGATTACGCCCCGCACCAGCGCCGCATGCACCGCGCCTCGGTCTTTGCACGCCAGGGCACTGCCGCACAAAAGCACAACGAACAGGAGGCAGCATGCGGCACGACGGCCTGAACCCAGAACTGCTTGCCAGGTATGCTCCGCGCCCCGGCCGCAGGCCGCTGCTGCCCGATCTCAGCGAGCGCCAGCAGCTCGCGCTGCTGTGCCGCGTGCTCGCGCGCGAAGGCTATAACGACCATATCGCCGGCCATATCACCTTGCGTCTCGATGACGGCAGCTATCTGGCCAATCCCTGGGAGCTGACCTGGAGCGAGCTCACGGCCTCGGACATGCTGCGGCTGGACGCAAAAGGCGCCGTGATCGAGGGCGAGTGGAATATCACCCCGGCCATACGGCTGCATATGGATGTGCACGAAGCGCGCCACGATGTGCGCGTGGTGATACACAACCATCCCGAGTGGAGCTCGGTCTGGTCCGCCACGGGTCGTGTGCCGCCCGTGTACGACCAGACCTCGGCCCTGGTGGACACCGACCCCGTGGTTTATGACGAATACCGCGGCACGGTGGAGCAGCGCGAGCTGGGCAAGGCGGCCGCCATGGCGCTGGGCCAGAGCAAGTGGGCGCTGCTGGCCAACCACGGCGCGCTGGTGGTAGGGGCAAACATACGCCAGGCGCATCTGCGGGCCATCACGCTGGAGTGGCGCTGCCGCCTGGCGTGGCGCGTGCAGGCCCTGGGCGGAGGCAATCCGCTGTCGCCGCAGGTGGTGCGGGCCACGGGCGAGCGCACCGACGAGCATGGCTTTCCCTTTCTCTGGGAGGCGATGTGCCGCGAGGAAATCCGCCGCGACCCTACGGTGCTGGACTAGGCCGGCTTTTGAAAAAAACGGCCAGGGCTTGACCTTTACATGATGTCAATCTCTACAGTGGCATTCAACGTGAATGGAGAACGCGATGAATGCACTGACCAAAAGCGGCGCCTTTGAGCTGTCGGTTGAAGGAATGACCTGCGCATCCTGCGTGGGGCGCGTGGAGCGGGCGCTCAAGAAAGTGCCGGGCGTGCAGGAGGCCGTGGTCAATCTGGCCACGGAAAAAGCCAGCCTCAAGGTCGATGATCCGGCCAGCGCGGCCGCCGTGCTGCCGCTGGCCGTGGCCGCGATCGAAAAAGCCGGCTATGCGGTGCCCGCGCAAAGCGTGGACCTGCAGGTCGATGGCATGAGCTGCGCGTCCTGCGTGGGCCGCGTGGAGCGCGCGCTGGCCAAGGTGCCCGGCGTGCAGTCCGCCGTCGTGAACCTAGCCACCGAACGCGCCAGCGTCCGGCTGCAGGGCGACACCGATGTGGGCATGCTGATTGCCGCCATCGAGAAGGCCGGCTACGAAGCGCGGCCCGTGGAGCAGCAGGCAGCCGCCACCGGCGAAGACGCCATGGCGCGGCGCCAGGCCGCCGAGCGCGCAGCGCTCAAGCGCTCGCTGGTCTTTGCCGCCGCGTTTGCGCTGCCCGTGTTTCTGCTGGAGATGGGCGGCCATATGCTGCCGGCCTTCCACCACTGGATCGCGGCCAGCATCGGCACGCAGAACAGCTGGTATCTGCAGTTCGCGCTGACCACGGTGGTGCTGTTCGGCCCGGGGCGGCGCTTTTTCGCCAAGGGCGTGCCGGCCCTGTTGCGCGGCGCGCCCGATATGAACTCTCTGGTGGCCGTGGGCACCTCGGCGGCCTTTGCCTATTCGGTGGTGGCCACCTTCGCGCCGCAATGGCTGCCCGAGGGCACGGTCAATGTGTACTACGAGGCGGCGGCCGTCATCGTGGCCTTGATCCTGCTGGGCCGCTTCCTGGAGGCGCGTGCCAAGGGCAATACCTCGGAGGCCATTCGCCGCCTGGTGCAGCTGCAGGCCAAGACCGCGCGTGTGCGCCGCGGCGGCCTGGTGCAGGAGCTGGACATTGCCCAGGTGCGCGCCGGCGACGTGATCGAGGTGCGGCCCGGCGAGCGCATTGCCGTGGACGGCGAGGTGGTCGAAGGCAGCAGCTTTGTCGACGAATCCATGATCAGCGGCGAGCCCGTGCCCGTGGAAAAGAGCGTGGGCACCGAGGTCGTGGGCGGCACCGTGAACCAGAACGGCGCGCTGGCGTTCAAGGCCACCAAGGTCGGTGCCGACACTTTGCTGGCGCAGATCATCCGCATGGTCGAGCAGGCCCAGAGCTCCAAGCTGCCGATCCAGGCGCTGGTGGACAAGATCACCATGTGGTTTGTGCCGGCTGTGATGGCGGCTGCGCTGTTCACCTTCGGCGTCTGGCTGGTCTGGGGACCGTCGCCCGCGCTGAGCTTCGCGCTGGTCAATGCCGTGGCCGTGCTCATCATCGCCTGCCCCTGCGCCATGGGCCTGGCCACGCCGACCTCCATCATGGTCGGCACGGGCCGCGCCGCGCAAATGGGCGTTTTATTGCGCCAAGGGCAGGCGCTGCAGCAGCTCAAGGATGCCCAGGTGGTGGCCGTGGACAAGACCGGCACTCTGACCAAGGGCCGGCCCGAGCTGACCGATCTGCTGCTGGCCCAGGGGCTGGAGCGCGCCGCCGTGCTGGCCCGGGTGGCGGCCGTGGAGGACCGCTCCGAGCACCCGATTGCGCGCGCCATTGTCGATGCCGCCAGGGCCGAGGGCCTGGCCATCCCGGCCGTGCAGTCCTTTGAGTCGGTGACCGGCTTTGGCGTGCGCGCCATGGTCGATGGCGCCAGGGTGGAAATCGGTGCCGACCGCTTCATGCGCGAGCTGGGCCTGAGCGTGGAAGGCTTTGCGGGCGCTGCGGCCCGCCTGGGCGACGAGGGCAAGACGCCGCTGTATGCGGCCGTGGACGGGCAGCTCGCGGCCATGATTGCCGTGGCCGACCCCATCAAGCCCACGACGCGTGCTGCCATTGACGCGCTGCACGGCCTGGGCCTGAAGGTGGCCATGATCACCGGCGACAACCGGCATACCGCGCAGGCCATCGCGCGCCAGCTGGGCATAGACGAGGTGGTGGCCGAGGTGCTGCCCGGCGGCAAGGTCGATGCGGTCAAGCGCCTCAAGGCCGAGCATGGCACGCTGGCCTATGTGGGGGACGGCATCAACGACGCGCCCGCGCTGGCCGAGGCCGACGTGGGCATTGCGATCGGCACGGGCACGGACATCGCCATCGAGGCCGCCGATGTGGTGCTGATGTCGGGCGATCTGGGCGGCGTGCCCAAGGCGATCGCGCTGTCCAAGGCCACGATGCAGAACATCGGGCAGAACCTGTTCTGGGCTTTTGCCTACAACGTGGCACTGATCCCCGTGGCCGCGGGCGTTCTGTATCCCGTCAACGGCACGCTGCTGTCGCCGGTGTTTGCCGCCGGTGCCATGGCGCTGTCCAGCGTGTTTGTGCTCTCGAATGCGCTAAGGCTGAAGAGATTCAAGCCTTGAGCCCCGGACCGCGAATGCCGAGGTGAATAAAACAAGAGCTGCCAGCGCAGGGCCTGCATGAGTTTCGGAGGGGTTCCCATCTGAAATCCACAAGGCACGGGCGCTGGCAGCTCTTGTATGGTGAGCGGATCGCCTGGGTCTACTGCTTGTCCAGCCGGGGCACGTCGACAAAGTCGTCCAGGCTCAGGCCTTTTTCCTGCAGCAGGGCTTCGAGCACGGGCTTGAGCCGGCCCAGGCTGGCCTCCACGGTTTCACGCACGGTATCGACCACCACCTGGGTGCTGCGCTCGATCTCGATGTTCACCAGATCGCCGACCTGTTTGTGGCCGAACACCGTCATGCGCAGGGTCTCGGGAATCAGCCAGACCTCGAACCAGCCTTCTTTGCGATTCACCTCGGCCACCGTCAGGCTGGCGCCGTTGACGGCGATATAGCCCTTGGCAAACACATAGGGCCGGAAGGCCTCGGGAATGCCGAAGCGGATCTTGTGGTTGGTCTCGGTCTGCATCACCTCCAGCAGCGGCGCCGTGAAGTCCACATGGCCCGACAGCGGGTGGCCGCCGATCTCGGCGCCGTCCCTGGCCGCGCGCTCCACGTTCAGCGTGTCACCGACCCGGTACTGGCCCAGCGTGGTGATGTTGAGACTTTGCAGCATCACGTCGAAGCTGGCGCTGGTGGGCGAGAGGTTTTCCGTCACCGTCAGGCACACGCCGTCGTGCGAGACGCTGGCGCCTATGGCTAGGTCCTGGCAGAAGCCTGCGGGGAACTCCATGGTGAAGGTGCGCAGACCGTCCTGGTCGCGCAGTGCGGCAATTTTTGCCACGGCCTGGATGATGCCGGTAAACACGGGGAAGCCTCTCTTCTCAACAGGCCGGTACAAGGCGCCGGCCGCAGCTCAAAAAAGCTATTTTGCCTGCGTTGACCGGGTAGCGTGACCTGTACGCGCGCATGGGGTCTTCATCAGAGACACCGGGCAAGAGCCGTCTCGCGGCGAGGGTGTCGTCCCCCTCCCGAAGAGAGAGGGGGAGGGCGCGGGGCCGCCTAGGCGCAGCGCCTCAGGGGGTGACAGCGGCTTCCCAGAAGCCGCTCACCAGGCCCGAGGGTTTGCGCAGCGCGCGCACCCAGGCGCAATCGGGCCAGGCATCCATCTGCACATTCATGCCCGCAAACACGCCGTAGCCGGGGCCGGCCGCAATCTCCCCGTCGGCCTGCAGGGTCTCGCCGCTGCGTATGCTGCAGGCCGCGCGGATATCGCCGAGCGCCTTGATGCCCCAGCCCGCCTGGACATGGTTGCCGCAGTCTATGCGGTCGTTGCAGGCAATGCCGTGGCCTACCTCCAGCAGTCCCTGGACGGCGATGCTGCGGCCCGCGCGCAAGCCCTTGCCGCAGCGCATATCGCCCTGGACCTCGACGTCCTGGCCTATATGCGCGCCGCCCTTGAGGCTCACATGGCTGTTGCAGCGCAGCTCCCAGCCTGTGCGCAGCTCCTCGGCACGCAACTCGCCCTGGACCTCCACGCTCCAGGCGGCCTTGATGTCGCCGCCGGCCTGCAGCAGCTCGCCTGCGAAGATCGCGCCGTCGCTGTGGATGTCTTCGCCGGCTTCGAGCCTGCCCGCGCGTATGCCTCCGCCCACCCGCAGGCTGCGGCCCACCAGCAGCTGGCCGGGCACGCGCACATCGCCATGCACGATCAGCGTGCCCGCAAACACCAGGTTGTCGGCCTCCAGGTGCTCGACCTCGAGCACCGTGTTGGTGGCACCGAAGTTCTGCAGCAGCCAGCGCGCATCCTCCACGCGGCCCGCGGCCACCTGGGTGTCCATGGCGGCCTGGTAGTCGCCGCCCGCGAGGTTGTTGCGCACAAACCAGCGGTAACCCATGGCGCAAGGGTTTTTGCCGCGCAAAAAATTCTGAGTGAGTTCCATGTCCATGGCCAAGCCTCCGGTATCCGTCGAGGAAATCGGGCGCGTGGCAAGGGCCTGTAGGGCAGGTGTGGCCTGGCCTTTCCCATGCGCCTGTGGTGAGCAGTGCTTGGGGCCGTACGGATGGTCAGGGCTGTGCCTTATGCCGTCCGCACGGCGGCGGAAAGCATGGCCGTGACACCGCTGAGGCTCACGAAGGCGGTAGGAACACCATGGCGGCGGGTGTGCAGCGCACGCAGCACGCAGGCACGCGCGGCCGGCTCTGCAGTCAGTGCAAAGCGGCGCAGGCGGGCGGCGGTGGTCAGATGCAGGCAGGCCATGGGATAGGGGATGTCGGAGCCTGGATTATGCCGCGCGCTGCCTGTCGGCGCAGCCGGCGCCGGCATAGCCCCTGCGGACATTGCCGATGCCAGGGCAGGCAGTCTAGCCCGCAGCCTGCTGCGCGGCCGTGCGCAGCCGTTCGACGGCCTGCGCGATCTGCGGCACCTCGGGCGCGGCAAACGACATGCGCAGCGTGTGCAGATCGGGGGCTGCAGGATAGAAGGCCTTGCCGGGCACATAGATCACGCCCTGGGCCACGGCGGCGTCGAAAAGCTTTTGCGGGTCTATGCGGCGGTCCAGCTCGGCCCAGACGAACATGCCGCCCGCGGGGCGCGAGCAGCGTATGCCGCTGTCCTCTCCCTCGCTCAGGCCCTGGACCAGGGCCTGCATGCGGCGCTGGTATTCCCGGCGCGCGCGCTGCACGGTGGCCGGGTAGCGGCCGCTATGCAGATAGCAGGCCGCGATCGACTGGGTCAGCGGCGAGGTGCACAGATCGGCCGTCTGCTTGGCCACGGTGCAGCGGCGCAGCAGGGGCGCGTCGGCCAGCATCCAGCCCACGCGCAGCGCGGGCGCCACGGTCTTGGACAGGCTGGACAGATAGACCACCGGATTGCTGCCCGCCGCGGCCAGCCGCTCGCCCGTGGCGCGCACGGTGGCCGGCATGGCCTGGGGGGCGCCGTCGGGAGCGTCGAAGCGCAGCTCGCCATATGGGTCGTCCTCCACCACGCGGAAGCCGTACTCCAGGGCCAGGCCCACCAGGGCCTCGCGGCGCTCGGCCGCCAGCAGGGTGCCGCGCGGGTTGGAGAAGTTGGGCACGGTGTAGAGCAGCTTGGGGCGCTGCTGCGCGGGCAGGGCGGCCAGCAGCTGGGCCAGGGCATCGGTCTGCAGGCCGTGCTCGTCCATGGGAATGGGCAGGATGCGGGCCTGGGCCAGGCGCAGGGCCTGCAGCGTGGCCGGGTAGGCCGGCACCTCGACCAGCACCGTGTCGCCGGGCTCGACGAGCACGCGCACCAGCAGATCGAAGGCCTGCTGCGAACCCGTGGTCACCAGAACATCGGCGGCCGCGGCCTGCATGCCGCGCTCGCGCGCCTGCAGCGCCAGGGCCTCGCGCAGTTCGGCCAGGCCTTCGGTGGCGCCGTACTGCAGCGCGGACTGGCCCTGGGCCATGGCCTGCTGGGCGGCTAGAGCCAAGCCCTCGGCATCGAACAGGCTGGGCGAGGGATAGCCGCCGGCCAGCGAGATCATGCCGGGGCGGGACAGATAGGGAAACAGCTCGCGTATGGGCGAGCCCGCGGGCTCGGCAAACGGCGCGGCAAACGGGGCCAGCACCGGGCTCATGCGAGGGCTCCGGCCAGGGCCGTGCGCACCCGGGCCATGGACTGCTGCTGGGCGGCCTCGTAGAGGGCGATCTCGTCATGGACGCGCGCGCCCAGAGCGCTCTCGAAGACCTGCTGCGCGGCATGGGCCTGGTATTGTTTCTGTTCCTCGCCGCCCAGATTGGACTGGAAGATGCCGGCCGCGCTCACGGGCAGAAAGTCTTCATAGGTGATGGGCTCGGCCTCCACCAGACCCTGGGCGATCAGTTCTTCCAGGTCGGCATCGGCGGCGCTCTGAGGCGAGCGGGCCTGGCCCTGCTCGGTCAGGCTGTAGCGGTAGAAGGCCAGGCCCTGGTTGCGCAATTCCTCGTGCGTGTCGGGGAACTGCGCAAAGACCTGCTGCAGACGGTAATCATAGTCGGGCGCGGCGCTGCCCGCGTTGTCTATGCAGCGCACCAGGCCCAGCAGCTCGTCGTAGAGCGCGCGGCCCTTGCGCGTCAGCGCCACGCCGCGCTGCTCGATCTCGCCGAAGCGCGCGGTATGGGCGCCGGCGCTGTCGGCGCCGGTAAAGCGTATGGCCTCCTTGAGCGCCTTGAAGCTGGTCTGGCGCAGCAGGATGGGGCAGGCGCGCTGGGGCGGACCCTCGACCACGTCCTTGGCGTCCATGCCGCGCGCGGGCATGCCGGCCTGGGCCAGGTCTATGTCCAGCGTGCGCGGCGTCAGGTGGTTGATGTGCGGGCCCTTGAAGCACACCACATCGGCCACCAGGCGGTGGGCTTTCTGCAGGGCCTCGTAGGCGGCCGCGTCCACGGTAGCGTCGCTATGCCAGCGGAAGGTTTCCAGCGCCTGCTGCACAAAGGCATCGGCATCCTGGCTGTCCAGTCCGCCGTCGCGCTCGGCCTGGTCTATCAGTTCCAGCGCGCGCGGCGTGAAGATCTGGCGGCGCTTGAGGATCTGGGCGGCCTGTTCGCGCAGCGCCGCATCGGCGATCAGCTCCAGGCGCAGCAGCGAGGTGAAGACGCGAAACGGGTTGGCCAGCAGAGCGTCGTCATGCACGGGGCGGAAGGCCGTGGAGTGCACGGGCACGCCGGCCACCGAGAGGTCGTAATAGCCCACGGGCTCCATGCCCATCACGGCGAACAGGCGCCGCAGCGTGGCCAGCTCTTCGGCCGTGCCCACGCGGATGGCGCCGTGGCGCTCCACGTCCAGGCGCTCGAGCTCGCCGCTCCTGGCCATGCGCTCGCGCAGCGCCGGGTCGGCCTGCAGGGCCTGGGCGTTGACCTCGGCCACCAGGTCGATCAGCGTGCCGTACTGCGGCACTTCCTGGCGGTACATCTCGGACATGGCGCGCGAGAAACGCGTGCGGATCTCGTCGGCGGAAACAAGGCGGGGGCTGGAGGAATGCGTGGCACTCATGACGGGACAGAAGGGCTGGGTTGACTGGAACGGCCGCGCCACAGGCTGGGCCGCAAAGATACGCAACATGTTCTGCGCTGTCCTGACTTCGGTCAAACGATAATCCGGCCTGCAGGTCATACCAAAATGGAATGAACCTGTGTTCCAGCCCTTTCTTACCGCTCCGACCATGCAGCTGTCCCGACGCTTTCTGCCCCCCATGTCCCTGCTCTGCGCCTTCGAGGCCTCGGCGCGGCACCAGAGCTTTACCGCGGCCGCGGCCGAGCTGCATCTCACGCAAAGCGCCGTCAGCCGCCAGATCCGCGCGCTGGAAGAGCGCCTGGGCACCGAGCTCTTCGTGCGCGAGCGCCAGACCGTGCGCCTCAGCGCCGCGGGCCAGGCCTATGCGCAGGAGATACGCGCGGCCCTGGTGCGCATCTCCAACGCCACGCTGGGCTTTCGCACCAATCCGCAGGGCGGCAGCCTGAACCTGGCCATACTGCCCACTTTCGGCACGCGCTGGCTGGCGCCGCGGCTGCCGCAGTTCTTCAGCGCGCATCCGGGCATCACCATCAATCTGACCACCAGGCTGTCGCAGTTCGATTTCCAGCTCGAGGCCGTGGACGCGGCCATCCATTTCGGCCTGCCCAACTGGCCTGGCGCGGAGCTGGAGTTCCTGATGAGCGAGACCGTGGTGCCGGCCTGCAGCCCCGAGGTCGCGGCCCGCCACGGTTTTGCCCGGCCCCAGGATCTGCTGCGCGCGCCGCTGCTGCATCTGGCCTCGCGCCCCGACGCCTGGCGGCGCTGGTTCGGCAGCCAGGGCTGCGAGGCCAGCGATATGCAGGGCATGCTGTTCGACCAGTTTGCGACGGCGGCCCAGGCCGCCATCGCCGGCGTGGGCGTGGCGCTGCTGCCCAAGTTCCTGATCCTGCGCGAGCTGCAGGCCGGCGATCTGGTCCAGGCCCTGCCGCAGCTGCCCGAGGTGGAGAGCGCCGAACGCTACTACCTGGCCTGGCCGACCAGCCGCTCCGCCTATCCGCCGTTGCAGGCCTTCCAGGGCTGGCTCAAGCAGGCCGCTCAGGACTTCGCGCCGCCCGCCGCGCCGTGACGTCCATGAAAAAAGGAGCTGTTGGCGCAGCTCCTTTAAGGGTTACAAGCTCAAAAGCAGCTGAAGTGCGCATGCATCGCGCGCTTCAAGCTATCGAAGCAAAGCCGGTGCTTAGCTGCTATAGGCTTCGAGCGGCTTGTCGTTGGGCTCCTGCAGCAGCTGCTTGAGCGTCTCGCTCATGGGCAGGTTCAGCGGCATCTCCTTGGGCGGGATGGGCTGCATAAACCATTTGTCGTAGATCTTGGCGACTTCGCCGGACTTCATCATGCGCACCAGCGCATCGTCCACGGCCTTCTTGAACGTGGGGTCGTCCCGGCGCATCAGCAGCGCGATGGGCTCGGAGCCCAGCGCCTCGCCCACGATCTTGTAGCCCTTGGGGTCCTTGGAGTTGGCGATCACGCCGGCCAGCAGATTGTCGTCGAGCACAAAGGCGTCGGCGCGGCCGGACTCCAGCATCAGAAAGCTCTCGAAGTGGTCCTTGCCCAGCTGGGTCGGCAGCTTCACATTGTTGTCGTGGCTGTATTTGCGCAGCAGCTGCACGGCGGTGGTGCCGGCCGAGGCCGCCACGGTCTTGCCGTCGAGCTGCTTGAACGAGGTCACGGGCGAGTCGGCGCGCACGGCCATGCGCACCTGGCTCACATAGGTGGTGACGGCGAAAGCCACCTGCTTCTGGCGGCTGAGGTTGTTGGTCGTGGGGCCGCAGCCCAGGTCCACCGTGCCGTTCTGCACCAGGGGCATGGTGTTCTGGGCGGTAATGGCCATGTATTCGATCTTGGCGCCGGGCGCAATCTGCGCCAGGACCTTCTCGCACAGCTCCACGTGGTAGCCGGTGAAGCGGTGGTTGGCGCCTATAGCATAGGCCATGGGGGCGGAGCTTTCGCGCACGCCGATGACGACCTTGCCGGTCTTCTGGACCTTGTCCAGCGTGCCGTTCTGAGCGGTTTGTGCCTGGGCGCCGAAAGCGGCCAGAAGGACGGTGCATGCCAGCGTTATGTTCGCGGTCATCAAGCGCATGGGGAAGTCTCCTCGGAAAGTGGGGTGGCAGAAGCTGGCGGAATGCGCCGGCCGTCAAGTGCCTGCATCAACTATCGGGCAAATAGCAGTGGCCTCATAACGATGAAACGGAAGAAGGTCATGCGCTGTGCGTATGACCTGCGGCCCCATGCCCAGGGGGCGCAAAGCCATAGCGGGACGGCAGCTTGTGCTTTTGGGTAACATCTGCGCCTATTGCACAGGCCCGCGCGCATATGTTCCCCTGCGTCCCGGCTTTGCTGCCAGGGCCGGGCCATGCCGCCGGGTCCGGCTCTTTTTCGGTTTGCGCAGCGCCGGCCCGCGAGGGCAGATGATCCTGGCATGCGCGAACCTGTTATGAGACAGATTCCATGACCGCCAATACTCCCCCCTCATTCCTCAGCCGCATCGCCATCGCGATCGGCAGCTTTTTCGCCATCCTCGGCAATGGCCGTCTGGCCGCTGACGTGAGCCGTGTGCGCGCCGGCGAGGCCTTTGCCGCCGATGTCGTCCCCAAGGAAGTGCGCGTCGAGGTTCCCGTCGAGAAGATCGTCGAAGTCCGCGTGGAAGTGCCCGTGGAAAAGATCGTCGAAAAGACCGTGGAGAAACGCGTCGAGGTGCCGGTCGAAAAACTGGTCGAGAAGACCGTCGAGGTGCCCACCGATACCGCGGCCCTGCAGCTGCTGGGCCTGCTGCAGCGCGAGGCGCGCTTTGTGGATTTCATCCAGGAAGAGGTCGCGCCCTACACCGACGCCGAGATCGGTGCCGCGGCCCGCGTGGTGCACGAGGGCTGCCGCAAGGTGCTGCGCGAGCATTTCGCGATTGCGCCCGTGCGCAGCGAAGCCGAGGGCGCGCGCGTCACGCTGCAGGCCGGCTTTGATGCCACCGCCGTGCGCCTGACCGGCAATGTGGTGGGCCAGGCGCCGTTCGCCGGCACCCTGGGCCACCGCGGCTGGCAGGTGACGGAAGTCAAGCTGCCGCAGCTGACCGACATCCAGGCCGCAAAGGTCATCGCGCAAGCCGAGGTGGAGCTGTGAGCATGGACAACAACGCAAAATTCAGCATCGGCATCGACCTGGGCACCACGCACTGCGCGCTGTCCTGGGTGGACAGGATGGCCAGCGATGGCGAAAAGGTGGTGCAGGGCGTGCTGGACATTCCCCAGCTCACCGGCCCGGCCAGCGTCGAGGCCAAGCCTCTGCTGCCGTCGTTTCTGTACCTGCCGCACGAGAGCGAACTCTCTGCCGCCGACATGGCCCTGCCCTGGGGTGCCCAGCAGGACTTTGTGGTTGGTGAATTCGCGCGCACGCGCGGCGCGGCCACGCCCATCCGCCTGGTGTCCAGCGCCAAGAGCTGGCTGTGCCACCCCGGCGTGGACCGCCGCAGCCCCCTGCTGCCGGCCGATGCGCCGCCCGAGGTGCATCGCGTCTCGCCTTTGAGCGCTTCGATCCGCTATCTGTCGCATCTGCGCTGGGCTTGGGAGCAGGCCCATCCCGAAGCGCCGTTCGATGCCCAGGACATCACCGTCACCATTCCCGCCTCCTTCGATCCCGCCGCGCGCGAGCTGACGGCCGAGGCCTGCAAGGCCGCGGGCTTCCAGAACCTGACCCTGCTCGAAGAACCCCAGGCCGCGCTCTATAGCTGGATCCAGGCCAGCGGCGGCGACTGGCGCAAGCAGGTGAAGAATGGCGACGTCATCCTCGTCGTGGACGTGGGCGGCGGCACCACCGATCTGTCGCTGATCGCCGTGCTCGAGCGTGAGGGCAATCTGGAGCTGCAGCGCGTGGCCGTGGGCGAGCACATTCTGCTTGGCGGCGACAATATGGACCTGGCCCTGGCCTATGGCGTGGCGCGCAAGCTGGCCCAGGAAGGCAAGCAGCTCGATGCCTGGCAGACCCGCGCCCTGGCCCACGGCTGCCGTGCGGCCAAGGAGCAGTTGCTGGCCGATGCCGGCCTGCAATCCGTGCCCGTGGTCGTGCCCAGCCGTGGCAGCAAGCTGATCGGCGGCAGCATTCGCACCGAAGTCACGCGCGCCGAAGTGCTGGCCATGCTGGTCGAAGGCTTCTTCCCCAAGGTCGCGGTCAGCGACAAGCCCCAGACCCGTGCACGTGCGGCACTGACTCAGCTGGGCCTGCCCTATGCGCAGGACGCGGCCGTCACCCGCCATCTGGCGGCCTTTCTCTCGCGCCAGGCCGGCGCCACCGAGCAGATAGCAGGCCTGCAGGGCACGCAACCTGCGGGCGCCTCCTTCCTGCACCCCACGGCGATTCTGTTCAACGGCGGCGTGCTCAAGGCCGCACAGATCGAGCAGCGCATTCTCGAGGTCGTTAACGGCTGGCTGGCCGCTGAAGGTGCAGAGGCCGCACGCCTGCTGGATGGCGCCAACCTCGACCTGGCCGTGGCGCGCGGTGCCGCCTATTACGGCCATGTACGCGAGGGCCGCGGTGTGCGCATACGCGGCGGCACGGCGCAGAGCTATTACGTGGGCGTGGAATCGAATATGCCCGCCATTCCCGGTATGGAGCCGCCGATCTCGGCCCTGTGCCTGGCGCCCTTCGGCATGGAAGAGGGCACGGAAGTGGCGCTGGATGCCCAGGAATTCGGCCTGGTCGTGGGCGAGCCCGTGCGCCTGCGCTTCTTCGGCTCATCGGTGCGCCGCAGCGACGCCGTGGGCACCATGCTGGACTTCTGGGGCCCCGAAGAATTGCTGGAGCTGCAGGAAATCGAAGCCCATCTGCCCGCCGAGGGCCGCCAGCCCGGCGAGGTTGTCCCCGTCACCCTGCATGCGCGCGTGACCGATATCGGCACGCTGGAGCTCAATGCTGTGCCTGTGGGCGGCAGCGAGCGCTGGAAGGTGGAGTTTGATGTGCGTGCACAGACGCAGGACATCGCTGCATAAGCTTGGTTGAGCCATGTTGCAAAAGCCCGCTGAACTCGAAACTCGGCGGGCTTTTTTGTTGAATATGGCTTTTGCCCTTGTGTGACATGCGCAGGCAGCTCATGTTTTGCATTGATGCATGACATGAAAGCATGCACGGGGCGATGCCAATGTCTGGCCCCGCCCGCAAAAGCAAAGCCCGAGTCGTCGTGATGCCCAGCAATGCTGGTGCCTGATTGTGATGTTCATGCCTTGCCGGCCCCGTCCCGCCGCCAGGTTCGGGCATCCGGGTCTTGTTACGATTGGCGACACCGTTTTTCGCGTCCTCGTCTCAGTCCATGCATCCATCCTGTCCCATCCTCGCCGTTGGCATTGACCTGGGCACCAGCCACACGGTGGTCGCAAGTGTTCCGCTGGACGGAGCTGCGGACGATATTGCGTTGCTCGACATTCCCCAGCGCAGCACGGCGGGCGAGGTGGTCTCCCAGCCCCTGTTGCCCTCGGTGCGCTATCAGGCCGCGCCCGGTGAGCTGGGCGAAGCCTGGCAGCAGCCCTGGCCGCCGCAAGAGGCGAGTACCGATGCCCCGGCCGTTATAGGCCGCTGGGCGCGTGACCTGGGTGCTGCCGTGCCCCACCGCTTGGTAGCCAGTGCCAAAAGCTGGTTGTCGCATAACGGCGTGGACCGCACGGCGCCCATACTGCCCTGGGGCGCAGGTGACGATGTGGTCAAGATCTCGCCACTGGCGGCCTCGGCCTCCTATCTGGCCCATGTCAGAGCGGCCTGGGACCGGGCTCATCCTGCAGCCCCGCTGCATCAGCAAACCGTGGTGCTGACGGTGCCAGCCTCGTTTGACGAAGGCGCACGCGCGCTGACGCTGGAGGCTGCGCAGCTGGCCGGGCTGTCCGGCGTGCAGTTGCTGGAAGAGCCCAAGGCGGCTTTTCACGACTGGTTGCTGCTGCAGGGCGATGCGCTGGCCAAGCAGCTGGAAGACAGCCGGCTGGTGCTGGTCGTCGATGTGGGCGGCGGTACGACCGATTTGACGCTGATACGCGTTGAGGCAGCGCCCGGTGGCGGCCTGCCCGCGCTGACCCGTACGGCCGTGGGCGATCATCTGATGCTGGGCGGCGACAACATGGACCTGGCGCTGGCCCATCAGCTGGAGGGGGCGTTTGCCGGCGAGGGTCAGAAGCTGCCCACCGCGCGTTTTGCCCAACTGGTGCAGCGCTGCCGTATCGCCAAGGAGCAACTGCTGGCGCAGAACGCGCCCGATCAGCTAAGCATTACCTTGCTGGGCGGCGGCAGCAAGCTGCTGGCCAGGACGCAATCGGCCATCTTGACCCGGGCGCAGGTGCAGCAATCGGTGGTTGAAGGCTTTTTGCCGCAGGTGCAACTCAGCGATACGCCGGGCAAGCGCCAGGGCGCGCTGCGCGGCTTTGGCCTGCCGTATCCGGCCGATGCGGCCATCAGCCGCCATCTGGCGCAGTTTCTGTCGCAGCATGCGGCAGGCGCGCTGCCCGACACCGTGCTGCTCAACGGCGGCGTGTTCCATGCCCATGAACTGGTGCAGCGCCTTACGCAGCAGCTTGGCGACTGGCGCGGCAGTGCTGTGCGTGTGCTGCACAACCCGCACCCCGACTGGGCCGTAGCGCGCGGCGCGGCCGCCTATGGGCTGGCTCAGTACCAACATCAGCAGCAGGCAGCGCAGGCGCAGCAGGAATCACAGTCAAATCCGTCTCAAACGCAGTCTCAGATTGCGCAAGCAGCTATCAAAAGCGAGGTTTCACGTATTGTGCCCCGCATCGGCGGTGGCTCGGCCCGCAGCTACTGGCTGCTTTTGCCCGGCAAGAAAGAGGAGGCGCCTCAGGGCATCTGCCTGCTGCCGCATGGCACCGAAGAGGGCGTGCGCATCGTGCTCTCGGGCCGGCGCTTTGCGCTCAAGCTGGGCCAGGCCGTGCGCTTCAACCTGCTGGCCAGCAGTCAGAGCCAGGCCCAGGGGCAGGCCGGGCAGATCGCCGCATTGAGTGGTGAAGGCTGGGTGGAGTTGCCCCCCCTGTCTGCCGTGCTGCCCGCACCTGAAGGCAGGGCCCAGGCGCAGGTCGAGGTGCAGTTGCAAGCCTGCATGACCGAGGTCGGGACGCTGGAAGTTCGCTGCGTGGCGGTGCAGGACGCCAGCCAGTCCTGGTTGCTGCCTTTTGCCGTACGCGGCGCAGTGGCTGCAGAAGCCATGGCCGGCAGCGCAGATGTACCAGAGGCCGAAAGCCCAAATCAACTGAAAGCCAGCGTTCCCAGGCTGACCGAGGCTGTGACCCAGATCGACCGGATTTTTGGCACGCAGGCGCAGGAAGTGACGGCCAAAGAGGTGCGTCAGCTGCGCCAGTCGCTGGAAAAGCTGCTGGGCCCGCGCGAGGGCTGGGAAGTGGGCCTGCTGCGGGTGCTGTTCGACGCTCTGCTGGTGCGCGCCAAGCGCCGCCGCCGCACGGCCGAGCATGAGCGCGTATGGCTCAATCTCGCGGGCTGGTGCTTGCGTCCCGGTGTGGGTGCAGAGCTCGACGCCTGGCGCATTGCCCAGGTCTGGGCCTTGTATGCGCAGGGTCTGGGCTATCCCAAAGAGGCGTCCAACTGGACCGAATGGTGGGTGTTCTGGCGCCGCGTGGCGGCCGGCCTCAATGAGGCGCAGCAGATGGAGTTGCTAGAAGACGTGGCTGGCCATATGCAAAAGGCCGTGCAGAAAAACAGCAAGAGCAGCCACGGAAGCTACGACGATATGTTGCGCCTGTTTGCCGCCATGGAGGCCGTGCCCTGGCAGTACCGCCAGGAAATGGGCCGGTGGATGCTGCAGCGCCTCAAGCGCGAGGGCGAAACCGTGCAGACCTGGTGGGCCATAGGCCGGCTGGCCGCGCGCCAGTCGCTGGCGGCCAATGCGCATCTGGTCATGCCGCCCGAAGCTGCGCAGGAGTTCTTGAACGCCACGCTAGACCAGGATTGGCGCAAGAACGAAACCGCCATGTTTGCGGCCGTGCAGATGGCCCGCATGACGGGTGATCGTGCGCGCGACTTGCCCGATGAGGCGCGAGCACAGGTGCTGGAGAAGATGCGCAGCAGCGGTGCGCCTGAACGCTGGATAGCCATGGTCGAGCAGGTGGTGCAGATGCAGGCCGAGGACCAGAAGCGCAGCCTGGGCGACAGCCTGCCGCCGGGGTTGGTGCTGCTGTGACCTCTTGCGCTGTTGCCGGATTGCTCGATTCCTTGATTCCTTGATCTACTGTTTATTGCCTTGAAGCCTTTCTCCTTCGTTTCTGAATTTCAGCGCTCCCGCCTGGCGTTGACATTGCTGGCCCTGCTGGTCATCGCCCTGGGCCTGGCCTCGCGCCGCAGTTTTTCACCGTTTCCGGCCATGCTGGGCAACTACCCCGGCGATGCGCTCTGGGCCTGGGTGGTATTGCTGTGCGTGGTCTGGCTGCGACCGGCCATTGCACGGGTGCGGCTGGTGACGTGGTCGTTGGTGATCGCCTTTGCCATCGAATTCCTGCAGCTGTACCAGGCGCCGTGGATGCAGGCGCTGCGCGCCAACAAGCTGGCCTATCTGGTGCTGGGTAATGGCTTTGATCCGCTGGATTTACTGGCCTATGTCCTGGGCATTGGCGTGGGGGCTGTGGTGGACTGGAGCTGGCAGCGGTGGCTTCAGAGGTAGGCAGCATGTTTCCCATGCGTTTTTGACTGCGGAGCTTTGCATGATGTTTGATCTGGCCAGCGTGCCTGCGTTTCCCGCATGGCAGACGGGCGAGCCGCGTGATGACGGGCTGATGATCTATGCGCCCGAGGATCTGGCAGAACGCAACCAAACCTATGAGGTGGCGCAGTACCTACCAGATCATCTGATGATTGGCGATGACAGCGGCGGCCGGGGCATTCTGGTGGACGGTAACGGTGCGCTCTGGATCTGCGGCCTGGGTGCGCTGTTCGTCGATTGCCGTGAGCCGCTGTCACCGCATCTTGCGCAATGGGTAATGCAGGGCTGCGCCTTGCCTGAGTGGGAGGACGAGAGCGATGAATAGCACGGTGTACTTTGAGCCCGAGTTTGTACAGTCCCTGCATGCCATGGCCTGGTTTTCGCGTTGTGGGCAAAGCCTGCCTGCGGATCTTGCTGCAAGCCTGCCGTTTGAGGTCGCACCGGCTGCCACGCTGAAAAAAGCCATGCGCCAATGGGGGTCCGCGCAATGGGAAGACGCCACGCTGGAGGCGCGCAATGAACTGACAGGCTTTCTGGCCGTGCATGCACGCGATGCCTATCAGCAGTGGAACACCATCACACAGCTGGCGAAGGTGGAAGTGGCGCAGCCGCTGGCGGAAGAATTCTGGCGGCCCTATGCGCAGCAGCAGGGGCTGGATGTGGATTTTCTGCATTGCGTGCAGTGGGACATATTGGCGCTGTGCATGGAGCATGCCTACCGTCAGCAGCGCGGCCTGCCGCAGTTCTTTCATGCACTGCTCAAGGTCTATGCGTCAGGCCACATGCCCTGTGGCTGGGAAGGCGGCAAATATCCCAAGGGCAGGCTGCTTGTCTGGTGACGTCGAGGCACATCGGGATACAACAGTCGATGGAAGCCTATTAAGCTGCCCCGGTCTCAGGCAACGATGGAAATGGCCCATGTCCCAAACTAAGAAAGCTTGGCTCCCAGTATTTCTGCTGCTGGGCTGCACGCTGATGGCGCAGGCGCAAAGCCTGGTTTTACCCAGCACTGCAGAGGCCACTGCGGCGATTGTCGAGATGTTCTCGGGCTCGGATCTTCCACGGCCTTCCAAGGTGCAACTCGGAACCTGCATCGCAGCAGTCGAGGCCAGCCATCCGGGGCAGCTTGCATGTACCGTGACCGTGACCTTGGGGGCGGCCACCAATGAGACCCAGATTGATTTCTTCAAGCAGGGCAAGCGGTGGCAGGCCCAGCCCAGCGTATCGCAGGACAAGCTGCCGTTTCCCGATCCCAAGCTCCATTGATCTTAGGCTGTCGCTCCCCGGGGGGAGCCCCATTCAAGCTGACGGCTGAGGGTTAGCCCTGCTTTCCAGGCGTCTCATGCATGTCATGGCAAGTTAGCATGGATGACTAGAATTTTTCTGCCTGAAATTGCTCAGGCATTTCCCTGAATGTTCTCCACACCCGGCCCGGAAAGTCTGCAGGGAGATGACGGCCGACATAGATGAGTCATGCGATGAGCACTGCATACCCGGATACCCAGCTTTTGATCGACGGTCAGTGGCAGGACGCTGCCAGCGGCAAGAAAATTGATGTCCGCAATCCGGCCACGGGCGAGGTGATCGGCCATGTCGCCCACGCCGATATTCCTGACCTGGACCGCGCCCTGGCGGCGGCAGACAAGGGCTTTCAGGTCTGGCGCAAGGTGTCTGCCCATGAGCGCGGCGCCATCATGCGCCGTGCCGCAGCCCTGCTCAAGGAGCGTGCCGACGAGATTGCAGCGTTGCTGACGCAGGAGCAGGGCAAGCCGCTGGCCGAGGCCAAGGTCGAGATCGTTGCCGGCGCCGGCATCATCGAGTGGTTTGCCGACGAGGCGCTGCGCATCTACGGCCGCATCGTGCCCTCGCGCCGGCCCGAGCAGCAGCAGCTGGTGATCAAGGAGCCTGTGGGCCCGGTGGCGGCCTTCACGCCCTGGAATTTCCCCGTCAACCAGATCGTGCGCAAGATCGGCGCGGCCCTGGCTTCGGGCTGCTCCTTCCTGGTCAAGGCGCCCGAGGAAACCCCGGCCTCTCCCGCCGCCCTGCTCAAGTGCTTTGTCGATGCCGGCATTCCTGCCGGTGTGGTGGGTCTGGTCTATGGCAATCCCGCGCAGATTTCCGAATATCTGATTGCCCATCCCGTGATCCGCAAGGTGACCTTCACGGGCTCCACGGCCGTGGGCAAGCAACTGGCCGCGCTGGCCGGCCAGCACATGAAGCGCTCCACCATGGAGCTGGGCGGCCATGCTCCGGTGATCGTGGCCGAGGACGCCGACGTGCAGCTGGCGGTCAAGGCCGCGGGCGCGGCCAAGTTCCGCAACGCCGGCCAGGTCTGCATCTCGCCCACGCGCTTTCTGGTGCACAACAGCGTGCGTGAGGAGTTCACCAGCGCCATGGTCGCCCATGCCGAGGCGCTGAACGTGGGCAACGGCCTGGAGAAAGGCGTGCAGATGGGGCCGCTGGCCAATCCGCGCCGCGTGACCGCGCTGACCCAGCTGATCCAGAACGCCGAGCAAAGCGGTGCCAAGCTGATGACGGGCGGCGCATCCTTTGGCTCTGCCGGCAACTTCTTCGCGCCCACGGTGCTGGCCGATGTGCCCTTGACGGCCGACATCTTCAATCAGGAGCCTTTCGGCCCCGTGGCGGCGATTCGCGGCTTTGACAAACTCGAGGATGCTATTCAAGAGGCCAACCGCCTCTCCTATGGCCTGGCTGCCTATGCGTTCACGCGCTCGCTCAAGTCCGCCCACCAGCTGGCCCAGGATGTGGAAGCCGGCATGTTGTGGGTGAACCAGCCGGCTCTGCCTTCGGCCGAGCTGCCCTTCGGCGGCATCAAGGATTCGGGCTACGGCTCCGAGGGCGGCCCCGAGGCACTGGAGGCCTATCTGGTTTCCAAGGCGGTGGCCATCACTTGCGTGTAACCCCCTGAGCCGCTACGCGGCTTCCCCCGGAGGGGGACGACGCCCTCGCCGCGAGGCGGCTCTTGCTTGGCGTCTCTGGCGGGTTCAGCGTTGATTCTGGCGCTGCATCCCCTTCAGCAAAGCCGCTGTGTGGTCACAGTGGCTTTTTTCATGGGCGGTCTCAATCGGGTCGCAGGCTCAGGCATGTGCATGGGGCGTCTCATGGTGCCCCACGGACAGCAAGGCCTGCACGGCCAGCACGGCCACGAAGTTGAGCAGCAGCGCGAACAGTCCCGTGTAGACCGCGAAACTGTGGCCGCCGAGCACAAACGCATGGACCGGTTTGATGCCGTCGGCAAACGCCAGGGCCGTGCCCGCCAGCATGCCCACGGCCCAGCCCGTGAGCAGGGCCGGAGCGCGCAGCCCCTTGTAGAACAGGCCGCAGACCACAGCGGGGAAGGTCTGGACTATCCAGACGCCGCCCAGCAGTTGCAGGTACAGAGCGAATTGCGTGGGCACGAACAGTATGAACACCAGCGCACCGAGCTTGACGACCAGCGAAGCCAGCTTGGCCACCTTGGCCTGGCCTTCGGGCGTCACTTCGGGGTTCACATAGGCCTTCCAAAAATTGCGCGTGAACAGGTTGGCCGCGCCTATGGACATCACGGCCGCAGGCACCAGGGCGCCGATGGCGATGGCCGCGAACGCGAAGCCGCTGAACCACTCGGGGAACAGCGTGGCGAACAGTGCCGGCACCACATCGTTGGGCGTCTTGATGCTCAGGTGTGCGGCATAGGCCATATAGCCCAGCAGGGCGATCAGGCCCAGCAGCAGCGTATAGGCGGGCAGGAACACCGCATTCTTGCGGATGGTGTTGGCGCTCTTGGCCGCGAAGATGCCGGTCAGCGTGTGCGGGTACATGAAGGCCGCCAGTGCCGAGCCCAGGGCCAGCGTGGCATAGGGCAGCATCTGGGCGGGCTCCAGCAGCAGGCCCGTGCTGCCGCCCTTGGCCGCGAAGGCGCTGTCCGCGGCCTGGAACACGGCCGCGTAGCCGCCGAGCTTGGCCGGCACCAGCACCACGGCGGCGAGCACCACGATGTAGATCATCAAGTCCTTGACGAAGGCGATCAGCGCCGGCGCGCGCAGCCCGGCCGAGTAGGTGTAGAGCGCCAGGATCACGAAGGCCAGGGCCAGCGGCAGCTCTCCCTGCAGGCCCAGGGCCTGGATCACCACCTGCATGCCGACCAGCTGCAGCGCGATATAGGGCATGGTGGCGATCACGCCCGTGAGGGCCACGGCCAGCTCCAGCGTGCGCGAACCGTAGTGGCCGTAGACCACGTCGGCCGCGGTCACATGGCCGGCCTTGCGGGCCGCCTGCCACAGCCGCGGCATGATCGCGAAGACTATGGGGTAGACCACGATGGTGTAGGGCAGGGCGAAGAAGCCGTAGGCGCCGACCGCGTAGACCAGGGCCGGCACCGCGATCACGGTATAGGCCGTGTAGAAGTCGCCGCCCACGAGGAACCAGGTGATCCAGCCGCCGAAGCGCCGGCCGCCCAGGCCCCATTCGTCAAGATGCTGGGCCGGTGCTGCGGCCCCGCGCTGCCAGCGCGTGGCGACGAAGCCCAGCACCGTGACCAGCGCGAAGAAGAACACGAAGACCGCGAGCGCGGTCCAGTGGATGGTGGCGCCGCTCATGATGTCTGCTCCTCGTCGGACGCGCCGAAATAGTGGCGGTAGACCAGCCAGGTCAGCAGGGCGCTGATGAACACCCAGAGCAGCTGATACCAGTAGAAGAACGGGAAGCCGAACAGCGTGGGCTGTGCATGGTTGTACAGCGGCACGTACAGCAGGCCGATGAACGGCAGAAGGAGCAGCACCCACATGGCGGTTGCCTTTCCACGGATGGACGTTCAATTACTGTACGCCTGCGGCAGGGGCTGCGCATCCTCCGCGGAGGCATCAGGGGTATCGCGGCCGCAGGCGGCCGAACCGAGGGCGCCGGAAAGAAAAAAGCCGCTGCGAGAGCGGCTTTTCCGGGCGATCGCCATCAGGCAAGGCTGGCGGTGCTGGCAAAAAAGTCCTGGTGTGCGCCTATGTCCTGGGCGGCCAGCCGCAGTTGCAGAGCCTGCTCGGGCTGGCGCTGCTGTATGCGCCGGGCCACACCTTGCAGCAGTGGCACGGCCTTGGCGGGGGCGTCGGGCAACTGCTGCAGTCTTTGCAGCGCGCTGCGCACGCCGCGCAAGGTGCTTTCGGATAAAGGCAGATCGTCTTCCAATGCGTGCAGAATCAACACGGCCTTGCCCACGCGCAGCGCGGCCAGGCCGCAGTCGGCGGCATCCTGCACGGCGGGGGCGCTGACCTTTTCGGAGGCGCGCACCAGGCGCAGCAGCCGGTGGTAGAGACGGGCGCGCCAGACGCGCACGTCGCGCGCATGCAGCGGTGCGGCAGCCATGTCCTGCAGTTCATGCACCATCATGGCGCGCAGACCGTTGAGCCGGCCTTGCACGGTGATGGGCAGGATGAAGCGATAAGCAGCCCAGCCGGCCAGCGGGCCGGTGACGATGGCGAAGGCCATGGACAGGGAGTGGCCCACATCCAGCTGGTAGGGGAAATGCGGCCACAGCGCGAGCAGGATGACCATGTTGCAGTCATAGCCCGACAGCATGGTGCGGCGGTGGCTGAACAGCAGCGCGCCGATGAAGATGAAGGGCAGCATCATCAGCACCATCTGCAACTGGCTGTTGGCAAACGGCCAGGCAAACCATTGGCAGATCAGCGCCACGACCGCGCCCATGGCCTGCCCCAGAATGACATAGCGCATGGTGAAGGCCGGGTTCTCGAAGGAGGAGAACACGGTGATCATCACCGACAGGCCCAAGAGCATATAGGCGCCGCCATGCCAGCCGGTGATCACCCAGATCAGGCCCACCAGAAAGATGGCGCTGAAGGCGCGCAGCATGGCGCGGCGTGCGCCCACCCAGTCGCTGTGCAGCACCACGGGCAGCTGGCGTGCGCGGTGGTGGGCGGGCAGGGTCAGATCGCTGGCAGCCACAAAATGGGCCTGCAGGGCCAGACCCAGATTGGTCAGGATTTCCTCGGCATGGCCCCAGCCCGCAGCGGCCGCGCGGGCCGTGGCGATGGCTTCAATGGCGGCCAGCGGTGCGGGCTGGGTCTCCAGCAGCTTGGCGGCCTGCTCCAGTGCGGCCGTCATGGCCTGTGCCTGTTCGGCCGAGAACTCGGGAGTGATGGTTTTGCCCGTGCTGTCGCGTAGCCAGAGCAGGGCCGAGATCTGTGTATTGATCAGGCGGCGCAGCGCGCGCACGGCGCGGCGAGAGCGCTGCGAGCCGGCGGCATGCGGGTCGAGGCCTTCTTCAATGACGGCCATCGCGGCCAGCCGTTCGGCCAGATCCCTGGGGCTGAGGTTGCTCTGGCCTCGGGCCGTGGCCTGTGCGGCCTCCGCAATATCGCGCAGCAGGCGGGCGCAGAGTCGGCGCACCTTGCCGTTGCCGGGGATTTCAGCGCCCACCGGCGTGAACAGCCAGCCCACGACAAGGGCCGCGACCACGCCGGTCAGCGCGGTAAACAAGCGATCCCAGCCCAGTGCGTAGACATGGGCGGGGTTGCCGTTGTCCAGCAAAGCCACCATGGAGGCCGAATAGCCGGCCAGCATGGTGCCGTAGGAGGCAAAGCTGCGCTGCAGATTGCCCAGGCCTGCGCACAGGCCCATCCATACGGCCAGGCCCGTGACCAGCCACAGCAGGTCGCCGCGCGCAATCAACACCAGGACCACGCCGGCGGCCGTGCCGACGATGGTGCCCGCGACGCGGAAAAAGCTTTTCTCGAGCAGCTGGCCGCGCAGCGGCTGGGAGGCGGCCCAGACCGTCATGCCCGCCCATTGCGGATGCTCGAGTCCCAGGGCCCAGGCCGCGAACACGGCGATACAGACCGCAAAAGCCGTGCGCAGATGCTGGCGCAGCCGCGCGCTGTCAAAGCCCCAGCGGGCGGCGCGCTCCAGCAGATGGTCGTAGGCGGCCAGGCTCATGCGCGCTCCTCGTCGCGGCCCACATGCAGCTGTTCCATGCGCGCGCGGATCTTGTTGACGCTGCCCAGCATGGCCTCCACCTCGGCGTCGTCGAGGTCCTGCAGCATGGATAGCTCGGCCTGCAGCATGGTGGCGCGGATGCGGTCCACGGCGGCATTGCCGCCCGCGGTCAGAAAGATGCGCTTGCTGCGGCGGTCGGCGGCGTCGGCACGGCGCTCGACCCAGCCGTGGCCTTCCAGAATGTCCAGCAGGCGCACCAGGCTGGAGCCGTCCAGGCCCACGCGCTCGGCCAGCTCCTTCTGCGTCACGCCGTCGCCCCAGGCGCGCAGATGGATCAGCGGCGTCCAGGTGGCGTCGGTCAGGCCGCTGGCGGCCAGCTGCTCTTCAACCAGGCGGCGCCACTGGCGGGTGAGGGTGACCATGAGAAAACCCAGACGGTCGCGGGAGGGGGCATCGGCAAAAGACATGGCTGTATTTTGCTGTGCTTGCAATTAATTTGCAGTTCAAATTAATTTGGTCTGCATGAATATAAAGGGTATTCCCTTGGTTTTGCTTTGAGCCAAAAAAAGGAGAGCGGTTTGCGCTCTCCTGACTTTGGTTTCCTCATGCTTTTGGCTTGATCTATTTGCTGATCAAGCGCAGGCAGCTATCAAAACAGCGTGGGAATCCACAGATTCAGCAGCAGGCCCGCGACCAGCAGCCAGGCGAACAGGATCAGGGCCAGCAGCAGCGGCTTGGTGCCCGCGGCGCGCACCGCGCCTATATGGGTGGTCAGGCCCAGGGCGGCCATGGCGATGGCCAGCAGCGCGTTGTCCAGTTGCACGCCCCAGCTCACGATGGCCTCGGGCAGCAGGCCCAGGGAATTCACGCCGGCCATGGCCACAAAGCCCAGCGCAAACCAGGGAATGGTGATCTTGCCGCCGGCACGGCCCTGGCTCACGCCCTCGGCGCGCTCGCTGCGCGACAGCCACATGGACAGCATCAGCAGAAACGGCGCCAGCATCATCACACGCACCATCTTGGCGATCACCGCGGTATCGGCGGCCTGGCTGCCTATGGCTTCGCCGGCGGCCACGACCTGGGCGACCTCGTGCACGGTGGAGCCCACGAACACTCCGTACTGCTGCAGGCTGGTGTTGAGCCAGCCGTATTCCGCATTCCAGTGGAACAGCGCCGGGTAGAGAAAAGTGCCTACGGTGCCGAACACCACCACGGTGGCCACGGCCACGGCCACGTCTTCGGAGCGGCCCTTGGCCACGGGCTCGGTGGCCAGCACGGCCGCGGCGCCGCAGATGGAGGCGCCCGCGCCCACCAGCATGGTGGTGCGCTTGTCCAGGCCCAGCAGCTTGCGGCCCACCCACTGGGCCAGGAGGAAGGTGCTGGCCAGCACCAGCGCATCGATGAGCACGCCGGCCATGCCGACCTGGCCTATGTCCTGAAAGGTCAGGCGCAGACCGTAGAGCACGATGCCGGTGCGCAGCAGACGCGCCTTGGCAAAGCCCACGCCGCTGGCGCAGCTGCCCGCAAGCGAGGGGTAGACGGTGTTGCCTATGACCAGGCCGATGAGGATGGCCAGCGTCAGCGCGCTCAGGCCGTTGGAGCGGATGAAGGGAAATTGAGCGGCCCAGGTGGCCACGGCGGCAATGGCGGCCGCCAGCAGCAGGCCGGGCAACATGCCGCCGGTTTTCTGCATCCAGCCGGCCGGCTGGGAGGAGTTCTTGAGAGTGGTGGTGTTCATCGTGACCTTTCGTTGAGAGCGTGTTCACGATCTCCTCGCGCCGCGACAGCGGCTTTGCGGGATGGGGTGCAAGGCGCAACACCGCAGCAATAGCCACGCTATTGCGAGGATTTGCAACGCTGCAGACCGCCCGCAAAGCCGCTGTCCCGAAGGGTTGGTGCGAAATCGGGCGATTTCAGCGCGCTGTCTCTGGCTTGCACCCTGGTGCAAGCGGCGAGCCATCGCTTCGAACTCATCCCGATTGCGCTCCAACGCGGCTGCGTAGAGACCGTGAACACGCTCTGAGGGCCGACAAGAGATCGGACCGCGAGCCTGGAGGTCACTTTAGATTTGTTGGTTATATTTGTATAACGAATAGTTTTTGTAAGATCAACCTATAAAACAGGTAGATTCATGATTGATGGCCGAGTTTTTCGGCTAAGCGGAAGTTCTGCGGCCCATGCCGCCAGGCCTGCCCGTCACCGCATCCTCCTCCACCAAGCCGCCAAGCCATGCTGCACCTCACCCTGCGCCAGTTCGAGATTTTTTGCGCCGTAGCCCAGAGCGGAACGACGGTTGCTGCTGCAGAAACCGTAGCGCTGTCGCAGTCCGCGACGAGCGCGGCGCTGCAGCAGCTGGAGCAGGGCCTGGGCGTGCAGCTGTTCGAGCGCGTGGGCAAGCGCCTGGTGCTCAACGACGCGGGCCGCGCCCTGCTGCCGCAGGCCCTGGCCGTGCTGGAGCAGGCGCGCGGCATCGAAGAGGCTTTTTCCGCCCGGGCCGCCAATATGCCGGTGCGCCTGCGCGTGGCGGCCAGTACCACCATAGGTACGTATGCACTGCCCGAGGTGCTGGCGCGGCTGGCCAGATCCCATCCGCTGGTGCGCGTGGACCTGCAGATCGCGAATACGCAGGAGGTGGGCGAGGCCGTGCAGGCCATGGAGGTGGACATGGGGCTGATCGAGGGCAGCAGCCACTGGCAGGGTCTGGAGGTGGAGCCCTGGCTGCGCGACGAGCTGGTGATCGTCGCCGCGCCCCGGGACCCGCTGGCGCAGCAGGCGCGGCTCAAGCCGCTGGGCGTGGCCTCGCTGCGCAAGGCTGCCTGGTTGCTGCGCGAGCCGGGCTCGGGCACACGCGAGATGGTCGAGCATGCGCTGCTGCCCCATCTGCACCAGCTGCCGGCCGCGGCCACCCTGGGCAGCTCCGAGGCGATTGCGCGCTGCGTGGCCCAGGGCCTGGGCATCAGCTGCCTGTCGCGCGTGCTGGTCCAGGCCCAACTGCAGACCCAGGAGCTGGAAATCCTGCCGACCACGCTGCCGCGCATGTGGCGGCATTTCTCTCTGGTGCAGCGCGCGGGCAAGCGGCGCTCGCCCGCGCTGGCCGCCTTCGTGCAGGCTTGTAGAGATAGCAACCCCTGAGCCGCTGCGCGGCTTCCCCTTTGCACGTCGCCCTCTCTCGCTTCGCGGGAGGGGGACGACGCCCTCGCTGCGAGGCGGCTCTTGCCTGGCGTCCCTGGGCTGGAGTGCGCTGGGTTTGGGTGCCTTACTGTTTCAGCGGAATCGCCGTGCCCTGGGGCACGGCCACGGCCGTCACGCTGTTCTGCGGCGAGCCTTCGATCACGCGGTCCGAATAGGTCATATAGACCAGGGCGTTGCGCTTGGCGTCCACCATGCGCACCACCCGCAGGCGCTTGAACAGCAGCGAGGTGCGCTCGGTGAACACCTCCTCCTGCTGCTTGAGCGCTGCCGGGAACTGGATGGCGCCCGTGGCCAGGCAGGCGATGGAGGCCTCGGAGCGGTCCTCGGCCAGGCCCAGCCCGCCCTTGATGCCGCCGGTCTTGGCCCGCGAGACATAGCAGGTCACGCCCGGCACCTTGGGGTCGTCATAGGCATCGACCACGATCTTGTGGTCCGGGCCGATGAACTTGAAGACCGTGTCCACGGCGCCGATCTGCTCGGCGTGGCTCAGGCTCATGAACGAGACGGCTGCGGCCGCGGCAGCGCAGGCGGCCAGGAGGAAGGTAAGAGGTTTCATGCCCGAAAGCATAAGCCCGTTGGCGGCCGGCGCGCTGTGCTCTGATTGCCAAGGGTTAACCCTTGGTGAGCTTCGGGGGCATTGGGGCCGCGTGCAGCGGAGTTCGGGACCGCTGGCGACAATCGGGCATCTGGCGAGCCGCCTGCATTCCTGCAATGCGGCCTTGCCGCAAAGCCGGCCTGCCTGCGGGCAGCCACCCGGCATGGGCTTCGCCCTCCCTATCCCATATCCCTGTATTCGCGGCCGCCTTGCCGGGCAGCCGCCATCACGCGTTTTTCCGATGTCCGAGAACTCCGCTGCAGCCGCGCCGCAAGGCCTGGGTGCTTCTTCCCTGTTGCTGATGGCACTGGCCTGCGGCCTGTGCGCGGGTGGCAATTACTTCAACCAGCCGCTGCTGCATTCGATTGCCGAGCATTTCGGCGTGGACGAAGCCGCTGCCGCCTCCAGCGTGACGCTGGCGCAGACCGCCTATGCGGCCGGCCTGCTGCTGCTGGCGCCGCTGGGCGACAAGCTGCAGCGCCGTGGCCTGGCCGTGGCCCTGATGCTGCTGGCCGCCGCGGGCCAGGCCCTGTGCGGTCAGGCCCAGAGCTTGCCTGTGTTTCTGCTCGGAACCCTGGTGGCGGGCCTGTTCTCGGTGGCGGCCCAGGTGCTGGTGCCCATGGCGGCGGCCCTGGCCCTGCCGGGCCAGAGCGGCAGGGCCGTGGGCTGGGTCATGAGCGGGCTGCTGCTGGGCATTTTGCTGGCGCGCAGCGTGGCCGGCATGGTCTCCGAGGCCTGGGGCTGGCAGGCCGTCTACCAGGGGGCGGCGGCCATCATGGTGGTGGTCGCGCTATGGCTGTGGCAGGCCCTGCCCGCATCGCGCAATCTCAGCCCTGTCAGTTATCCACAGGTGCTGAGCAGCATGTGGCAGCTGCTGTGCAGCCAGGTCGGACTGCGCCAGCGCACCCTGGTCAGCGCCCTGGCATTCGCCTCGGTCAGCGTGCTGTTCTCGACCATGGCGCTGCAGCTGTCGGGCGGGCCGCTGGGCCTGGATGACGGGCAGATCGGTCTGATCGGCCTGGCGGGGGCGGCCGGCGCGCTGGTCGCGACCCAGGCCGGACGCCTGGTGGACAAGGGCCTGGGCCGCGTGAGCTGTGCGATCGGCGCCCTGGCCCTGCTGCTGTCCTGGCCCATGCTCTGGTGGGGCGGCGCGCACCTGGGCTGGTTTGTCCTGGGCATGGTGGTGATAGATCTGGGCCTGCAATGCCTGAACATCACCAACCAGGCCAGCGTGGCCCAGCTGCTGCCCGCGGCGCGCGGGCGCATGAATGCCGTTTATATGACCGGCTATTTTCTGGGCGCGGCCGCGGGCTCTGCCCTGGGCACCCTGGCCTGGAGCCGCGGCGGCTGGCAGGGCGCTTGCGCCCTGGGCCTGGCGCTGGCCCTGCTGGCGGCCATGGGGACTTTCCGCATGCGCAACAGCCATGGGCTGCTGGCCATGGCCGCGCGCTGAGCGCACTCACATATCCCAGCGCAGCGAGGCGCTGTAGGTGCGCTGCGGATAGGGGTGGAAGTTCCAGTATTGGTAGTTGTTGGCGTTGTCTATGCCAAAGGCCGCGGACAGCTGCTTGTCGATCTGGTAGCGGGCGCGCAGATCCACGGTGAAGTATTTGCTGGCCCCCATATAGGTGCCGGCATTGACATCGCTGTTGTCCAGGTTCGAGTACTGGCGGCCGCTGTAGCGCGCCGCGACCGTGAAGGCCCAGCGGTCGCTGGGCTGGTAGGTCGCATAGGCCGTGGCACGCCAGCGCGGCACGCGCGGCTGCCACTTGCCCACGCTGGCCGGGTTGGCGGCGTTGGCCACGATCCTCGAGTCGGCATAGGTCAGGCTTGCGCCCAGATCCAGCCCGCGGATCCCCACGGATTGCGCCGCATAGGCGAGCTCCAGGCCCGTGGTGCGCACCTTGTCCACGTTCTGCACGGCCGAGGTGGTGGTGCCGGGAATCAGCTGGCTGTAGAGCGCGTCCTTGGTGGTTTCATGAAACAGCGTGGCGCGCAGCAGGCCGTTGCCCAGGTCCTTCTCGGCCGAGAGCTCGCTGGTCCAGGACTGCTCGGGCTTGAGATAAGGGTTGTTGATGAAGGACAGCGCGCCGCCCGTGGTCGCGCCGTAGAGCTCGCCCACGGTCGGAAAGCGCACGGCCCGGCCTATGGAGGCCTTGAGCGTGGTGTCGCGGCTTAGCTGATAGGCCAGCGCGGCCTTGGGCGAGAAATGCGCTTCGCTGCGCCGGTCATAGGCCAGCTGGCTGCCGGCGGTTGCCGTGCGGCCCTGGCTCGCGCTCCAGTCTTCCCAGCGCAGGCCCAGCACGGCCTTCCATTGCGGCGCCAGGCGCCAGCTGTCCTGCGCCCAGAGGTAGCTGGTTTCGCTGCGTCCGCCGACCTGGCTCACCAGGGACTGCAGATTGGCGGGGCCGGACAGCCAGTCTCCCTGCACGTTGTACTTGCTGATATTGAGCTTGTAGGCATCGCGGCCCAGGCCGAAGTCCACGATATGCGCGCCCTGCAGGCCTTGGGGGCGCCAGGTGCCCTTGGCGGCCAGGGTGTTCCAGCCCGTGCCGCCCTGGTCCTGCAACGTGCCGCTGCCGCCCAGCGCGGCGGCCGGCATGGCCACCGTGGGCACGCGCTGCTGGTCCCGGCCGTAGTCGTAGAGGCTGGCGCTGAGTTCCCAGTCGAAACGGCCTTGGGTATGGCTCTTGACCGAGACGCCGTGCATGGTGTGGGTCTGGTCGTCGTTGGACAGGCCAAAGGCCGTGGGCGACAGCGTGTAGCTCTTGCCGTCGATATTGATGGGGCCGCTGTAGACGGGCTGGCCGTCGGGGCCGCGCAGATAGCTTTGCGGCCGGCCCTTGGAGCTGTTCTGCCACCAGCCCAGGGTGTAGCTGGCGCGTAGGGTCGGCGTGATGTCGTAGGCCAGCTTGATCTTGGCGTGATCCTGCTGGGTACGGTACTGCGTGCCCGCGCCCAGGATGTACCAGGGCAGGTTGGTGGTGTTGAGCCCCGGGATGGCGCCGCTGACGGGGATGCCCGCGCTGCCGGGCTTGCCGGATGCCTGGGTCGCGGTGGCGAAGGTCAGCGGCTGGCCCTGGCTGTCGGTGTGGTTGACATTGATCCAGAACGACCAGTCGCCGCTTCTGCTGCCTATGGAGGCGCTGCTGTTCCAGCTGTTGAAGGTTTGGCTGCTGCCATAGAGATGGTTGGGCTGGGAAGAGTAGCCGGCCGCCACATGGGCTTCGAGCTTGTCCGGCATGCGGGTCACATAGTCCACCACGGCGCCTGCGGAGTTGCCTGGGTAGGCCGCGGAAAACGGGCCGTACATCACGTCCACGCGCTCGATTTCCTCGGGCGTGACCAGGCCCCAGCGCGGTGCGTAGTTGCTGCCGTTGGCAATGCCGTTGCCCAGATAGTTGGACAGCAGAATGCCGTCCGCATAGACCGCGGAGCGCGCGCTATTGCCCGTGCCCGAAGCCCGGGTGGAGAGGATGGCGTGGTTGTAGTCGCCGATATAGCGCTTGCGCACCAGCAGGCTGGGCATGTACTTGAGCGCGTCCTCGCTGTCCGTGGCGTTGATGCGGGTCTCGATCTCCTCGCGCGTGATGCCTTCTATGGTGGTCGGGATCTGCGTGGGCAGCGAGCTGGGCTGGCCGCCGTTGACGGTGACCACGCCCAGCGTCTTGCTGCGCTCGGGAGTGTCCGTGGCGTCGTTCTGGGCCCAGGCCGTCTGGGCCAGCCACGGCAGGGCGATGCCACTCGCCATGAGTGGCAGAAAATGCTTTTTCATCAATGCTTACCTCGGGGCCGGGGCGGCCCCCTCGTGAATCCGATAGCGGCCACGGCCGTGCGCACTGGCCGCGTGAGCGGGCAGTGCCTGGCATGGCTATGGCCAGAGAGATTTCAGAGGTAAGACACAGGAGGCCCGCGCGCGGGCAGGGGTGCGGCCGTGATGGCGGCGATGCGCGCGGCCTGCACGGGCTGCAGCGCATGCCATAGCGGCGATTGCGTGGGGACCGGCAGCTGCAGCAGCGGCGGTGGCGGCGCCACATGCGGCAGGCACATGGGGCAGTCCAGATGGCCCGCGCCCAGGGTGCCGCCATCCTCGCCCTTGGCGATCATCTTCACGGCACCGGTGCTGGTGCAGATCAGCTCAAAGCCCTGGGTCTGCAGCAGAGGCGAAGCCACGGCCACGCCTATGGACAGCGCAAACCATGCCAGCACCCACCGGCCCAGCAGGCAGGTGGCGATACGGCGAAGTGAATGCAAAGACATGGGCGGACGGCGGAGATGCGCGCATCATACGGCAGCTGCCGTGCCTTGCAATCCCGTGAATACGCGGCAAGCACTTATTCTGCCTGGGAATAATGCTCTATTTTTCATAAGAAAAGCCCGGCGCTTGGCCGGGCTTTGTGGCGGGCGCTCAGTGTTTACTGATGGGCCACATGCTGGCGCAGATGCTCCAGCGCCTCTTCCACCTGATCCACCAGCACCAGGCACAGGTCGCCGGGTTGCAGGCGGGCCAGAGCGTGGTCGATGGCGATGAACTCGCCATGGATTTCGGTGCTGTAGCTGGTGCGCGGCGCGCCTTCCAGGCCCTTCTTCAGCAGGGTCAGGACTTCGCCGTCCTCGCGGCCGCGCTGGCAGGCGTCCTGGTACAGGATCACGTCGTCGAACACCTTGCCCAGGATCTGGGTCTGCTCGACGATGTCCTGGTCGCGGCGGTCGCCGGCGCCGGAGATCACCACGCTGCGCTTCTTGGCGGGCATGGCTTCCACGGCCTGGGACAGCGCGCGTATGGCGTCGGGGTTGTGGCCGTAGTCGGCGATGATGGTCGCGCCCCTGTACTCCATCACGTTGAAGCGTGCGGGTGCGTTGTCGCTGTCGTTGAGGAAGCCGGCCAGGCCGCGGCGTATGGTCTGCCAGGGCAGGCCTGCAGCCCAGGCGGCACCGATGGAGGCCATCACGTTTTCCACCTGGAAGGTGATGCTGCCGTTGCGCGTGAGCGGAATCTCGCGCATCGGAATGGACTCGCGCCACGAGCCCTCGGCGGCCACGATGGAGTCGCCGTCCACATAGACCACGCGGCTGCCCTGGGCGCGGTGCGTGGCCATCACCGGGTGGTGGCGGTCGGCGGCAAAGAAGATGACCTTGCCGGGGCAGACATGGGCCATGGCGGCGACCAGCGGGTCGGCGGCGTTGAGCACGGCATAGCCGTCGGGGGCCACGTTCTGCACGATGACGCGCTTGAGCACGCCCACATCTTCCTTGGTAGTGATGAAGTTCAGGCCCAGGTGGTCGCCTTCGCCCACATTGGTGACCACGGCCACCTGGCAGCGGTCGAAGCCCAGGCCTTCGCGCAGAATGCCGCCGCGTGCGCATTCGAGCACGGCCGCATCGGTCTCGGGGTGGGCCAGGGCGTTGCGTGCGCTGCGCGGGCCCGAACAGTCGCCGCTGTCGATCTGGCGGCCGTTGACGTAGACGCCATCGGTATTCGTCATGGCCGTGCGCCAGCCGTGCGAGGTGAACAGATGGGCGATCACGCGCGTGGTCGTGGTCTTGCCGTTGGTGCCAGTGACGGCGACCAGCGGAATGCGGCCGTCGTTGCCGGGCGCGAACAGCTCGTCCACCATGGGCACGCCCACATTGCGGGGCTTGCCGAAGGAGGGTGCCAGGTGCATGCGCAGGCCGGGCGCGGCATTCACTTCCACGATGCCGCCGCTTTGCTCTTCCAGGGGCTTGAGCATGGTCTCGCAGACCACGTCCACGCCGCAGATGTGCAGGCCGATGGTCTGGGCGGCCTCGATGGCGCGCGCGGCGATTTCGGGGTGCACGTCATCGGTCACATCGGTGGCGCTGCCGCCCGTGGACAGATTGGCATTGTTGCGCAGCACCACGCGCTGGCCCTGGGCGGGCACGCTGTCGGGGCTCAGGCCTTCGCTGGCAATGCGCGCGATGGCGATGTCGTCCAGGCGGACCTTGGTCAGCGCCGTGCCGTGGCCGGAGCCGCGGCGCGGGTCCTGGTTGACGATGTCGACCAGCTCGCGAATCGTGTGCTGACCGTCGCCCAGCACCTGGGGCGGCTCGCGGCGGGCCGCGGCCACCAGCTGGCCGCCGACCACCAGCAGGCGGAAGTCATGGCCCGGCAGAAAGCGCTCGACCATGATTTCGTCGCCGAATTCGCTGGCCGTCTTGTAGGCGGCCTCCAGGCCTTCGCGGGTGGTGATGTTGACCACCACGCCCTTGCCCTGGTTGCCGTCCTGGGGCTTGACCACCACGGGCAGGCCCACTTCCTGGGCGACGGCCCAGGCGTCTTCGACATCGGCCACGGGGCGGCCCAGCGGCACGGGCACGCCGGCCGCGTGCAGCAGGCGCTTGGTCAGGTCCTTGTCCTGGGCGATGGATTCGGCCACGGCGCTGGTCGAGTCCAGCTCGGCCGCCTGGAAGCGGCGGGCCTTGGAGCCCCAGCCCAGCTGCACCAGCGAGCCTGTGGTCAGGCGGCGGAACGGAATGCCGCGGGCCACGGCCGCATCGACGATGGCGCCGGTCGAGGGGCCGATGCGGTCGTCCTCGTCGAGCTCGCGCAGCTCGGCGATGACGGCGTCGGCGTCAAACGGGGTGTCGTTCAGCGCGGCCTGGATCAGGGCCTCGGCCTTTTCCATGGCCCGCTTGCCCACGGCTTCCTCGGAGTATTCGACGACCACCTGGAAGGTGCCGCGCTCCACGGTCTCGTGGGTGCGGCTGAAGGTCACGGGGCAGCCGGCCTGGGCCTGCAGCGACAGGGCCGCGACTTCCAGCACATGGGCCAGCGACAGTCGCTGGTCCGCGCCATGGGGCTGCAGCGTGGCGATGGTCGGGAAGCGCGCGCGCAGCTTTTCTTCGAAGCCGGGGATGGCCGTGTACAGCTGTTCGCTGTCTTCGCAGTGCACGATGGCCTCGATGGCGGTGCTGCGAGTCCAGAGGTTGGGGCCACGCAAGGCTCGGATGCGGTTGATCTGCATAGTTTTCTTTCGGCTCGCAGGCCGGCGCAGGGCCGGCCGTGCATGCATTTCGTCGTGGGTGGCGTGAAATTAAGCGTTGTACTCGAAGGTCTTGATACCGGCGCCGATCAGGTCGGGCGTGATATCCAGTGCCCAGGCGGTAGCAATCGCGGCCAGCAGGGCCGGCGTGTCGGGGCGCTTGCCGCCGGGCAGGCTCAAGGCCTCGAGCGTGCCCAGCACGCGCTCCTGCGCACCGGTGGCCAGCACCACGTTGCTGCCCTTGACGAAGACGGCACGGCCACCCTCGTGCTGGGCCTCGGTGTTGGCGCGGTGAGCGGCGACCGCGGCATTGCCGGCGTCGGTGGAGTACAGAATCACTTCGCCATCGCAGAGCTCGGCGAGCTCGGCCACCTCGGGCAGGTCGGCGTTGAGCACGCCCGCGCCTTCGTCCAGCACCACGTCGATCTGGGTGCGGATCACGCGGCGCATCTGGCCGGGCTCGAGCACATCGTGGTCGGCCAGGGCTTCGTAGCCGTCCATGTCGGTGACCACGCCGACCAGGCAGCGGTCATAGGCCAGGCCTTCCTCGAGGATGGAGCGAGAGGTGGTCTGGATCACCGCGGCCTGGGCCAGGCGGTTGGTCAGCAGGCGGTGGGCGCCGGCCCAGTTGGCGGTATTGGTCTTCTGGGTCTGGCGGTTGGCCAGGAACATGCCTTCGCTGCAGGCCACGCCGGTCAGCTTGCCCGACAGCTGCAGCAGCCAGCCGACCAGGCGCGAGATGAAGGCGTTGCCCCGCGTACCCACGATGCCCACCACGGGGATGCGGCCGGCGCCGGGGCCGTCCTCGCGCGGGAACAGGTGGTCGGCGATCGCCATGCCCACGGGGCGCGGTGCGCCGCTGGTGGGCTTGAGGTGCATCAGCAGGCCGGGGCCGGCGTTGACTTCGAGAATGGCGCCCTGGCCCTGCATGGGCTGGGACACGTCCTTGAGGATCATGTCCATGCCGGCAATGTCCAGGCCCACGATCTTGGCCGCCAGCGTGGCGTAGTAGGCCACGTCGGGATGCACGTCATCCAGGCAGTCGATGGCCATATTGCCGTTGCGCTGCAGCAGCACGCCCTGGCCCTGGGGAATCACGGAGTCGGGCGTGACATGCTGGCGGTTGAGTTCGAGCTTGACGGCGCCGGCCTCCAGGTTGATCCAGTCCAGCGGATATTCCTGCTCGGGGCCGCGGCGCGGGTCCTGGTTCAGCACTTCCACCAGCTCGCGCAGCGTGGCCTTGCCGTTGCCGTAGACGGAGACGGTCTCGCCCTTGGTCGCGGCCACCACCTTGCCGCCCACCACCAGCAGGCGGTGCTCCACGCCGTCGATGAATTTCTCGACGATCACGTCCGAGCCCTCGGGCTCGGCCAGCGCAAACGCGGCCTTGATATCGGCTTCCTGGGACAGCTCCAGGGTCACGCCGCGCGCATGGTTGCCGTCGGAAGGCTTGACGGTGACGGGGAAACCGATGTCCTGCGCGACTTCCCAGGCTTCCTCGGGGCTGCGCACGATCTGGCCCTCGGGCACGGGCACGCCGCAGGCGGCCAGCAGGCGCTTGGTGAAGTCCTTGTCCTGGGCAATGCCTTCGGCAATGGCGCTGGTCTGGTCGGATTCGGCGGTCCAGATGCGACGCTGGGCCGCGCCGTAGCCCAGCTGTACCAGGTTGCCGTCGTTCAGGCGGATATGGGGGATGCGGCGCTCGCTGGCCGCATCGACGATGCAGCCCGTCGAGGGGCCGAGGTAGCGGTCGTTGATGGCCGTCTTGATGGCGTGGATGGCGGGCTTGAGCTCGAAAGCTTCGTCGTTGATGGCGGCCATCAGCAGCTTGTGCCCGTATTCCAGGGCCACGCGGGCCACGGCCTCCTCGGGGCAGCGGAACACCATGCGGTACACGCCGCGCTTGGAAATCTCGCGGGTCTGGCCGAACTCGGCGGGCATGCCGGCCAGGTTCAGCAGTTCGATGACCACATGCTCCAGCACATGGCCCATCCAGGTGCCGCCTTCGAGGCGCTGGATGAAGCCGCCGCGTTCGCCCACGCCGCAGGTGTGCTCGACCAGGTCGGGCAGCCAGCTGGTCAGGCGCTCATTCAGGCCGGGAATCTTGTTGGACGGGTAGTCCTCCAGCTCTCCCAGATCCAGCCATACCTCCAGTACGGGGCGGTAGGTCCAGACACTGGGGCCACGCAGAAAGGTAGTGCGCAAGAGTTGGATGTCGTTGAATTTCGCCATGTCAGTCAGCGGGTAAAAATGGGGAGAGCAGGACTTTTTGGGCATCCTGCCCAGATGGGTTGGCATTGTGCGCTCAGAATTGGCATTGTGTAGCTTGTCAGCCTAAACGCAGGTTCGCGCGTTAACCAGGGTGTATCGAACGTCGGGCGCTGCCGCGTTCGCCATCATGCCGATGCGCTGGCACGCATGAGTCTTGGAGCCGCCACCGGCGGAGAAAAATAATTCAACATGCAACATCACCATACTGTGGACGCCTCGGCAATCTTTGCCGGCCCCCTGGGGGACGAATTGCGAGCCAGGCTCGCTAATCATGAAAACGTATTGGCCATCGTCCCGGTTGACCTGAGCGCGGATTTGCAGTTTGGCAACGGCTTGCTGGCCCTGACGCAGGAGCGCCTGCTGGCCTGCGATCCCTGGACCCATCAGTGGAGCGAGTGGAAGCTGGAGGTGGATCAAAGCCTGCGCCTGCAGGACCATGGCGGCGTCGGCAACCTGGAGCTGCACAACCACGATGCGCGCCTGGCGCACTGGTACATCACGCTGACCCACCAGACCTCGATGCTGCTGCTGATGCAGCAGTTCGACCGCCAGCGCGAGCGCATGGCGCGCGGCCAGGACTATGTCGACCAGGACGACGAGGAAACGGCCCACTGCCCGGTGTGCCACACGGTGCTGCCGCCCGATACCGAGGAATGCCCGGCCTGCGCGCGCCAGCAGGCGCCCCAGACCTCGACCTGGGTGTTGCTGCGTCTGTGGCGTTTTGCCAAACCTTACAAAAATCAGCTGCTGCTGGGCTTTCTGCTGACCCTGGCCACCACCGGAGCGCAGCTGGTTGCGCCCTATCTGACCATTCCGCTGATGGACAAGGTGCTGATCCCGTTCCAGAACGGCGAGAAGATCGACCCCAGCCTGGTCACCTTCTATCTGGGTGCGCTGCTGGTGTCGGCGCTGCTGGCTTGGGCCCTGGGCTGGGCCCGCACTTTTGTGCTGGCCAAGGTGTCCGAGCGCATAGGCGCGAATCTGCGCAACACGACCTATAACCATCTGCTGACGCTGTCGGTGGATTACTACGGCAGCAAGCGCACGGGTGACCTGATGGCGCGCATCGGCGCAGAAACCGATCGCATCAACCTGTTTCTGTCGCTAAACGCTCTCGATTTCGCGACCGATGTGCTGATGATCGTGATGACCTCGGTCATCCTGTTCTCCATCAACCCCTGGCTGGCCCTGGTGACCCTGGTGCCCTTGCCCTTCATCGCCTGGATGATCCACACCGTGCGCGACCGGTTGCGCACCGGCTTCGAGAAGATTGACCGCGTCTGGTCCGAGGTGACCAATGTGCTGGCCGACACCATTCCCGGCATCCGCGTGGTCAAGGCCTTTGCCCAGGAAAAGCGTGAATCCGACCGCTTTGCCGATGCCAACCAGGTCAACCTCCAGGCCAACGACAAGGTGAACAAGACCTGGTCGCTGTTCACCCCCACGGTCACGCTGCTGACTGAGATCGGCCTGCTCATCGTCTGGGGCTTCGGTATCTATCTGGTGGCCCACGAGCAGATCACCGTCGGTATCCTGACCGCCTTCATCGCCTACATCGGCCGCTTCTACAGCCGCCTGGATTCGATGAGCCGCATCGTCTCGGTCACGCAGAAAGCCGCGGCCGGCGCCAAGCGCATCTTCGACATCCTCGACCACGTGAGCAACGTGCCCGAGCCCACGAATCCCGTGAAGCTGACCAGCACCCGCGGGGCGATCACCATGGAGGACGTGAGCTTCCGCTATGGCAGCCGCGCCGTCATCAAGCATCTGGACCTGCAGATCAAGCCCGGCGAGATGATCGGCCTCGTGGGCCACAGCGGCTCGGGCAAGAGCACGCTGGTGAATCTGATCTGCCGCTTCTACGACGTCAGCGATGGCTCCATCCAGCTCGACGGCGTGGACGTGCGCCGCATGTCGGTGTCCGACTACCGCAGCAATATCGGCCTGGTGCTGCAGGAGCCCTTTCTGTTCTTCGGCACGATTGCCGAGAACATCGCCTACGGCAAGCCCGGCGCCACGCGCGAGGAGGTCGTGGCCGCGGCGCGCGCCGCCCATGCGCACGAGTTCATTCTGCGTCTGCCCCACGGCTACGACTCGCTGGTCGGCGAGCGCGGCCAGGGCCTGTCGGGCGGCGAGCGTCAGCGCATCTCCATCGCGCGTGCGCTGCTCATCGATCCGCGCATTCTGATCCTCGACGAAGCGACCTCGGCCGTGGACACCGAGACCGAAAAGGAAATCCAGAAGGCGCTGGACAATCTGGTGCAGGGCCGCACCACCATCGCCATCGCCCACCGCCTGTCCACGCTGCGCAAGGCCGACCGCCTGGTGGTCATGGACCGCGGCGAGATCGTGGAAGTCGGCCCGCACGACGAGCTCATGGAAAAGCAGGGTGCGTACTGGCGCCTCTACGAAGCCCAGGCGCGCCGCGCCGAGGAAGACGCCCAGGCCGCAGGCCTGCTGCTGCAGACCTCGGTCCCGTCCGCCGCAAAGGAATAAGACATGATCAACGCTCCCCATTCCGATCTGACCGGCATGCAGCTGGTGCGCAACCCGCATGGCCGTCTGGTGCTGACGCTGGGCGACGGCACGGTCTATGAGTCCGTAGTGCCCGTGCGCGCCTTTCCCATCGCCGCGCCCACCGAAGGCCTGTCGCTGATCGCCGCCGACGGCAAGGAAGCCCTGTGGGTGGCGCATATGGACGACCTGCAGCCCGCTCACCGCCAACTGATCGACCAGGAACTGGCCGCGCGCGAGTTCGTGCCGAGCATAGAGCGCATTCTCAAGGTTTCGAGTTTCTCCACCCCCAGCACCTGGGAGCTGCAGACCGACCGCGGCCTCACGCAGCTGGTGCTCAAGGCCGAGGAGGACATACGCAAGCTCGCGGGCCGCACCAAGCTGCAGATCACCGGCCAGGACGGCGTGCAGTACCGCATTCCCGACAGCAGCAAGCTGGATCGGCATTCGCGCAAGCTGCTGGAGCGCTTTCTGTAAGCGCTCGCTTAAATTCTCTGCAACGGCCTCGCGGGCAACCGCCGAGGCCTTTTTCTGGCTAATCGCGTTGCGGTCATTGATAGGCATGCGCAAGCTGCTATCAAAACAGGATTGAAAAAATTGCTTCAGTTTCCTCAAGCGCTGCCGATACAGAGGCGAGAGAGGTGTTTTTTCGCCCGAATTCTTCCAATCGCAAAGGGTAAGCCATGCCAATTCAACCTATTGACCGGTCACAAACCCCGTGGCGTACTCACGGCGCGGATCTGTATTCCACCGGCGCTTCCGGCGCGGTGCCGGTGCGGCCCGTGAATGCCGCGAACGCGGCCGAATCCGTGGACAAGGTGGGTGAAGGCCGCACGGTGCGCGAGCCCGAGAAGCCCTCGGCCCCCGACGCCGAGAACCGCGACTGGACCCTGCCCGAGGAGATCAAGCAAAAGGAAGAGGTGGAGGATCCGCCCAAGGAGCCGATTTCCAAGCAGCTGATCGAGCTCATCCAGTCCATGTGGCGCGCCAGTGCCCAGGCGGTGGAGCAGGCGCAGGAGAGCAGCAAGTCCGAGGATCTGCTGCAGAGCAAGCAGACGGCGCGCGGCGAGCCGCTGACCTATGCGGAGCCCCGGGTCAAGCGCACGGGCGGCACCAAGTAAGCGCCGGCTGGCCCTGCTTTTGATAGCTGCAGGCGCTTGATGCCTCAGCGCTGCAGCACGGGATAAGGCTTATTTTCTTTCGGGCTCAGCGCCGCCGGCTCCCGGGTTGCCGGCATCGCCGGGCTGGGCTGCGGCATGAGCAGCTTCTGCGGCCTTGGCTTTTTCGCGTGCGGCGCGGTATTTGATGGCATAGGCGCGCACTTCCTCATAGGTCACGAAGCCATCCTTGTCGGTATCGGTTTCGTCAAAGGCGGCGGCCAGCTTGGGGATGATGGCGACCTCGCTGCGGCTCAGCTTGCCGTCGTGGTTGAAGTCCAGCATCTTGAACTGCTGCTGGGCCTTGATTTCGCCCTTGGACAGCTGGGTTTCCTGCTTGTCGCCCGCGGCCTCGTCGGCACGCGCCGTGGGCAGGAGCAGGGCGGCACTGGTCAGCAGCACGCCCATGGCGGCTTTCATGACCGTGCTGCGGTGGGTTTTCTTGGCTTGAGACATGTTGCTGCAACTGGGGGCAAGGCCTGGATTCTCAAGCACCGGCCGGGCCGGCCGTCAGCTTTTTGCAATCGCTTGCCTGGTTTTACATTGGCTTGCGTGTCTGCTCCTGCGCAATGCCGCTGCGCACATGGCCCGCAGGCACATGGCTGGCCGCATTGCGCACATGGCCGGTCTGATCGTCGAAGAAGAAGTCGGGCTCGAACTCGCGCAGAAACCCGCCCTTGACCAGCCCGCCCAGAAACATGGCCTCGTCCACGGCGATCTTCCAGTCCATCAGCGTGTTCAGCGCGCGTTCGTGCGCGGGGGCGCTGCGCGCCGTGACCAGGGCCGTGCGTATGCGCATGCCGGGCAGCTCCATCTGCTGCAAACGGTGCAGGGCTGCCAGCAGCGGCTTGAACGGGCCGTCGGGCAGAGGCTGGCTGGCTTTTTCCTGCTCATGTCTTTGAAAGGCTTCCAGGCCTTCGGTCTGGAACACGCGCTCGGCCTCGTCGGAGAACAGCACGGCGTCGCCGTCAAACGCGATACGCACCTCCTGCGGGTGGCTGTCGCTGGCGCGCCTGGAGTCGGTGAACACATGGGCGGCCGGGTAGCCGAGTTGCAGCGCCTGGGTCACGTCATCGGCATTGGCCGACAGAAACAGATGCGCGCCCAGCGGGCGCAGATAGGCAAAGGGATCGCGCCCCTGGGTGAACACGCCGCGCTGTATGGAGTCCAGGCCATGGGCCTTGGCCGAGCGGAAGACCCGCATGCCGCTGACGGGGTCGTTGCGTGACAGCAGCAGCACTTCCACGCGCTGCTGCTCTGCGGTGTTAAAGGCCAGCAGCTTCTTGACCAGCGAAAACGCCACGCCGGGAGCCGCGGGCACATCCAGGCGCTCGCGCTGCAGGCGCAGATAGGTCGTGGGGTCGCCGGCCTCGAAGAGGCGGTTTTCCTCCTCGAAATCGAACAGCGCGCGCGAGGAGATGGCGACCACCAGCTGGTCTTGCAGGGACACGGGCATGAAGTCTTCCGGCAGAAAGCGATGGGCCGAGCATAGCGGCTAGCCTCAGGACGTGGATAGCGCGGGTTGATGACAGGATTATTTCATTTTCTGAAATTAATATTTGCAGATCCAAGGGTTTTTACTTATGGCCTGAAAACCTAAAGTTCAGGTCATGGATTCGCTGCAACCGATCAATTTCAGAAGCAGTCAGCGAACTCCTGAAAAGACAGGTTTGGAGAAAATCATGAAAAACACCATCCGTTTTGCCGCTGTTGCCGCCCTGGCCGTGTCCGCTGTTGCCGCCCAGGCTGCGGGTTTTGACTTCACCGGTGATCACTATCCCGTGCAAGCGCAATCGCAAAGCAATCTGACTCGCGCAGAAGTGGTTGCTCAGGTCCAGGACGCCATGGCACGTCACACCATGCTGGTGCAAGGCGATGAGCTGGTGACCCCCGCATCGGACAAGGTCTCAACCCTGAGCCGTGCACAGGTCCGCCAGGAAGCTGCCGCCGCAGAAGCCGCTGGTGCATTGAGCTTCGGCGAATAAATCGGCACCGGCAAGGCCGGTTGATGAGAGCGAAAAGGTCGAGCCCGGGGCAATTGCTCCGGGCTTTTTTATTGCCCCACCCGCAATGCATGGCGCTGCGGGAGCGTGTGATCTCACCAGTTGGCCTCGCGCTCGGGCGTGGCGCTGATGCGGTGTATGGACAGGTCGGCGCCGTCGAACTCCTGCTCCTGGTTCAGGCGCAGGCCCAGGGTTTTCTTGAGCAGGCCGTAAACCAGCAGGCCGCCAGCCAAGGCCCAGAGCACGCCCAGCAGCGTGCCTATGAGCTGGGCGCCCAGATGCACGCCGCCCAGTCCGCCCAGAGCCTTGGTGCCGAAAATTCCGGCCGCGACACCGCCCCAGGCACCGCACAGACCGTGCAGCGGCCACACGCCCAGCACATCGTCGATCTTCCAGCGGTTCTGGGTCAGCGTGAACATGGCCACGAAGATGGCGCCGGCTGCCGCGCCCACGGCCAGTGCGCCCAGCGGGTGCATCAGGTCCGAGCCCGCGCAGACCGCGACCAGGCCGGCCAGCGGGCCGTTGTGCACAAAGCCGGGGTCGTTTTTGCCCAGCAGCAGGGCCGCCAGCGTGCCGCCGACCATGGCCATCAGCGAATTCACGGCGACCAGGCCCGAGATCTTGTCCAGGGTCTGGGCGCTCATCACATTGAAGCCGAACCAGCCCACGGTCAGGATCCAGGCGCCCAGCGCCAGAAACGGAATGCTGGACGGCGGGGTGGCGGCAATCGCGCCATCACGGCGGTAGCGGTTGCGGCGCGGGCCCAGCAGCAGCACGGCGCCCAGCGCGATCCAGCCGCCCACGGCATGCACGACCACGCTGCCCGCGAAGTCATGGAACTCGGCGCCGGTCAGCGACTTGATCCAGGCCTGCACGCCGAAATGCTGGTTCCAGGCAATGCCTTCGAAGAAGGGGTAGATCAGGCCGACGATGAGGGCCGTGGCGAGCAGCTGCGGCCAGAATTTGGCGCGCTCGGCGATGCCGCCCGAGATGATGGCCGGGATGGCGGCCGCGAAGGTCAGCAGAAAGAAGAATTTGACCAGCGCATAGCCGTTGAACGCGGCCAGCTGTTCGGCGCCCACGAAAAAGTGCGTGCCGTAGGCCACGCCGTAGCCGACCACGAAATAGACCACGGTAGAGACCGAGAAGTCGACCAGGATCTTGACCAGTGCATTGACCTGGTTCTTGCGCCGCACGGTCCCCAGCTCCAGAAATGCGAAACCCGCGTGCATGGCCAGGACCATGACCGCGCCCATCAAAATGAACAGGGCGTCTGCGCCCTGTTTTAGTGCTTCCATGAAAGCGCTCCAGCTGAAATTTGCTATGTATTGGTGCGAAATTGCGTGTCAGGCACGCAATGCACTAAAAGCAAGCAAAAACTGCGCCATGCGGCGCATGCAGAGGAGCGGCCGGGCCGCAAGCCTATTTGACGAACTGGTTGAGCTGGATGATGGGCATGAGCACGGCCAGCACGATGAGCATCACCACCAGGCCCATGGCCACGATGAGCAGCGGCTCCAGAATCGTGGCCAGATGCATGGCGCGGCGCTGCACCTCGTTCGACAGCTGGGTGGCCGCACGCTGCAGCATCAGCGGCAGCTGGCCGGTCTGCTCGCCCAGGCGCGCGAACATGGCGACCAGGCCCGGAAAGCGCTTTTTCTGTGCCAGAGCCGAGGCCAGCGGCGCGCCTTCGCGCACCAGGGCCAGAGCGTCCATGGCATCGGCGCGCAGCGCGCGGTTGTTCAAGGTCTCGGCCGCCGCCTGCAAAGCCTTGAGGATGGGCACGCCGGCGCCCGCCAGCATGGCCAGCGTGCCCGCAAAGCGCGCCGCGTTATAGCTGCGTGCGAGCCGGCCGACCAGCGGCAGGCGCAGCCACTTGGCATCAAAGCTCTCGCGGAAGGCCTCGTTCTTCAGGGCCAGGCGCAGGCCCGCGCCGCCCAGCAGCAGCATGGCCAGCATGGCCCAGCCATAGTGGCGCACGAAGTCGCTGATGGCGAGCATGACCACGGTGAGAAACGGCAGCGCGCGCTTGGTGCCCGCAAACACGCTGGCGACCTGGGGCACCACATAGCTGACGAGAAAGATCACGATGACGATGGCCACCAGCGTGACTATGGCCGGGTAGAGCGAGGCGCCTATGAGCTTGGAGCGCAGGGCCTGGCGCGCTTCCAGATCGTCGGCCAGATTCTCGAGCACCGGCCCCAGGCTGCCGCTGGCTTCGCCCGCGCCTATGACGGCGCAATAGATGTCGGAAAACTCGCGCGGATGCTGCTCGAGGGCGCGCGCAAAGCTGGAGCCTGCATTGACCTCGGCGCGCAGGGCTGCGACCAGCTGGTGCTGGCGCTCTTCGTCGGCCTCCTCGGCCAGGGCCGCCAGAGCGCGCTCTATGGGCAGGCCGGAGCCGACCAGCCCCGAGAGCTGGCGCGTCCATACGGCCAGGGCCGTGGAGTTGAACACCGGGCGCGTGAACCAGCCGGCCGATGCCGCGCCCGCCTTGCTCCGGCCCGCGGCCACGGGTTCCACCTGCAAGGGCACCAGCGCCTGGTTGCGCAGCTGGCTGCGCGCGGCGCGGGCGTTGTCGGCTTCCAGGGTGCCCTTGCGGGTCTGGCCCTGGGCGTCCAGGGCTTCAAAGGTAAAGGCGGGCATGCGCGGATCGTTGTGCTTTGGGAGTCTTGCCGCAGATGGTAGCGACTATTGATGTCAGCCGATCTGCTTTTGCCGAACCCCTGGCGTCCCGAATCCGCCCACGGGGCTGGCGAGCGCGGGCCGCAGCTCAGGCGGCGACGGCCATGGGCCCGTCGAGAGCATCGGCGCGCACGGAGGCCGCACGCTGCAACAGGGGCTGGGCATAGGCCTTGAACTCGGCCAGCGCGGGCAGCGAGCCCTGCATCATGCCCCAGCCTATATAGCTGGCCAGATACAGGTCGGCGGCGGTGAAATGCTCGCCGCACACATAGCGCTTGCCGGCCACGGCCTGCTGCAGCGTGCGCACCACATCGTCGAAGCGGCCAAAACCGGCCGCCGTGGCCTGCCTGTCGGTCTGGTTTTCCAGCCAGCCTTCGATTCGGGCGTGGATGGCTGCATCCACGGGGCCGGCGACAAAGAACAGCCAGCGCAGATAGGCGGCGCGCTCCGGGCTGCCCTGGGGCGGGGCCAGATGCTTGGCGGGAAACAGCTCGGCCAGATAGGCCAGGATGGCGCCGGTCTCGGTGATCACGGCATCTCCGTGTTGCAGCGCCGGCACCTTGCCCATGGGATTGATGGCCAGATATTGCGGCGTCTTCATGGCCTGGCCGTATTCGAGCTCCACGGTTTCATACTCGGCCCCGCACTCTTCGAGCATCCAGCGCACCGTGCGCGCACGGGACATGGGGTTGCTGTAGAAGCGCAGTGTGGGGGCGGTGGCTTGGGACATGGAAGTTCTCCTGAATGGGCATGGCAAAAACGCCATGCAGCCAATGTAGGAGCGGGGGCTGACAGTTTCTGTCAGCAGCGTGAGCGGGCCGCTGGGGCTCAGATCGAATAGCCGGTCTGCTCCAGCCAGCGCTGTATCAGCTCCTGGCGCCGGTGCGGATAGCGTTCGCCCAGGTCTTCCATGGCATGCACGCGGTCGGCGCGGAAGTGGCGGAAGTCCTGGCGCAGCTCGCACCAGGCCGAAACCACGCGGGAGCGCTCGAAATAGGCCATGGCAAACGGCCAGACCCGGCGCCGGGTCGGCGTGCCATGCTGGTCCTGGTAGTGCAGCACCACCTTGTGCTCGGCGCGTATGGCGCGGCGCAGCGCCGTCTGCCAGGGCTCGGACCGGACCGAGTCCTGCATATTGGGCACCAGCAGGCCGCTGGTGTCGACGGCAATGCGCAGATCCAGCGGCAGCGCGCTGCGGATGCGGTCCATGGCCGTGCCGGCGGCCTGGGCCAGCTGCGGATCGGCCTGCAGGCTGGCCCAGCGCGCGCCCAGCAGCAGGGCCTCGAGCTCGTCGGCGTTGAACATCAGCGGCGGTAGCAGAAAGCCGGGCCGCATCTCGAAGCCCAGACCGGGATCGCCCAGGATGTCGGCGCCCTGGGCGCGCAGGGTGGCGATATCGCGGTACAGCGTGCGCAGGCTCACGTCCAGCTGCTGCGCGAGCTGCGGCCCGGTCTGCGGCTGGCGTGCGCGCCGCAGCGCATCCAGCAGCTGCAGCAGGCGGGCGGAGCGGCTCATGGCTTCAGGCCTGCATGGCCTGGGCCGTGAGCTCCAGGCTGCGCAGGCGCAGCTCGGCGTCGTAGACATCGCTGACCAGCATGAATTCGTCGGCCTGGGTGTCGTCGGCGAGTTTCTGCAGGCCCTGGCGCAGGGTCTGCGGGTCGCCGATCACGCCCACGGCCAGAAAGTCGGCGATCGCGGCCTGGGCGCGCGCATCCAGCTGTTCCCAGAAGTTCTCCACGGGGGGCATGAGCCGGGTGCGGTTGCCGGTCAGAATGCCCAGCACGCGCTGGTAGGTGCTGCTGGCCAGGTACTGGGCCTCGGCATCGGTGGGCGCCGCGATCACGGGCACGCCGACGATGACATAGGGCCTGGCCAGGGTGGCCGAGGGCTTGAACATCTGGCGGTACAGGGCCAGGGCCTGATGCAACATGCGCGGTGCGAAATGCGAGGCAAACGCATAGGGCAGGCCCAGGTGCGCGGCCAGCTGGGCCGAGAACAGGCTGGAGCCCAGCAGCCAGATGGGCACATTGGTGCCCGTGCCCGGCATGGCGATGATGCGCTGACCTTCCCGCGCCGGACCCAGCAGCTGCTGCAGCTCCTGTACGTCGCGCGGAAAGTCTTCCTCGCTCTCCACGCGGTCGCGGCGCAGCGCGCGCATGGTGGTGCCGTCGGTGCCGGGCGCGCGGCCCAGGCCCAGGTCGATGCGGCCCGGATACAGCTCGGCCAGCGTGCCGAAGGCCTCTGCCACGACGAGGGGCGCGTGGTTGGGCAGCATGATGCCGCCCGAGCCCACGCGTATCTTCTGAGTGGCGCCCGCGATATGGCCGATCAGCACGGCCGTGGCCGAGCTCGCAATGCCCGGCATATTGTGGTGCTCGGCCAGCCAGTAGCGGGCAAAGCCCAGCTTCTCGGCCTGCTGGGCCGTGCGCACGGCTATCTGCAGTGCATCGGCCACCGTGCCGCCTTCGCGCACGGCGACCAGATCGAGCATGGACAGTTGAACCTTGTTGAGCGGTTTCATCGGGACCCCATATCAAATGAATAGCTGCTTGCGCTTTGCTGCAAAGCGCTTCAGCAGGTTTTGACCATGAAAGCCGGTTGTGGCCGGCATGGGGACCATTCTGGCAAAGCCCGTATTTCCGGGGGCGGGTAAGGGCGCCCGGTCAGGGGTGCTATCACGGATGCCCGCTCAGCTGTCGCGCATCAGTCCCGCGTGACGCGCATCACCTCGGCCACGGTGGTGATGCCTTCGCGCACCAGGCGCTCGCCGTCCTCGCGCATCAGCTGCATGCCGGCGGCCAGGGCCGTGTCGCGGATCTCGGCCTCGCTGGCCTGGCGGTGGATTTGCGCGCGAATGGCGTCGTCCACCACCAGCAGCTCGAAGATGCCCGTGCGGCCCTTGTAGCCGCTGGGCTCGCTGTGGTCGATCTTGCGCACCAGGCGCTGGGCCAGCACGCCCAGCAGCGAGGACGAGAGCAGAAACGGCTCTACGCCCATGTCGATCAGACGCGTGACGGCGCTGGCCGCGTCGTTGGTGTGCAGCGTGGCCAGCACCAGGTGGCCGGTCAGCGAGGCCTGGATCGCGATCTGCGCGGTCTCGAAGTCGCGGATTTCGCCGATCATGATCACGTCCGGATCCTGGCGCAGTATGGCGCGCAAGGCCTTGGCGAAGCTCAGCTCGATCTTGCTGTTGATCTGCGTCTGGCCCACGCCCGCGAGTTCGTACTCGATGGGGTCTTCCACCGTCATGATGTTGTTGCGGCCGGCGTCCATGCGCTGCAGCGCCGCATACAGCGTGGTGGTCTTGCCCGAGCCCGTGGGGCCGGTGACGAGCACGATGCCGTGGGGCTGGGCCGTCAGGTGCGTGAAGCGCTCCAGGGTCTGGCCGCCCATGCCCACGGCCTCCAGGCTGAGCTTGCTCTCGCTCTTGTCCAGCAGACGCAGCACGGCGCGCTCGCCATGGGCGCTGGGCAGTGTGGAGACGCGCACGTCGATGGCGCGCGTGCCCAGGCGCAGGCTGATGCGGCCGTCCTGGGGCAGACGCTTTTCGGCGATGTCTAGGTCGGCCATGATCTTCAGGCGCGAGATCAAGGCCGCGTGCAGCGCGCGGTTGGGCTGCACGACTTCGCGCAGCTCGCCGTCGACGCGAAAGCGCACGCTGGAATGGCGCTCGTAGGGCTCGATGTGGATATCGCTGGCGCCGTCGCGCGCGGCCTGGGTGAGCAGGGCATTGAGCATGCGGATGATGGGCGCGTCGTCGGCCGTCTCCAGCAGGTCTTCGACGGCGGGCAGCTCCTGCATCATGCGCGACAGATCGGCGTCCGACTCGACCTCGCTGACCACCATGGCCGCGCTGGAGTCGCTTTGCGCATAGGCGGCGCTGATGCGGTGGGCCAGCGCGCCCGCGTCCAGCGACTGCCAGCGCTGGAGTGCATGCTTGCGCTGCACCTCCGAAACCGCCGACCAGTCGGGCTGCGGACCGTGCCAGAGCACGGCTTCCTGGCCGTCATCCTCGATCAGCAACTGGCTGCTGCGCGCAAACGCATAGGGCAGGGGATAGCGCATAGATGGCCTTGGCTTACAGGGTTCCTGGCGCGGCGGGCTGCGAGGCCGGCGCTGCGGGCGCCACGGGCTTGCCGTCCACCGAAGGGTGGCCGGGACGGGTGAAGTCCACCAGCTCGGGCTTGGCGCCGGGCACGATGACGACATTGGGCTGAGCCGCACCAGGCTGGGCCGCACCAGGCTGGGCGGTTGCAGGCATGACGGCCGCGGCATTGACGTTGCGCATCAGCAGATTGGCGTCGGGCTGCACCGTCTGCTGCGCGCCGCGTATGGCTTCGTAGCGGTCCTGGGAGAGCTGGCTGGAGGCATTGGCGTCGCGCAGCACCATGGGACGCAGGAAGACCATGAGATTGGTCTTCTTGCGCGAGCGGGCCGTGTTGCGGAACAGGTTGCCGACCAGGGGAATGTCGCCGAGCAGGGGCACGCGCTCCTGGGTTTGCTGGTACTCGTCGGCGATCAGTCCGCCCAGGACCACGATGCCGCCGTCCTCGACCAGCACATTGGATTCTATGGAGCGCTTGGTCGTGGTCGCGCCGCTGAGGCTGCCGGAGGTCCCCTGCTTGACGGCCGAGTTCTCCTGGTAGACGGCCATCTTGATGGTGCCGTTCTCGTTGATCTGCGGGCGGATGCGCAGCAGCGTGCCCACGTCCTTGCGCTCGTAGGTGGTGAAGGGATTGACCGTGCCGCTGGTGGAGGTGTTGGTGTAGGAGCCCGTGGGGAAGGGCACGTTCTCGCCGACCATGATGCTGGCTTCCTCGTTGTCCAGGGTCATCAGGTTGGGAGTGGACAGAATGTTGGTGTCCGCATCCCCCTGCATCAGATTGACCAGCGCGCCCAGGCTGGTGTTGCCGTTGACGTTCTGGGTGAAGCCCAGGTTCATGCCCTTCATGCCGCTCAGCGCGGCAGCGCCGGCGTCGGAGGTGCTGCCGCTGTTGATCAGGCTGCTGACCGCGCCCGAGACGCCGAAGATATTGGGAATGCCGCTGACCGAGGTGCCGTTGCCCAGCACGCCCACGATGCGGCCGTTGTTGCGGATGATGGAGCTCCACTGCACGCCGAACTGGGCGGCCTTGTCGGCCGAGACCTCCACGATCAAGGCCTCGATCAGCACCTGGGCGCGGCGGCCGTCGAGCTTGTCGATGACGGCGCGCAGCTGGCGATACAGCGGCCCCGGCGCGGTGATGATCAGCGAGTTGGTCGTCGGGTCGGCCTGGATCATGCCGCCCGTGGACGGCTGCTGCGCGGTGCCGAATTTGGAGCTCGGGCCCGTGGTGCCGCCGCCCAGGCCCACGGTGGCGCTGCCGTCGGTGCCGCGCGAAACCACGGGCTGGGACATGGTGCCGGCGGTGCCGGTAGTGCCCGCGATGGCGCTGCCGGCCTGGGTGCCGAGAGCGCCGGCCGCCGTGGTCTGAGCGTTGACGGCCGCGCGCAGCGTGGCTGCCAGCGAGACCGCATCGGCGTTCTTTAGGTAGATGACGTGGATATTGCCTTCGTCGCCGCTGCCGGTCATGGCCGGCTGGTCCAGGCGCGCGATCAGCGAACGGATCTGAGCGAGCTTGGCGGGGTTGGCGGCGCGGATCAGCACCGAGTTGCTGCGCGGCTCGGCGAGTATGGAAGTGCGGAAGCTGTTGTCGGTCTGGCCGGCCGTGGCACCCGCGGCCGTCTGCACCGCGCCGGCCGTGGCGCCGCCGCCTTCCAGCAGCCGATTGACCAGGGCCACCATGTCGGCGGCCACCGCATGGCGCAGCGGTATCACTTCCACCTCGGTGGCGTTGGAGATATCGGTGCTGGCAATGATGCGCGAGATGCGCTGCAGATTGTCCGCATAGTCGGTGATGACCAGGGAGTTGTTGCCGGGGTTGACGTTGATGGTGTTGTTGGGGCTGATCAGCGGGCGCAGCACCGGCACCAGATTGTTGGCGTTCTCGTAATTGAGCTTGAAGATCTGGGTGACCACCTGGCCGCCCGCCGCATGGCCGCCGCGGCCACCGTTGCTGATGGCCACTTCATTGGCCTGCAGCTTGGCATCGGCCTCGGGAATGACCTTGAACAGCCCCGCGGACTCGACCACGGTAAAGCCCTGCATGCGCAGTGCGGCCAGGAATTGCTGGTAGGCCGTGGCCGGCGACACGGCCTTGTCGGTCAGCAGCGTGATCTGGCCCTTGACGCGCGGGTCCACCACCACGTTGCGGTTGGTGATGGCGGCGATCGCGCGCGAGACGGCTTCGATGTCGGCGTTGGTGAAGTTCAGCGTCACGGGTTCGCCGGGGCGCAGGCTGGGCGTGTTCTGGGCATGAACAGCGCTTCCGGCGCAGGCGATGATTGCGGCTGCAGCTATGGATTTGAGAGTATTGCGCCAGACGAAGGTTGAATGCTGAGTCATGGGTCAACCGAAGGTGATGATGGAGCGCGTGCCTTGGCGGCGCCCCAGGATATTGAGCAGATTGGCGAGGGCCGCTTCGCGCTCGGGGCTGGCAGCGGCTTCGCCGTTGAAATGCAGGCGCGAGTCCACCCACCGGCCCTGGCCGCTGAGCTGCAGATCGCCGCTCAGCGTGGAGAGATCCAGCCGCGGGCTGTCGCCGCCCAGTATGTCGAGGCGGTAGCTGCCCAGGGGCTTGAGCGGCGAAAGGCGCGAGGAAACGGCCAGTGCCTCCAGCCGGGTCAGCCCCTGACTCGAGGCCCGGCCCGCACGGTATTGGAGTTGCAGCCCCTGGGTGGACAGGCGCAGCTGGCCTTGCAGGGCCACGGTATTCCAGGGCGTGCCCAGGCCGGCCAGCATGTCGGCGGGCAGCTGGATGGCGCTGTCCTCGAGTTCCAGGCTCAAGACATTCCAGCCCGGCTTCAGCCTGGCCTGCACCGGGGCGCTGGTGCAGCACTCGGTCTGCAGCGTCATGCTGGCGCCGGTGAGGCCGGGGCGCAGCGTCCAGCTCAGGCGCGTGGGCAGGGCCGTGTGGTCGCGGCTGTCCCGGCCTCCGGTCAGCGTCAGGCGCGCGGAGCCATTCCAGATCGTGCCGCGGGCCTCCTGCAGCAGCACCTGGCCGCCGCTGGCGGAGGCGATGCCGGCGGCCAGCCAGGCGGCGGGCGCCCAGAGAACGCTGGCGAGCAGGGCGCCGCACACAGCCCCGGTCACGGCCCAGGCGCGCGGCGAGCGCGGCAGGCTCCGGGAGCGTGGGGCAGGTCGTGGTGGCAGGCTGGGGCTCATCGCTGGACGGGCGCTGCTAACGGGACTCGGCCATGCCGGGCAGATCCAGCAGCAGGCTGCCGCTCCAGCGGGTGATGGCCTCGGCCTTGGCGCTGCTGGCGAGGCGGTTGAGCTTCATCTCGGCCACGGAAGCATGGCTGTTGTCGCGGACCTGGGCCAGCCAGCGGGCCAGCGCCGGGGCCGGCGCATGGGTGAGCGTGACCTGGGCGCGGCCGCCAAGCCATTGCAACTGGGCGCTGCTGCCGAGTTCGGCACTCAGCGATTGCTGCAGCTGGGTCTTGGCGTCGGTGCCGGTGTTCTGGGGCTGCTGGCGCAGCAACTCGGCCTGGGCTTGCAGCTGCAGCATCTGCTGCAGCTCGCGCTCCGCAGCAGCATGGCGTGCCGGGGCGGTGCGCAGGCTGTGCAGCGCGGGCGCCAGAGCGATCCACCAGACCAGGGCCAGCAGCACCATGGCGGCTGCGACGAGCAGCATATTCTGTTCGCGCTGGGCCAGGGCCTGCCAGCGCTGGCGCAGTGGCGCCAGGGCTTGTTTCAGAGTCGGCTGCGGTTTCATGGTCTGGCCTTTGCGGTGAGCACCAGGTCGGCGGCTTCGCGCCGCAGCGTGAAGCCATTGGCATCCAGGCTTTGCTGGGCATCGGCCAGAGCTTCCGCGGAGAGTTCCAGGCCGGAGATGCGCAGCTGTTTGTCCTGATACTGCAGGGTCTTGGCATTGGACATGCCGCCTATGACAGCGCTGGCGCCCAGCAGCGACTCGAGATCGCTGCTCGAGAGCGCGCCCGAGTTGCTGCGCAGCATTTCCAGCTCGCGCTGCATCTGCACCGGCGCATCGACAATCACCGGCACCTGCGGAAAGGTGGTCTGCAAGACCTGCCTGGCCTGTTGCTGGCGCTGGGCGATGGCGCGGTTTTCCTTGACGGCCCAGGCGTTCAGGCCTGCGAGCTGGGCCACAACGGCAAGACCTACGGCCCAGCGCGCGGCACGCCACTGCGGCGCCTTGGCAAAGCTCTGCCAGGCATCGAGCAGGCGGCGGCGCAGACGGGTGCTGTGGCCCAGGTCCAGATCGAACTGGGCCAGATCGCCGCCGAAACCGTTGGCCGCGAGCAGGCGCTGGGCGCCGGTATGGATGTTGACCGGACGCTGCAGGGTCTCGGCAGCCTGCGCGAGCTGGGGTTCGGCCAGCAGCGGCAGATCCTGGGGCAGGGCGCCGAGCAGGGCTTGCAGCAGGGCCGCATCGGCCCGCTGCGGCAGCCAGGCCAGGCCGGCTTTGCCATCCAGGCCCGTGGCGCAGAGCTGCGCGCCGGCCGTATCGCCGCAGAGCAGCAGCTGCGGTTGCGCCGAGGGCCACAGCTCGGGCACGATGCGGCTGGCGCCATGGCCTGCGGCCTCGAGCGCCTGCAGATGGGCTTGCAGCCAGGCCTTGTCGCAGGCCGCGACCCAGCCGGGCTCGCCGCCGGCATCGGCGGCCAGCGCCAGGTGCAATTGAGCAGGGTCGTCGAGCAGCTTTTCTTCAAGCAGGCCGTCCAGCACTGCGCGCACGCGCGGCTGCTGTCTGCGGCTGTGCGGATTCAGGCCCGGCGGCAGGGTGACGCTGTGCCAGGACAGGCGTGCCATGGGAATCACGGCCACCACCTGGCCGGCACGGCCCATGGCGGGAAGCAGGGATGCCGCAGCCTGACCGCTGCGCTGGGCGTGCTGGCCGTCGTTGCTTAGAGCGTAGGAATATTCACTGGCTGCACTGGCGTATTCCGCGGGCAGCTGTATCAACAAGGTGCTCATGAGGGGAATGAAGCATTCTATGAGAGCAATGTGACATCAAGGAGTCACGGCCGCACAACTGCGGGCATACCCCAATCGGCCTGTTCCTGCCACAGCGTGGTGACATTCATGTCCTTGCGCTGCAGCAGCGAACGCTGACTCAGGACGTTGTCGCCCAGCCGCAGGCGTCCACGGGCCTCGAAATACTCGGTGGTCACCGAGTGCGAGCCACCTTCGAAGGCGTCGGCAATGCCCAGCGCCTTGGCCGCGGCCTGCAGGGTTTTGAAAGGCGTGGCGTCGCGCAGCTGCACCAGCTGGCCGGCGCTGGACCAGTCCAGCTTGGGGCTGCTGGCATACAGCACCTCGGCGCTGGCCGTATTGATGTTGACGGCGGTGCGCTCGGGCAGCAGGGTGACATAGGGCTCGATGCGTGCCACCAGGCGCGGATCCAGGCCCAGCCAGACCAACTGGCGCACGGTGCGCGGCATCAGGGGGGCGTCTTGCGCCTTGCCGCGTGCCGCCTGCAGCAGGGCTGTGGCGATCTGCTGGACTGAGCTGGAGGGCAGGCCCAGCCGTGCGAACAGCCGGATAAACGGCTTGAGGTCTTCCTCCGTCACCGTCTGGCCCGTGCTGCCCAGCAGATTGCGCAGGTTCAGCCGTGCCTGCAGATCGACGATTTCGCCGGACAGGAATGCGTCCTGCACCTCGGCCTGGCCATCGTCGATCTGGCTGACATTGTTCTTGGCGGCCAAAAAGGTGGACAGCCGCGCTTCCTGCAGCGGCACGGCCCAGGGTTCGCCGAGGTGGTCTATGGGATCGTTGCGGTTGGCGCGCGAGTCTTCCTGCAGCACCACGCGCGACCAGTCCTGCGCGCCCAGCAGCAGCCAGTTGGCCTGCACGCGGTTGCGCTCAGCACTTTCCACCTCCACGTCGCGCCACTGCTGCCATAGGGCGGCCGAGGCCAGCGTGGCCACCAGCACCACGGTCAGCATGGCGGCCAGCAGTGCGGCGCCGCGCTGGTGCGAGCGCGCGCCTTGAACAGGCACGACGCAAGCCAGAGACGGCCAGCAAGGGCCGCCCCGCAGCAAAGGCCGTCGTCCCCCTCGGGGGGAAGGCGCGAAGCGACTCAGGGGGGGTCTCATGATGTCATGACTTGTTATTGGCGCGCAGCGGGTTGACCCAGTCCACGGTCAGCACGCCGTTCAGGGTGCGGCCCGGCGGCAGCGTGAGTTCCAGGCGTATGCCGTCGGGCACCGTGGGCAGATGGTTACCGGCCGAGCCGCCGGCGGAGCCGCTGGCATCGCTGGACTGCGGATTGGTCCAGGCATTGCTGCGGTAGTAATAGACACGCCAGAGGTCCAGGGGCAGCAGCACGGTTTCGCGGCGCGTCTGGTCGCTGGACGGATTGCGCCCCCATTGCGCGGCCTGGGTCCAGGCATCGTTCCATTCGCTGGCCGTGCGCAGCGGCAGCGACTGCCAGCGCAGCCACTGGAACTGGCCGTCCACATTGCGGCGGCTCCAGGCCACGACCAGAGCGCCGCTGTCCATGGCTGCGCTGCTCTTGCGCGTCAGGCGCAGCACCTGGCCGTCCCAGTCCAGCACCTGGCGGTTTTCCAGTGGCATGAGCGCATTGAGGTCGGCATTCCACTGGGCCAGCACCGTCTGCAGCACGGCCTGTTGCTCGCCTTGGACGCGGGTGCTCTCCTGGGTGCGGATCATGCCGTCCAGCCCGCGCCAGCTCATGATGGCCAGCAAGGCCATGGCCGCCAGCGCTACCAGCAGCTCGATCAGCGTGAAGCCGCGACCCCGGTTTTTTTTCTGGGCTGAACCAGGTCGGGGAGACACAAAACCGGCATGGCCCAGGCCAGGGACGGCCGGCAAGGGCCGCCCCGCAGCCAAGGCCGTCGTCCCCCTAGGGGGGGAAGGCGCGAAGCGACTCAGGGAGGGCATCAGTACCTCCCCACGATGGTCGAGACCCGCAGCACCGGGGCCGAGTCGGCAAACACCTGGGCGTCGACGCGCCTGAAGCTGGGATTGGGCGTGGGGCGCACGCTGAGCTGAACCTGCAGCTGCCGCCCCAGTTGCTGGCAGGGGATGCTGCTGTCTCCCACGGCGGGCATCTGGTTGATCAGCTGCAGCCGCACCAGTTCGTTCTGGGCGCAGGTCTGGGCCAGGATGGTATCGGCCTGGCGCTGGGCATTGCGGGTGAGCGCACTGCTGGCCTGCAGACCCGCGAGCAGCGCCACGGCCACCATGCCTACGGCGACCAGCACCTCGATCAGCGTGAAGCCCTGCTGCAGCGGACCGGTCTTCATCGCTGCACCTGCAGACTCTGCACGCTGAACGGGCGCAGGCCGTCGGTCACCAGTTGCAGCGGCGGCGATGTGGAGTCGGGCAGCGACAGGGTGATGGTCTGACGCGGGATCAACGGCTCCGGCCCCAGCACCACGGGCGTTCCGGGCTGCACCAGCACGGCCGTCTGCAGCCACTGGGTGGGCATCTTCACGCTCTGGGGCAGGCCTTCGAAGCGAAAGCCCTGGGGCATGGGGCGCCAGATCACCAGTGTGCCATTGGTGCGTGCCTGTGCGCGGGCCGACTCCAGCAGCGTGGCCAGGCGCTGGGCTTCGCGCTCCAGCTGCTGCCCGCCGTTGTCGCGAATGGCCAGGCTCACACCGGCCGTGGCCAGCGCCATGATGGAAATCACGACCAGCAATTCAAGGATTGTGAAGCCCCCTTGAGGCGCTGCGCGCCTTCCCCTCAGGGGAGCAGCAGCCTTTGCTGGGGCAGCCCACGCTGCGGGACGGCGCGGCCGGCTCAGGCCCTTGCTGGCTGCTCCATGGTTGGGGTGCGCCAGTTCTATAGGCTGCATATGAGAGCGAAAAAGCGGTTTTCTGTCTATTGCCAGCTGCCGATATCCGCATCCTTGCCTTCGCCGCCGGCCTTGCCGTCGGCGCCGAAGGACATGATGTCGATCGCACCCTTCACGCCGGGGTTCAGGTATTGATAAGGATTGCCCCAGGGGTCATTGGGCAGCTTTTCCAGATAGGGCTTCCAGTTGCCGGGAATCGGGCCCGAGGTCGGCTTGGTCACCAGTGCCTGCAAGCCCTGCTCGGCCGTGGGATAGCGCTGGTTGTCGAGGCGGTAGAGCTTGAGGGCCTGGTTCAGATTCGCGATATCGGTCTTGGCGGCCGTCACGCGTGCATCGTCGGCACGGTCCAGCACATTGGGCACGATGAGTGCGGCCAGCACGCCTATGATGACCAGCACCACCATCAGCTCGATCAGTGTGAAGCCACGCGCGACAGTGTGGCGAATGGCAGACAGTGGGCGGCGGCTGGTGATTGTCATGTTGCACTGTAGGAAGAAAGCAATATCGCACGATCATAATCTGCGAATGCGAAGCTTATCTTTCAATCGCGGGCAGGGCTCTGCCATGGGGGTCAAGCTCACGACCCTGCTGTTGTGGGCGGCAGCTGCGGGCGTGACCGTCTTCTGGGGGCTGCGTTTTGCCGGCGGCTCCGAGGCGCAGATGCCGCCGCCGCCTGCGGTCCAGCCCGTGCAGGTCAATGCGCAGGCCATGGCCAAGGCCTTGGGGGCAGAGGCCCTGCCGGCGGCGCCCGCTGCCGCGCCCGTGGTCAGTCGCTATGCCTTGCTGGGCGTGCTGGCCGGGCATGACTCGGGCGGCGGCGCGGCCGTGATCACCGTGGCCGGCAAACCCGCCAAGGCTTTCCGCGTGGGAGAGTCCGTGGAAGAGGGCGTGGTGCTGCAATCCCTGGCCGCACGCGAAGCGCGCCTGGGCCCGACCGGCGGTCCCGCGGCCATGGTGCTGCAACTGCCCAAGCCGCCGATGGCGGCCTTCCGCTGATTCAGCCTATTGGCAGCTGCAGCCATTGCCCGTAGGCGGGCGCGGGCAGCGTCCAGTCATGGCTTTGCGGCAGCTGCGGGCCGTGCAGCAACAGCCATTGCATGCAGCGCGCCACGCCCGCATGGCAGATCCACACCACCTGGGAGCTGTCGCAGCTGCGGGCATCGTCCAGTGCCTGCGCCACGCGGGCCAGCATCCGGGCCAGCGATTCCCCGCCGCCGGGCGCATGCAGGGCCAGGTTCCGGGTCCAGTCGTCGACGGCGCTGGCGCCGATCTCGTCCCAGAGCCGGCCTTCCCAACGGCCGAAGTCCATTTCCAGCAGGCGTGCATCCGGTGTGGCCATGAAATCGGGTTCAAGCCTTTGAAGATCCTGCGCCAGCTGCTTGCATCTCTGTAGCGGCGAGTGCCAGAGGCTCAGATCGCCGCGCCAGGGCTGCAGCGCTCGCTGCAGAGCCTGTGCGGCCTGCAGGCTCGCCTCAGCGTCGGCCCGAACGTCCAGGCGGCCGTAGCAGCGCCCAGCCTCGATCAGGGGGCGCGCATGGCGCACCAGCCACAGCGTCTTCACAGGATCTGCCGCACGGCAAAGGCCGAGGCCAGGAGTATGGCCAGCTCGTTGAGCTGCTGGCAGGCGCCCAGGCAGTCGCCCGTCATGCCGCCCAGGCGCTTGCGCAACCAGCGTTGCAGCAGCCAGGTGGTGAGCGCGCAGCCCAGCAGAATCTTGAGAATCAAGGCCGCCGTGCCCAGCCACCAGAGCAGGGCCAGCGCCGGCAGGCACCAGAGCGCGCCCGTGAGCAGCCCCTGCCAGTCCAGCTGCCGGCCCGCCACGTTCAGGGTCTTGCTGGTGGCCGCCAGTCCCACATGGGGCAGGTTGCGCATCAGAACCAAAGGCGCAAAGCGCGAGAGCACATGCGCGCTGCACAGCAGAACCATCATGGGAACCGGTCCCCAGAATGGCGTGACGCCGGCCATCAGCAGGGCAATCAGCGCTATCTTGGTCAGCAGCACCATGACCAGCGTCATCACGCCATAGGCACCGAGGCGGGAGTCCTTCATGATCTCCAGCGCGCGCTCGGCCGGCACCAAGCCGCCCAGGCCGTCGGCCACATCGGCCAGGCCGTCTTCGTGAAAACCGCCGGTCAGCCACAGCGTGCCCGCGGTGCTGATCACGGCGGCCAGCAGCACCGTCCAGGGGTTGGAGGGTGCCAGCCACTGCGTCAAGCCGAGCAGCAGCGCCGCCCACAGTCCTACCAGCCAGCCCACGCCCGGCAGGTGGGCGGCGCTGGCGCGCTGCAGTTCGGGGCTCCAGCCCACCCAGGCTGCCAGCCGCCCGGTGACGGGAATGCGACTGAAGAACTGCACGGCCAGCAGAAAGTGGCGCAGGGCTTGCATGGGGTCCGCTCAGTTATCCAAGGCCAAGCCCAGGCGCGCGGCGGCTCAGGGAAGAGGTCATTTCAGGAACAGCTGGTAGGCCGGATTGCTGGTCTCTTCCACCCAGGGGTAGCCCAGGTTCTTGAGGAAGGCCTCGAACTTCTTGCTGTCCTTGGCCGGCACCTGCATGCCGACCAGGATGCGGCCGTAGTCCGCGCCCTGGTTGCGGTAGTGGAACAGCGAGATGTTCCAGGTGGGCGCCATCAGGCTCAGGAACTTGAACAGCGCACCCGGACGCTCGGGGAAGACAAAGCGCAGCAGGCGCTCGTCCTGGGCCAGCGGCGAATGGCCGCCCACCATATGGCGCAGATGTTCCTTGGCCATCTCGTCCATGGTCAGGTCTATGGCGTCGAAGCCGTTCTTCTGGAAGTTCTTGGTGATCTTTTCGGATTCACCCTTGGCCGCGGTGGTCAGGCCCACGAACACATGGGCCTTGTCTTCGTGGCTGATGCGGTAGTTGAACTCGGTCACGCTGCGCGGGCCGCCGGGCAGCTTGCCCACCACCTCGCAGAAATGCTTGAAGCTGCCGCGCTCTTCGGGGATGGTCACGGCAAACAGGGCTTCGCGCTCCTCGCCGACCTCGGCGCGCTCGGCCACGAAGCGCAGGCGGTCGAAGTTCATATTCGCGCCGCAGAGGATGGCGGCGTAGGTCTCGCCCTTGGTCTTGTGCTTGGCCACATATTGTTTGATGGCGGCCACGGCCAGTGCACCCGAGGGCTCGACGATGGAGCGGGTGTCGACAAAGATGTCCTTGATGGCCGCGCAGACGGCGTCGGTGTCCACCACCACATAGTCGTCCACCAGCTCCCTGGCGATGCGGAAGGTTTCCTCTCCGACCAGCTTCACGGCCGTGCCGTCGGCAAACAGGCCCACATCGGGCAGCTCCACGCGCTGGCCCGCGGTGACGGACTGCAGCATGGCGTCCGAATCCTTGGTGTGCACGCCGATCACCTTGATGTCGGGGCGCACGGCCTTGATGTAATTGGCCACGCCGCTGATCAGGCCGCCGCCGCCGATGGCGACAAATACGGCATCGAGGCGCGGGCTGCCGAGCTTTTGCAGCTGGCGCAGCATTTCCATGGCAATCGTGCCCTGGCCGGCGATTACATCAGGATCGTCGAAGGGGTGGACAAAGGTCAGGCTCTCGGTCTTTTGCAGCTTGACCGCGTGCTTATAGGCATCGGAATAGCTTTCGCCGGCCAGCACCACCTCGCCGCCCAGAGCGGCCACGGCGTCGATCTTGACCTGGGGCGTGGTCGTGGGCATCACGATCACGGCGCGGCAGCCCAGCTTTTTGGCCCCCAGGGCCACGCCCTGGGCATGGTTGCCTGCGGAGGCACAGATCACGCCTTTTTGCAACTGCTCGGCCGTGAGATTGGCCATCTTGTTGTAGGCGCCGCGCAGTTTGAAGCTGAACACCGGCTGCTGGTCCTCGCGCTTCAAAAGCACTTTGTTGTGCAGGCGGCGGCTGAGGTTCTTGGCAGGCTCCAGGTCGGACTCCACGGCCACGTCGTAGACGCGGGCGTTGAGGATGCGGGTCAGATAGTCGGCGGGGGTAAGTGCTTGGGACATGGGCAAAGAGTGCAGGGCAGTCGCTGGGCGCCCAAGCGTGGCACAGTGTTTGTGATGATCGGGCGCGGGAAATCCAATGGACTTGCGCCAGGCGAGAGGCAAGCCTCTCCATCAGGGAAGGGGCTTGCCCGGGCCGAATTTGCGCAAGTCGTGTTCAAACATCATAGGCGCTTGCCTGCTGCGCTGCTGTGCAGGTTCAAGAGGGACGGCGTGTCTGTCCGCGAAGCGCAGAAACCGGAAGGCAAAAAAAAGCCCCAAGCCGTGAAGCTGGGGGCTGAATCCACCATTAGAGGAGGTGGAGGAGACAATCGGTGCGATACAGATCAGGATCTTCCATGAATCTGCAGTCTATCTGAGGGTTTGACCTCGCAGTTAACGCTTGAGTTGTATTGTATGGACTTTTGTTTTTGCAGTGCACAAAAGATTCGGGTTTTTCTGGATTTGATGCAAAATTGCAACAGTTTCAAGAGGAGGCAGCAATGGAATGCACGGTAAGTTGGACGGGCGCAACCACGGGGATGCGCTCGGGCATGGGTTTTGTGGCGGAGACTGGCAGCGGTCATGTGCTCAACATGGACGGCGCTCCGGATGAAAAGAATCCGGCCAACGGCGGCCGCAACCAGGCGCCGCGCCCCATGGAAATGCTGCTGGCCGGTGCCGGTGGCTGCACCGCCTACGACGTGGTGCTGATCCTCAAGCGCGGCCGCCATGAGGTCCAGGGCTGCAGCGTCCAGCTCACTTCCGAGCGCGCGGAGACCGACCCCAAGGTCTTCACCAAGATACATATGCAGTTCACCGTCAGCGGCAAGAACCTGCCTCAGGCCGCCGTGGAGCGCGCCATCGCCATGAGCCATGACAAATATTGCTCGGCCACCATCATGCTGGGCAAGACGGCCGAGATCACCACCGGCTTCGAGATCGTTGAAGCCTGAGGCGAGTCTGGTTTGGCAGGGGGGGCTTCACTCAGCGCCTCCCCAGCCCAAGGCCCAGAGAGGGGCTGCGCCGCCTGGCAGCGAGGGCGACCTCCCTGGGGGAAGAGGCGCAGCGCCTCGGGGGGGGTCACACCTTGTGGGCCGTGATAGTCATTACCTTGGCGGCAAGGCGCATCAAGCCCTGGGCAATCGGGGGCAGCTGCATTGCCCCTTCATCAATGGCGGCGGCAGCGTGGCGCTCTTCATCCTCCTTCATGCGCTTCACCACGGCGCGCGAGGCTTCGTCCTCGTCGGGCAAACGGCCCAAATGGCTTTCCAGATGGGCAGAAACCTGGTTTTCGGTTTCGACCACAAAGCCTAGGCTGGCGGCATCGCTGAACTTCGCGGCGATTGTGCCGATCGCGAAAGCACCCGCAAACCAGAGCGGATTCAGCAGCGACGGACGATCGCCCAGAGCGTGAAGCCGCTCGCGCGTCCATGCCAGGTGGTCCATCTCCTCGCGCGCGGCCTGCAGCAGGTGCTCGCGCAGCTCCATGTCCTTGGTCACCATGGCCTGAGCGTTGTAGAGTGCCTGCGCGCAGACCTCGCCGACATGGTTGACGCGCATCAGGGCGCCCGAGAGCTTGCGTTGTTCATCACTTAGATCCGCTTCGGCAATGCCGGCCGCCGGCGAGCGTTCGGCGGCGATTGGGTCGGCAAACAGGGTGCGAAGAGCTGCATCGGCAGCGGTCAGTAACTTGTCCATGGCTAAAACAGCAGTGCGGCGCCCGGGAATGCGCCAATGCCCGTAAGGTACACCAGAGTGCCTCTCCCGCAGCTTGCGCTGGGGCAATGCTAGGTTGGAACCCCTAGGTGGGGACCCCATGATGCGCTGCGGTAGTTTGTTGCGGTAGTGCAACGAAAAAGTGGCGAATCGGCCGGTTTTGGGTGAATTCCTTTGCGCTGGGTGCGGGGGTCTGGTGCAATAGACCCAACTTCCCCACCAGGAGGTTGGCGCGGGAAACCGGTGGAGCTCGAGGCTCAAGTCTCTCTCCCATAGAACCGGCGCCCTTCTAAACCTTGGAGTAACTCGTAATGAAAAAATCTCTGATTGCCCTGGCAGTGCTGGCCGCTTCCGGCGCCGCAATGGCTCAATCTTCCGTGACCCTGTTCGGTATCGTTGATACCGGTATCGGCTATGTGAACCACTCTATCGATGCCAAGGGCAATGACACTGGTAGCCGTTATGGCGTTGGCACCAGCGGCAACGCTACCAGCCGTCTGGGCCTGCGTGGCACCGAAGACCTGGGTGGCGGTCTGAAGGCTGGCTTCTGGCTGGAAGGTGAAGTGTTCGGCGACGACGGCAATGCTTCGGGCCTGAACTTCAAGCGCGAATCCACCGTGCGTCTGTCCGGCAACTTCGGTGAAGTTCGCCTGGGTCGTGAAACCACCCCCACTTTCCGTACTTCCCTGAAGTATGACGTGTTCGGCGCTACCGGTATCGGCCAGTTCATGGGCTACCGCGACTGGGCTGGCAACAAGATTGCTGACAGCGATGGCATCCGTGCTAACAACATGGTGTCCTACTCTTCGCCCAACTTCAACGGCTTCACTGCCAACATCAGCTACGCTTTCGACGAGAAGGCTGCTACTTTTGCAGGTAACAACAAGATCGGTCGTTACGTCGGTGGTAACGTTGGCTACGACAACGGCCCTCTGAGCGTGACTCTGGCCTATGGCACCATCAAGTCTGCTGCCAATTTCGGCGCTCTGGGTAGCGACTCCGCTGACCGCGACGAAGTCGAACTGGGTGCTTCCTACAACTTCGGCGTTGCTAAGCTGACTGGCTTGGCTCAGCAAGTGAAGTACAAGGCTGACAACGTCGGCGCCAGCGGCAAGTTCAACAACTACATGATCGGCGTGTCCGCTCCTGTGGGTGGCGTGGGCGAAGTCAAGGCTCAGTACGCTTACTACGACCAGAAGGGCTTCAACACCAAGGCTCAACAACTGTCGCTGGGCTATGTGCACAACCTGTCCAAGCGTACAGCTCTGTACGGTACTGTTGCTTTCATGAAGAACAACGGCGCAAACGACAATTCCCTGGGTTCCAACCTGGGCCTGCAAGCCAAGGGCGTGTACAAGGACGCCGTTGCATACGGTCAGAACCAAACCGGCGTGCAAGTTGGTATCCGCCACGCTTTCTAATCAATTGCTGGCGTAAGCCAGTGACTGTTTAAAAGCAAAAAAGGCCTGTCGAAAGACAGGCCTTTTTGTTTGGCAGGGGTTAAGCCTTAAAGGGTGATTGCTGAGGGGTGATTGCTAAGAGGGAAAGGCCTGTGTTGCGCTTGCGCCAATGCGCACGCAGTTGCGGGGGGCATTTCTAGAATGAAATTTCCACCAACCAACTATTAGCAAGAGAGACAACGCAATGGCTTCTTCATTTGTGAAAACCACGATTGCATTCGCTGTTCTGGGAGGAATGGCTTCGCTGGCATCGGCGCAGAGCAGCAGCGTGCAGCTGTATGGCATCGTGGATGCGGCGATCCGGCATACGAATAATGAAGGTCCTACCAAGAGTGGTCTGACCAAGATGATTGGTGGCGGCATGTCCCAAAGCCGCTGGGGCATCAATGTCACCGAGGATCTGGGTGGCGGGCTGTCTGCGATCGCCAACCTGGAAAACCGTTTCACCACAGACGATGGGGTGACGCCTGCACCGGGGCTCACATATTTCGCCCAATCGTGGGTGGGCCTGCGCAGCAAGAGCTTTGGCCAGGTCACCATGGGACGCCAGTACAACGTCCTGTTTGATCTGGTGACGAGCTCCTATGCCTCGTTCCCGTATTCTCCCTATATGGAGGCGTACAAGCCCGAGCTCGGCATGGCCATGGGCGCGCGCGCCAACAATATGCTGAAGTATGTTGCCGAGTTCGGTCCCGTGCGCGCGGGTTTGCAGTATTCCTTTGACGAGGGCAATACCGTCTCCAAGAAGGGCGCGGGGGTGGATTTGTCACCCGGTGCGGCTCTGAAAACCGCGGGCGGTTACCTGCGTTATTCGGATCAGGGTATTTCCGCGGGTGCTGCTTATCTGAACACGAGTTTGCCGGGTGGGACCAAGGTTGATGCCTGGACTCTGGGTGGTTCGTATCGTACAGGCCCCTGGTATCTGATGGCCGGCTATGCCGTCAACAAGCGCAAGGATTTGCAGGGTGGCCCCGTCAATAATGCGGTGGATATTGGTGTTCTTAACTCATTCTGGACCGGCGCCTCAAATGGTGGCTTCGTGGCTGGAAGCACTCCTCTGAATGCCGCCAACAAGCGGGAAATGTTCAAGATCGGCTTTGGCTATCAGATCACACCTCAGCTGAATGCCGGTCTGCATTACTACCACGCCAAGCAGAGGGGCTCGGCAACCGGTGATTTCAACGGCAAGGCCGATTTCATCGTGGCCGTCGCCGACTATGCGTTCTCCAAGCGCACCGACGCCTATTTCGGTGTTGATCACACAAAAGTCAAGGGTGGGGTGCTGGATGGCACCAATGGCGCCACCTCGCGTACCGGCATCACTGTCGGCCTGCGTCACCGCTTCTAAGCCAAGTCCTCAAATAAGAAGCCAGCCAATTATTGGGCTGGTTTTTTTATGTACTGAGCGGCATGTGCAAAGCAGCTGAATGTGAAAAAGGCCGCAAATGCGGCCTTTTTCTTGGTGCGGAACTGGAGGGTTCGAAACCCTCCAGTCAGCAGCGGAGCAATTACATGCCCATGCCGCCCATGCCGCCCATGCCGCCCATGTCGGGCATGGCAGGTGCTGCGTCAGCCTTGGGGGCTTCGGCAATCATGCACTCGGTGGTCAGCAGCAGGGAAGCCACGGAAGCGGCATTCTGCAGTGCGGTGCGGGTCACCTTGGTGGGATCCAGGATACCCATTTCCAGCATGTCGCCGTAGGTGTCGTTGGCGGCGTTGAAGCCGAAGTTGCCTTGGCCCTTGAGCACGGAATCCACAACCACCGAAGGCTCGCCACCGGCGTTGGCCACGATTTCGCGCAGAGGAGCTTCCACGGCCTTCAGCACCAGCTTGATGCCGGCGTCTTGCTCGGCATTGCCGGTAGCCAGAGCGCCCACGGCTTGCTTGGCGCGCAGCAGAGCCACGCCGCCGCCGGCCACGATGCCTTCTTCCACGGCAGCACGGGTGGCGTGCAGGGCGTCTTCCACGCGGGCCTTCTTTTCCTTCATTTCGACTTCGGTGGCAGCGCCCACCTTGATCACGGCCACGCCGCCGGCCAGCTTGGCCACGCGCTCTTGCAGCTTTTCGCGGTCGTAGTCGGAAGTGGCTTCTTCGATCTGGATGCGGATCTGCTTCACGCGGGCTTCGATTTCGTCAGCCTTGCCAGCACCGTCGATGATGGTGGTGTTTTCCTTGCCGATTTCGACGCGGGCAGCCTGGCCCAGGTCTTCCAGGGTCACCTTGTCCAGCGACAGGCCCACTTCTTCGGCGATCACCTTGCCGCCAGTCAGGATGGCGATGTCTTCCAGCATGGCCTTGCGGCGGTCGCCGAAGCCAGGAGCCTTCACGGCCACAACCTTCAGGATGCCGCGGATGGTGTTGACCACCAGGGTTGCCAGGGCTTCACCTTCGACGTCTTCGGCAATGATCAGCAGGGGACGGCCGGCCTTGGCCACGGCTTCCAGCGTGGGCAGCAGGTCGCGGATGTTGCTGATCTTCTTGTCGAACAGCAGCACGAAGGGATTGTCCAGCAGGGCAACTTGCTTTTCGGGATTGTTGATGAAGTAGGGCGACAGGTAGCCGCGGTCGAATTGCATGCCTTCCACGACATCCAGTTCGTTGGCCAGGCTCTTGCCTTCTTCAACCGTGATCACGCCTTCCTTGCCGACCTTGTCCATGGCCTGGGCGATGATCTCGCCCACGTCGGAGTCGGAGTTGGCGGAGATCGTGCCCACTTGAGCGATTTCCTTGGAGGTGGTCGTGGCCTTGGATTGCTTCTTCAGCTCTTCCACCAGGGCGGCGACAGCCTTGTCGATGCCGCGCTTCAGATCCATGGGGTTCAGGCCGGCGGCCACGTACTTGGAGCCTTCGCGCACGATGGCTTGCGCCAGCACGGTGGCGGTGGTGGTGCCGTCACCGGCGATGTCGTTGGTCTTGGAGGCCACTTCCTTCACGAGCTGAGCGCCCATGTTCTGCAGCTTGTCCTTCAGTTCCACTTCCTTGGCTACGGACACGCCGTCCTTGGTCACGGTGGGGGCGCCGAACGAGCGCTCCAGCACCACGTTGCGGCCCTTGGGGCCCAGGGTAACCTTGACCGCATTGGCCAGGATGTTCACGCCTTCAACCATGCGTGCACGTGCTTCACCGCCGAAAACTACGTCTTTTGCTGCCATTTTTGGCTCCTAAAGAATTGGGTTCAAATTAACTGCCAACGCTTATTAAGCAATCGTCAGCAGCTATGAAGATGAGAGGTGTTCGGGAAGGATTACTTCTCGACGACTGCGAACAGGTCGTCTTCCTTCATGACCAGCAGCTCGTCGCCGTTGATCTTCACGGTCTGGCCAGAGTATTTGCCGAACAGAACGCGGTCGCCGACCTTCACGTTCAGAGCGATCAGCTCGCCCTTGTCATTGCGCTTGCCGGGACCCACGGCAAGCACTTCGCCTTGGTCAGGCTTCTCGGTGGCAGCATCAGGGAGCACGATGCCCGAGGCTGTCTTGGTTTCGTTTTCGAGGCGCTTGACGATCACGCGATCGTGCAGGGGACGCAGGTTCATACCAACTCCTAAATACATCAACAAAGTTGAAACAAGACTTGCCAGCCATCCTGGCCGACATTCGGAACATGTGGGGCAAAGCTGTTAGCACTCAACCCCCTCGAGTGCTAATAATAAGGCAATTTTTTCCGCTTTCAAGAGCCTGCCCTGGAGGATCTCAGGACAAGCAGACCAGAGGCTCGGGATTACCCCGGGCGCTTCCTAACATGTTTTTACAAACAGGCCCGGGTTTTGCTCAGCCAAGGCATGCTTCAGAAAAACACCACAGCCCCGGCGGAGCGCACCCAAGCTGCGCTGCAGACAGACGCCTTCGTCCCCCATATGCGCCAGGTGGTGCGCTGCGAGAGTTCGCTACAGGAGCTCAATCTGATGTGGCGGCTCATAGAGTCTTCGGCCAAGATGAACTGCCCGCAGGAAGCCCAGGCGCTGCTGCCCATGATGGCGGCCACGCGCGCCGGCTTCGAGCAGTTGGAGCAGGATCTGGTGCAGTCCATGGTCGCGCAGGCGGTGACGGGAGTCACGGCGGGCTTGGCCAGCCAGGCCCAGCACATCATCGACACCCTGGTGCGCAATCTTTACGAGCGCACCGCTGACGTGGGCTTTCTTGCCACGGATGCTGTGCTGTGTCGCTTTGTCTCGGGGCTGGACGCCGATGCGGCACCGATCAGACAGCGTCTGCAAGCCTATCGGAGCAAGTACACGGTCTATGAGGAAATCCTGCTGCTGGACCGCGAGGGGCAGGTGCTGGCCGGCACGCGGGAGATGGACGCTGCGCGTTCTCGCCAATGCAATGACGAGTTCGTGGCGCGGGCCTTGCAGAGTCAGAGCTATGTTCAGGTCTTTGGCGCCTCCGATGTGCAGCCGGATCGGCGCAGTGCACTGATTTATGCGCAACGCATGCTGAACCCCGTGACCGGGCAGCCGGCCGGAGTGCTGTGCCTGTGCTTCGACTTTGACGGCGAGATGCAGGGCATCTGGAGCCAGCGGCATGCCGCTGCAGCCCAGGGCGCTCAGGAAGCGGAGTCCAGCATCGCGCTGCTGCTGGATGAGCAGGGCTGCGTGCTGGCCAGCAGCGATGTGCACTGGATTGGTGTCGGCTCGCGGGTATCGCCTCACCAGCCTGGTGCGGGGGCGTTGCAAATCCATGGAGGGCGCACATATCTGGTGCAAGCAGCGCTGGCCGCAGCCTATCAGGGCTACCCGGGTCCCCGGGGTTGGCGAGCCCAGCTCATGGTGCCGCTGGATCTGGCCTTCGGCGAGCGCGCGCAATCGGGCCTGCAAGGCCTGGATGCGGGCGTCGCCCAGGGCCTGCTGGCCCATGCGCAGAAGTTCTGCCCGCCGCTGCATGCGATTCACAGCGCCGCAGACACCATACGCCGCGTGGTCTGGAACGGCCAGGTCATGACGGCGGGCAAGCAAAGCGAGAGCAGTCGTTTGCAAGCCGTGCTCGAGCAGATCGGGGAAACCGGTGCGCGCACCAACGAGGTGTTCACACAGTCCATAGCTTCGCTCTACGGCACGGTGCTGGCGACGTCACTGAGCGACAACCGCCTTCTCACAGGTTTGCTGGTGGATTTGCTGGACCGCAATCTCTATGAACGCGCCAATGACTGCCGTTGGTGGGCGCTGACGCCGCAATTGCCGGCTCTGCTGGAAAGCCTGGAGGCCGGCGACGCCGCGGACGAGCAAAGGACGCAGGTCTGCGATCTGCTGACTGCGATCCATGATCTGTATACGGTGTATCGGCAGATCGTGGTCTATGACCGCCGCGGGCGCATTGTCGCTGTCAGTCTGCGCGATCCGGCCGGTCCGGACGGCAGGCCTCAGGTCTTGATCGGCCGCCACATAGAGCCAGACAGCCTGTCCAGGGTGCTGGATCTGCAGGGTGCACAGTCCTACTGTGTCTCGCCCTGGCGCCACTGCGCCTTGCATGATGATGCCGAACCCACCTATGTCTACCATGCGGCGATTCGCGCTCGGCACGGCGCGGTGCTGGGCGGCATCGGGCTGGTGTTTCACGCGCAGCGTGAATTCCAGTCCATGCTGCAGGGAGTGCTCGGAGCGCAGACCGGCGCAGCCATCTCTAGGCAGGTTGCGTATCTGAATCGGGATGGGCTTGTCATGTCCTCGTCGACTGCGTCATGGCCTCCGGGGTACAGGATGGCGCTGCCGGCGGACATGCTGGCCCTGGAGCCCGGCCAGAGCGCGGCTCGCGCCATGGTGCACGAGGGCCAGTACTGCGTGGTGGCCGTGACAGCGGGCAGCGGCTACCGCGAGTTCAAGCGCAGCGACGGTTATCGTGAAGAGGTGCTGGCGGTTGCGGTCCAGGCCTTCGGTCCGGTGCAGGACGACGCCCTGGCCGCGGTCTGGCGTCGCAATACCCGGGTGCAGGCCGCTCAGCCCCAGCATCAGGGCCGCGAAATGGCCACGTTTTTTGTGGGCCGCAGCGTGCTCGCGGTCGATGCCGCCTGCGTGCTGGAGGCGCAGAGCGCGGCGGCCATTGCTCCGGTATCGGCGGGGCGCTTGCCTCACTGCGTGGGAACTCTGGCGCGGCATGACCAGGGGGAGGTTGCGGGCTATGTCTGGGTGTTCGATCTAGGAGGCCTGCTCTACGGCCAGCCCGTGGCCAGAACGCAGCAAAGCCAGGTACTGGTGCTGCAGCATGCAGGGCTCAAGCTTGGTGTGCTGGTCAGCGATTTGCAGGGAGTCGCACGGTTTGCGCCGCAGCAGCTTTTGCCCGCTCCGGCCCTGGCCCATGCGGCCGGGCAACTGGTGGACAGGCTGATCAAGGCCAATGGCGGGGATTTGCTGATCCAGTGCCTGGATGTGGCGGCGTTGGTGCAGCGGCTGCAGGCGCCGGCCGCCGAGTCCGTTGCTTACTGAACGGGAAAGGGGTTGCTGGCATCGCGCGGAGCGCTGTACTCCACAGGAGTTTCCACCTTGATCTCATACTGGCTGCGGTCCTTGCCTTCGATCCACTTCGGGGGCTTGCCGCGGCCCGTCCAGGTGGCACCGCTCTCTGGATCGTAATACCTGGCTTCGACCTTTTTCTTCTCCTCGGGCTTCCAGGGGAAGACCTGCTGGGCGGTAAAGCCGAAAGTGGCGATCAATTGCTTGACGGTGGCCAAGGCTTCCTTGGCTTCGGTGTGACGCGCTTCTTCGATGCGTTTGTCCAGCGCATTTTTTTGAGCGATGAGTTCTTGGTAGCTAGGCATCCAGGGATTCCAGAAAGAGGGTGAAAGGTCAGTTTTATCGCTGCCTTCATCAGTTGTTTTTGCCAAACCGTTCATTCTGACTTAAGCCGGAATGCGCCGCATTGTTGATGTTGCGTACTGGTGACTTAACCAGGGGTGTGCAGCAATTTGCAGTGCGGCGCACATCACTTTGGATGCCGTGGTACGGCTCAGGCCGGGGTTTGCACGCCCGCGGCCAGTGCCTGCAGGGCCGTGCCCGTCATGCGGTAGCGTATCCATTCGTTCTGCGGCAACGCGCCCAGGCGGTCGTAGAACTGTATGGACGGGGTGTTCCAGTCCAGCACGCTCCACTCGAAGCGGCCGCAGTTCCTGTCCACGGCGATCTGGGCCAGATGCTGCAGCAAGGCCTTGCCGGCGCCATGGCCGCGCGCATCGGGTGTGACATACAGGTCTTCCAGATACAGGCCGTGCTGGCCCTGCCAGGTGGAGTAGTTGAAGAAATACACGGCAAAGCCCACGGCCTTGCCGTCCACTTCGCAGATCAGTCCGAAGACGGCGGGGTTCGCACAGAACAGCGTACGGCGCACATGTTCGGGCGTGGCCAGCACCTCATGCTCGGCTTTTTCGTAGATTGCCAGTTCGCGCACAAAGTGCAGTATCAGGTCTATGTCTTGCTCGGTAGCGGGGCGGATGTTCAGAGTGTTCATGAATTTTCAGGGAAAAAGCGGCTCAGGCGCTTGATGGACAAGCGCTTGCAGCTATGGTTTTAAGGCTCAGGCGACCTGCCGTACGGGCTCGTTATGGGCCAGGGTGATGGGCAGGAACTGGCACAGGATCTGGAAGTGGTCCTCGAAGAAATCACCTTCCATCTGGGCCAGATCGGCGATCGGCACCCAGCGCGCCAGGGCCGCGTCGTCCGCGCCCCGTACGGGCGGCAGGCTGGGCTGCACCCCCAGGTCCAGATAGTGCACATGGGTGATGGTACGCCCGCGCAGGCTGCGGTCGGGGTGGTCGAAGACCTGCACGGTCTGCAGGGCTGCAAGCAGATCGGCTTCGCTGACGGAGGCGCAGGTTTCCTCGCGCAGCTCGCGCATGCAGGATTGCCAGAGGCTGTCGCGCTGCTCCAGAAAGCCGCCGGGCAAGGCCCACAGGCCTTGGCCCGGTGCGTGGCTGCGCTGGATCAGCAGCACCTGATCCTTGCCCTTGGCGTGGCAGCGCAGCAGGGCGTCCACGGTCACAAACACCGGGGCATAGGGAGCCTTGGCCCAGGCCTGCTTATAGGCCTGGAGCATCTGCCATTCCTTCTGCATGCGCACATACAGCGGCGTATGGGCCCAGCGGCGCAGAAAGGCCAGGGTGCTGCCGGGCATCTGGGTGGAAAGCTTGGCCAGCGCCGACTCCATGGCTTCGGGCGAGGTACCGGCCTCGCCCAGGAAGATATCGCGCAGCGGCGTGGCATCAAACTGGCCCAGGCGCGGCAGGCTGATCAGCTCCCAGCCCGGAAAGCGGGCCAGATAGCTGCTGCTGGCATCCTTGAAATGGCCGACCAGGGCCACGCTCGCGCCTTCGGGAACATGGGCCTGCACCGCGTCGCGCACGGCATGCACCCATAGCGGCTCGTTGTAATAGTCGCGCACGGGCACGCAATGCACGCGCTCGGCGTCTTCTCTGGGCAGTGCATCGCGCAGCATCTGAGCGCGCTCCTGCCAGGAAAAAGGATTCTTGGGATTGGGAGCCTGCCAGGCGCTGCCCAGCACCACCACTACCTGACGCGCACGCTCCAGCGCCGCATGCAGCAGCGCCATATGGCCGTTGTGCAGCGGCTGAAAGCGCCCGATCAGCACCGCGGTATGCAGGGGCACCGAGGTCGGCAGAGTCTCCGGCGCCGCCGAGATGATGCGCTTGCTGGAGGGGTGGGAACTGGCTTGAGGCATGAGAGCGGAATCCGTGCAGAAATCAGCGCCCCGCAGGGCAGGTCAGAAGTGCGGCGCGGAACGCGCCTTGCTCACTTTCATTCATAGTGTGCCGCAATTGGCATTTGCCGGCCGGTGCCAAAAGCCCGTGGGCGCACTCTGAGCATGGGCGGAGCCTGGCGGCGCTTGTATTCGCTGCGAAACACCAGCTTCTGCACCCGGGCGATGGTCTCGGGCCCGCCGGGCTGCGTCCGCAGCCGCTGCACAAACTCTGCGGCCCGCGCATATTCGGCGTTGGACAGGTGGTGGCCCTCGATCTGCCACTTGAGGATCTCATCGAGAACGGCGTAGGGGGGCAGGCTGTCCTCGTCCTTTTGCCCCGGCGCCAGTTCGGCCGAGGGCGGCTTGTCGATGATGACCTGCGGAATCAGCTCGCGGCCCGCGCGCCGGTTGATGTGGCGCGACAGCTCGAACACCTCGGTCTTGTACAGATCGCCCAGCAGGCCCAGGCCGCCATTGGTGTCGCCATACAGCGTGCAGTAGCCCACGGAGACCTCGGACTTGTTGCCCGTGGTCAGCAGCAGGTGGCCGAAGGCGTTGGAGAATTCCATCAGCGTGGTGCCGCGCGTGCGCGCCTGCAGGTTTTCGAGCGCCAGGCCCTTGAGGGGCTCGCCGAAGCTGGCCTCGAACTGGCGCGCATAGCCGTCTATCAGGTCCTTGATCGGATGCTCGTGGAGCTTGACGCCAAGGTTGCGGCACAGCTGCACCGAATCATCGACCGAGCCCGCCGACGAGTAGCGCGAGGGCATGGTGATGCCCACCACGTTGTCGGCGCCCAGCGCATCCACGGCCAGGGCCAGGGTCAGCGCCGAGTCTATGCCGCCCGAGCTGCCGACCACCACCTGCTTGAAGCCGCAGCGCCGCGCATAGTCGCGCAGGCCCAGCACGATCTGCTGGCGATAGAACTCCATGAGCGGCAGTCCCTGGGACGCCACGCGGCCCAGGCCTTCGCCATGGATGGGCTGGAAATGCCCTTGCTCATCGAGCTTGAGGGTGTGGATATCCTCTTCAAAGCGCCTGGCTTCGAAGACCACGCCGGCTTCGGGCTCCACGGCGAAGGAGGCGCCGTCGAACACGATCTGGTCCTGGCCGCCGATCTGGTTCACATACAGGATGGGGAGCCTGTGGCGCTGCGCGGCCTGGGCAAAGATCTCGTGGCGCTGCTCGCGCTTGCCCATGTGACTGGGGCTGGCGTTGATGCTGACGACCAGGTCGGGGGCCGCATCGCCCATGCGCACAAAGGGGTTGGTGGCGTAGTCGGCGCCCTGGTCGTTCGCGACCCGGTCGTTCCAGCCGTCCTCGCAGACCAGAAAGCCCACCTGGCAATTGCCTATGCGCAGCACCTTGGCCGTGTCGGCGCCGGGTTCGAAGTGGCGGCGCTCGTCGAAGATGTTGTAGGTGGGCAGCAGCTGCTTGTCGTACTGCAGGCGGATCTTTCCGTCCTTGAGCACCAGCAGGCTGTTGTGCAGCCGCTTGCCCGGCCCCTGGTGTCTGGTGGGCGCGCCCACCACCCAGTGCAGGGCCGGGTACTGGCGCGTGAGGTTCAGCAGGTCCTGCAGGCCCGCGTCCAGGCGCTGCAGAAAGCTGGGCTCGTCCAGCAGGTCGCCCGGGTAGTAGCCGCAGAGCGAGAGCTCGGAAAACACCACCAGATCGGCCTTGTCCTGAGCAGCCTTGGCGGCCGCTTCGCGCATGCGGCGGATATTGCCGTGGATATCGCCCACCATGTAGTTGAGCTGGGCCAGCGTCACTTTCAGCATGTAGATCTCCTGGGCCTCTCAGGCCGCCTGGGCGGCGGGTTCCGGAATATTGAAGACCTGGCGCAGATAGGCCAGATAGGTCTCGTCATTGCACAGCGTCTTGCCTGGCGAGTCCGAGATCTTGGCCACGGTCTGGCCATTGGCATGGGTGAGCTTCATCACGATGTTGATGGTGGTCAGGCCCATGTCGTTGGTCAGCCGCGTACCTATGCCGAAGCCGCACTGGATGCGATCGGCAAAGCGGTGATACAGGGCCAGCGCCGTGTCCAGGTCCAGTCCGTCGGAGAAGACCAGGCGCTTGCTCTGCGGATCGATGCGCAGCTTGGCATAGTGGGCCAGGGCTTTCTCGCCCCATTCGAAGGGATCGCCCGAGTCGTGGCGCAGGCCGTCGAAAAGCTTGGCGAAATACATGTCGAAATCGGCCAGAAACGCGTCCATGCCCACGGTGTCGGTCAGGGCGATGCCGAGGTCGCCGCGGTACTCCTGCACCCAGTCCTCGAGCGCGGCCACCTGGAAGTCGCGCAGCCGCACGCCCAGGGCCTGATAGCTTTGCATGTACTCGTGGGCCATGGTGCCTATGGGCACCAGATTCAGGTCGCGCGCCAGCAGCACGTTCGATGTGCCCTTGAACCACTGCGAAGTCTCCTGCGCAAAAGCCTGGACGACCTCGCGCTGCCAGGGGCCGGAGAAGCGGCGGCGCACGCCGAAGTCGAACAGCTCGAAGGGGTTGTGCCGCTTGGCCTCAACGGCCAGGTGCTTGAGCTGGTCGAGCTTGCTGGCCAGGCGCCTGCGGCCTTCTGTCAGCGCGGCCACGGCGTCGAAACGGCGGAAGTACAGTTCGTTGACTATGGCCAGCACATAGATCTCGAAGCCCATCACATGGACCTGGGGGCCGCGCGCCACGATGTGCAGCGAGTCGCCCTCGGCCCAGGCCTTGATGAAGGCGCGCTGGAACTGGAAGATGCGCAGAAAGTCGATGAAGTCGCTCTTGATGAAGCGCAGGCCGGCCAGATAGTCCAGCTCGTCAGCCGCAAAGCGCAGGCCGCACAGGGCATCCAGCTCACGCTCCACCTCGGGCAGCAGCTCGGCCAGCGCAAAGGCCGTGGGTGTGCGGCACACGAATTCGTACTCGGCCTCGGTCTGCGGGTGGCGGTGCAGCATGGCCTGCCACATGGTGAACTTGTAGAGGTCGGTATCCAGCAGGCTGGTGATGATGGGAGTCATGCCGGGTTCTTCTTAAAAATATGGGCCGCCAGCGCTTGTGGTTCAGGGGGGCTGGCGGCCGATTTGTCTCATAAGCCAAAGCTGGCGCTGGTTTCGCAGCGTACACCGATTGCGCGCATGCGCTGCAGGAACTCGGCCTCGGCCTGCTCAAAGCCGGCCACGGGGCTCATGCAGTCCGTCAGCAGCACGAGGCGCGAGAAGCCTTCGCTGTCCCAGTTCTCCACGATGTGCTCTACCGTGGCGCGCACGCAATGGCTGCTGGCCTGGCCGGCAATCACCAGCATGCGGCTTTCGCGCAGCCGGGTCAGCAGGGCGGTGTTGAGCCCGGTGTCGGGGTCCTGCGGGTCGGGCACCTCGGCGCGTATGGCGCTGTAGTGCTCGGTCCACGGGTTCATGCCCTTGAACACATGGTGTGCGGCGCGGTGCTGCCGCTCCTGCCATCGGCGGCAGGTGGCCAGCACGCTGGCATGTACGCCATGGCCCCAGCTGCCGATCTCGCAGTGCAGCGGCCAGACCATGAGGGTATAGCTGCCCTGGGCCTCCAACTGGTCCAGATAGGCTTGTGCGCGCGGCTGCTCGGCGCTGTTGCGCGCCACATAGTCGCCGGCGCGCAGCTGTGCGGCCGTGATCTGGGTGAAAGGCTGGACGGCGCTGCCGTCGCGCTGCTGCCAGAAAGCCGGGTGGGCAATGTCGTAGGCCTGGTGCGAGTCCAGGGTGATGGTGATGCCATCCAGCCGGTGGCCCTGAGCCTCGATCCAGCCAGCCAGGCGCTGCATGTCCGCGTGGGCGCCGGCCACGGGCAGGGCGGGCGCAATCGGCGGTTGAGCGCTGGGCGAGCCGGGCAGCCAGTCGCGCGGCAGGTCGCAAAAGTCGTTTTGCGGGTCGATGATCAGCAGCTGTGTGTGGTCGGAACTCATGGTTTTCACCTTCCATGCGTGGTGCGATGGCTGCAGTCTAACACTTAAAATAAATTTGAAACTAAGTAAATTTGAGATGCTGTGAAATAATCGACGCAAAGATGATTGAGTTGGTAAAAAAATGAATCGAACTGCTGAAGCCCGGATGCCGGTGCAGGTCAGCGTGGATGTGGTGCTGCTGACCCTGGTGGAGCAGGAGCTGCATACGGTGCTGCTGCGGCGCGCTGCGGCGCCGTTTGCCGGGGTCTGGGCCTTGCCCGGCGGCTATATCCACGCCGAGGAAGATGCGGACGCCAAGGCCAGTGCGGCGCGCGTGCTCAAGACCAAGGTGGGCATAGAAGGGGCTTATCTGGAGCAGCTGGCCACCTTCAGCGGCCCGGCGCGAGATCCGCGCGGCTGGTCGGTGGCGATTGCCTATTGCGCGCTGCTGCCGATGCAGAACCTGCCGCCGCAGAGTGTCGACATCAGCGTGCTGCCGGTGTCGGCCCTGCCTCAGCTGCCGTTCGACCATCGCGCGATTCTGGAGGCGGCCCTGGAACGGGTGCGCAGCAAAAGCCTGTACTCCTCGCTGCCGGTGCATCTGTGCGGCGAGACCTTCACTTTGCCCCAGCTGCAGCAGGTCTATGAAAACATTCTGGGCGAGCCTTTGAACAAGGTCAGCTTCAGGCGCAAGATGGACGAGATGGACTGGCTGGAGGCCGTGCCCGGAGCCAGGCAAAGCGGCGCGGCGCACCGGCCGGCCCAGCTCTACCGGGTCAAGCCGGCATTCCGTCAGGAGCTGGCGCTAAGCCCCCGGGGATTGTGAACTGCCGGCCGTAGCTGTGGCCAGCGGTGGACTTCAATCGCAAACCGCCTGCATGCGGGCATAAAAAAGCCGCCAGGCGTAGCTGGCGGCTTGATGGGCAGGGAGTCGGGTTTTGCGACCCTTGCCTCGCAGAGCTTAGATCCTGAGGCCGGCCGCAGCGCGCAGCACTGCCGCTTTATCCGTGCGCTCCCAGGTGAACTCGGGCTCTTCGCGGCCGAAATGGCCGTAAGCGGCGGTCTTGCTGTAGATGGGGCGGCGCAGGTCCAGCATTTCGATGATGCCGCGCGGACGCAGGTCGAAATGGGCGGCCACCAGCTTGGCGATTTCCGCATCGGGAATCACGCCCGTGCCTTCGGTGTACACCGTGATGTTCATGGGGCGGGCCACGCCGATGGCGTAGCTGACCTGGATCTGGCACTGGCGCGCCAAGCCGGCGGCCACGATGTTCTTGGCCACATAGCGTGCAGCGTAGGCGGCCGAGCGGTCCACCTTGGTTGGATCCTTGCCCGAGAAAGCGCCGCCGCCGTGGGGGCAGGCGCCACCGTAGGTGTCAACGATGATCTTGCGACCGGTCAGGCCGCAATCGCCCTGGGGGCCGCCCACGACAAAGCGGCCGGTGGGGTTGATCAGGTACTTGGTGTCCTGCAGCCAGGCCGAAGGCAGCACGGGCTTGATGATCTCCTCGATGATGGCTTCGGTGAACGAGGCCTTCATCTTGGTTGCCGTTTCCGACTGGTCGGGGCTGTGCTGGGTGGACAGCACCACGGTGTCGATGCTGTGGGGCTTGCCGTCCACATAGCGCATGGTCACCTGGCTCTTGGCGTCGGGGCGCAGGAAAGGCAGGCGGCCGTCCTTGCGCAGCTGGGCCTGGCGCTCCACCAAGCGGTGGGCGTAATAAATGGGGGCCGGCATCAGCTCTGGCGTTTCGTCGCAGGCATAGCCGAACATCAGGCCCTGGTCGCCGGCACCGATATTGAGTTCGTCGTCGCTGGCCTGGTTCACGCCCTGGGCGATGTCCTGGCTTTGCTTGTCATAGGCCACGAGCACGGCACAGCCCTTGTAGTCGATGCCGTACTCGGTGTTGTCGTAGCCGATGCGCTTGATGGTGTCGCGCGCGACCTGGATGTAGTCCACATTGGCGCCGGTCGTGATTTCGCCGGCCAATACCACCAGACCGGTGTTGGTCAGTGTCTCGGCAGCCACGCGGCTGTGCGGGTCTTGGGTGAAAATAGCGTCCAGAATCGCGTCCGAGATCTGGTCTGCCACCTTGTCGGGGTGACCTTCAGAAACCGATTCCGAGGTAAACAGAAAATCGCTGTTCGCCATTGATATAACTCCTTCTAGCTTAGGCAATTGCGTTGCCCGAGCCTTGGAGGAGCCTGGCGAACGCTTTAGCAGTTTTGTTTTAACGTCGCCCTGCAAGTTGCTCTTTAACTCAGCGACCTATCTATTCTAATGCCTTCCCTGTTTCGACTGTTCGCTGCACTGCCTTTATGGCTATTGCATGGCCTGGGTGCGGCCATGGGATGGCTGGTTTTTGCGCTATCTCCTACCTACCGGCGCCGATTTGCCGCCAACGCTGCGCAGGCAGGCTATTCGTTCGCTCAGGTCGGGGCCGCCGTGGCTCATGCCGGGCGCATGGTGTTCGAGATGCCGCGCATCTGGCTGGGCCAGCTGCCGCCTTGCGATATGGTCAATGGCGAGGTCGTGGAACAAGCCTATGCCAGGGGCAAGGGCATCGTGTTTCTCACGCCGCATCTGGGCTGCTTCGAGATGTCGGTGCAGGCTGCGGCCCGGCGCTGGTCGGCCCGGCATGGCGAGATCACCGTGCTCTACCGACCCGCCCGCCAGGGCTGGCTGGCCGAAATACTGGAGACTGCGCGCAACCGGCCGGGCGTCTCGGCCGTGCCGACCACGCTGGCCGGCGTGCGGCAGATGATCAAGGCGCTGCGCCAGGGCGCGGCCGTGGGTCTGCTGCCCGATCAGGTGCCGCCCAACGGTCTGGGTATCTGGTCGCCGTTTTTCGGCCGCGATGCGTATACGATGACTCTGGCGGCACGTCTGGTGCTGCAAACCGGGGCCGCGGTGATCGTGGCCCGGTGTGAGCGCAAGTCCTGGGGGCGGGGCTATACGCTGTATTTAGAGGAATTGTCTGTGCCCGAATCTCAATCTCTGGAAGCCACCGTCTGGCAGATCAATGCAGCCATGGAGGCTGCGATACACCAATGCCCGCAGCAGTATCTGTGGGGCTACGGTCGATACAAGCAACCGCGCGAGGAAAAGCAGCAGGGAGACAGGGCATGAGCGCCAGCAGGATTGCCATAGGCGGCATGCATGTGCTGGCCAAGCTGCCGCTGCCCCTGCTGCGCGGCCTGGGCAAATGGATTGGTCGCGCACTCTTCGTGGTGGCGGGCCAGCGCCGCCGGATTGCGCTGCGCAACCTTGAGCTGTGCTTTCCCGAGGTGCCGGCGGCTCAGCGCAAGGCCTGGGCCAAAGAGTCTTTTGAGGTCTTTTGCCAGACTTTTCTCGACAGAAGCTGGCTGTGGTTCGGCTCCGAGGCGCTGGTGCGCAGCCGCGTCAAGCTGATTGGCGCCACGCACGAGCTAGAAGGTGACACGCCGACCATCGTGTTTGCGCCGCATTTCTACAGCATGGATGCGGGCGGCCTGGCCCTGCCGCTCAACACCGAGCGCGAATTCACCTCCATCTTTGCGACAAATCCCGATCCGGACCTGGATGCCTGGTTCATGAATGGCCGTCAGCGCTTCGGCAATGTGAAGATGCTCAACCGTGCCGATGGCGTCAAACCCATCATCTCCTGCGTGCGCAAGGGCGGTCTGCTGTATCTGCTGCCCGATATGGATTACGGCAAGAACGATTCGGTGTTCGTGCCGTTCTTCGCCGTGGAGAACACGGCCACGATTCCCTCGCTCTCGCGCTTTGCGCGGCTGGGCAAGGCCAAGGTGGTGGCGCTGTACAACCGCATGACGCCCGAGGGCTATGTGGCCGAGCTGACGCCGGCCTGGGAGAACTTTCCCACCGACGACCATGTCGCCGACACGGCGCGCATGAACCGCGAGCTGCAGGCGGCCATCATGACCATGGTTCCCCAGTACTACTGGGTGCACAAGCGCTTCAAGACCCGCCCCGACGGCGAGCCCTCGCTCTACAGCGGAAAATAGCCCGCAAACCGGCTGCATGCGCTTGAACATCAAGCGCATGCAGCTCCTGATTCAGGAGTAATCCTGGGTCAGGAATTCCGCCAGGGCGCGGCGTACGGCCTCGGGCCGCTCATGCACCACCCAGTGGCTGCAGCCCTTGAGATGCTCCACCTGCAGCCTGGGAACCCATTGCTCGAGGCCATCCAGCAGAGCGGGCTGCAGGGCCAGATCGCGGTCTCCCCAGAGAATGCGCACCGGTGGGGGGATATGCAGCATCTCGTCGGGCAGGCTGAGTTCGCGGATGTCATGCAGCTCATCGCTGCTGCTGCCCGGGCGCGGCGGCACCAACGGGCTGGCCGCATAGAACATGCAGGCGCCATGCACGCCCAGGTCCCAGTGCTCGCGGTATCGCTGCTGCAGCTCGGGTGTGAGCCAGACGGGCAGACTGCCATCGGGATGCTGAAAAAAGCTCAGCATGCGCTGCCAGCGGTTCTCTGCCAGCAGCTGCGGCGCATCCGGCCGGCGCAGAAAATGCATGTACTGGCTGGCCGACTGTTGCACGGGGTTGTGCTGCAGCTCGCGCAAGAAAGCGCCAGGATGGGGGGCGTTGAGAATCAAAAGCCGCTGAACCTGGGCAGGGTAGCGATTCGCCAGGCCCCAGGCCAGGGCGCCGCCCCAGTCATGGGCGATCACGCAGGCCGCGGTATGGGCCGGGCTTTCCAGTGCAATCAGGGCGGCAAGGTCTTCCACCAGATGCTTGGCGCGGTAGTCGCCTATGGCCGTGGGCTGGCTGGAGCGGCCGTAGCCGCGCAGATTGGGTGCCACGCAGCGGTAGTCGGTGCCGAACTGCGCCAACAGCTCGTCCCAGATGAAAGCGCCTTCGGGGAAACCATGCAGAAACAACAGCAGGGGCAGGCCCGGCTGGCCGCTGACATGGCATTCCAGCTCTATGCCGGCAGGCAGTCGGTGCATGCAAGTCGTGACCATGAAGCTCTCCTTTTTGTAGCTTCCGGCGCTTGCAAAAAGAGCGCCTAAGGCTGATTCTGTTCAGGTTCTGTGGCGATCGTGGTCGCTTGGGCGACGGCCGGCGCAGCGGGCAAACCCTCGGGGTGGCACCAGTGCCACAGCAGCTGGGCCACATCGTCCACGCCTTGCTTTTTGAGGGCGGAGAACAGGCGCACCTCGCCACCGCCGGCATTGAGCTTGGTGATGGAGAGGATCTTGGCCTGTTCGGCGCGCGTGAGCTTGTCTGACTTGGTCAGCAGGATCAAAAACTTCAGGCCGGCTTCAACACGAGGGCGGATGGCTTCGAGCAAGGCTTCGTCGAGCTCGGTCAGGCCCAGGCGCGGGTCGCAGAGCAGCACCACGGCGCTCAGGCTCTCGCGGCTCATCAGGTAGTTGAGCATCACGCGCTGCCAGCGCTCCTTGTCTGAGCGCGAGACGGCCGCATAGCCGTAGCCGGGCAGGTCGGCCAGCACGGCATCGGTCACGCCCTGCTTGCCCAGGGCAAACAGATTGATGTGCTGGGTGCGGCCGGGCTTCTTGGAAGCGAAGGCCAGCTGTTTCTGCTGGGTCAGCGTGTTGATGGCCGTGGACTTGCCCGCATTGGAGCGGCCCACGAAAGCGATCTCGGGCACTTCGACCCGGGGCAGCTGGTTGAGCTGGGCGGCGGTCGTAAAAAAGCGCGCGGTGTGCATCCAGCCCATCGCAAGCTTGCTGTCGATCAAAGAATGTGTTTTTCCGGTGGCTGTATCCGGGGAAGCATGGGTCATGACGGTAACTATTTCAGGGAGGCCCATTGTAGAATTTGGCCGATTAGCACTCTCAACAATAGACCCAGCCCCTTGATATGAAGTTGCTTGCCTCTTTGCTGACTGCTGCCATTTTCGCAGCACCTGCCTTCCCTGCATTTTCCGCAGGAGAAACACCCGCCAAGGTGGATGCCGCAAAGGGCCAAGCCAGTTATGGCGCAGTTTGCGCCGCCTGCCATGCTGCTGATGGCAATTCCTCCGTTCCTCTGCAGCCCAAGTTGGCTGGTCAGCACCCGGAATACCTTGTCAAACAGCTGCGCGAGTTCAAGGACGGCAAGCGCAATGACCCGGTGATGAAGGGCTTTGCCTCCGCTCTGAGCGACGGCGATATGCAGAACATCGCGGCCTGGCTGCACACTCAGGCGCCCAAGAACGGATTCTCCAAGGACAAGGATCTGATCGCCCTGGGCGAGCGCATTTACCGCGGCGGCATCCAGGAGCGCCAGATCGCGGCCTGCGCGGGCTGCCACAGCCCCAACGGGGTCGGCATTCCGGCACAGTACCCGCGCCTGTCGGGCCAGCATTCCGACTACACCGTCAAGACGCTGACGGCTTTCCGCGACGGCACGCGCGGCAATAGCATTCCCATGGCTCAGGTTGCTGCCAAGCTTAATGATCGCGAAATCAAGGCCGTGGCAGACTATATAGCTGGCTTGCGTTAAAGATCTTTCACTGCGAATGCCTGGTTGATTCCGGGAACTTTCAGGCATTCGTCATCCCCCAAGTCAGGCGGGCCCATCGGCACACAGCAGATGGACCCGCCTTTTTTCGTCCGGATATTCTCGAGTCGTTCATGTCAGACCTACCCATTCGCGATCGTGACTCCTCCCGCTCACAGGCAGTGCGCGCGACCCTGGAGTTGCTGGCCTCCATGCGCTTTGCGATTTCGCTGCTCACGGTCATCTGCATCGCCTCGGTCATCGGTACGGTGCTCAAGCAGCATGAGCCACTGGTCAACTATGTCAACCAGTTCGGCCCCTTCTGGGCGCAGCTGTTTCTGGCGCTCAAGCTCAACGCGGTCTACAGCGCCTGGTGGTTTTTGCTGATCCTGGCGTTTCTGGTCATCAGCACCTCGCTGTGCGTGAGCCGCCATGCGCCCAAATATCTGGCCGATATCCGCACCTACAAGGAAAACATCCGCGAGCAAAGCCTCAAGGCCTTCCACCACCGTGCCGAGGCCGAGGTGGCCGGCAGCACCGAGGAGGCGGCCAAGCGCCTGGGCCAGCAGCTGGTGTCCGGCGGCTGGAAGGTGAAACTGCAGCAGCGCGATACCGCTGCGGGCCCGGGTACGGGCTGGATGCTGGCGGCCAAGGCCGGCGCGGCCAACAAGCTCGGCTATATCGCCGCGCACTGCGCCATCGTGCTGATCTGCCTGGGTGGCCTGTTCGACGGCGATCTCATCGTGCGCGCCCAGATGCTGCTGGGCGGCAAGACTCCCTATACCGGCGGCGGCATGATTTCGGACGTCGCGCCCGAGCATCGTTTGTCCACCCAGAACCCGACCTTCCGCGGCAACCTCATGGTGTCCGAGGGGACGCAGTCCGGCACCGCCATCCTGAGCCAGTCGGACGGCATATTGCTGCAGGAGCTGCCGTTTTCGGTGGAACTCAAGAAATTCATCGTCGAGTACTACTCCACGGGCATGCCCAAGCTGTTTGCCAGCGATATCGTGATCCACGACCGCGAAACCGGCGAGAAGCTGGAAAAGCGTGTCGAGGTCAACCATCCGGCCAGCTACAAGGGCATAGAGATTTACCAGAGCAGCTTCGATGACGGCGGCTCCAGCGTCAAGATGCATGCCGTGCCCATGGACGGCATCTCCCAGCCTTTTGACGTGGAAGGCGTGATCGGCTCCTCCTCCGACTTCGTGCGCAAGCTGGCCGACGGCAAGCAGGACAAGCTCACGCTGGAATACACGGCGCTGCGCACCATCAATGTGGAGAACTTCGGCGGCCAGGACAAGAACGGCTCGGGCACGGATGTGCGCAAGGTGGACCTGAAGCAGTCCATCGAGAACCGCCTGGGCGCGGCCCACAAGACCACGGACAAAAAGGATCTGCGCAACATCGGCCCCAGCGTGGGCTACAAGCTGCGCGATGCCTCGGGCCAGGCGCGCGAGTTCCAGAACTACATGCTGCCCGTGGATACGGGCGATGGACAGCCGGTCTTTCTGCTGGGCGTGCGTGAGAACCAGGCGGATCAGATGCGCTATCTGCGCGTGCCGGCGGACCCCGAGGGGACCATGGACACCTTCCTGCACCTGCGCCAGGCCATGCAGAACCGGACGCTGGCCGAGAAGGCTGCGCGCGCCTATGTGCAAAAAGCCGTCGATGTTTCCAGGCCCGAGCTCGCCGAGCCGCTGACCCAGTCCGCGCTCAAGGCGCTGGAGCTGTTTGCGGGTCAGGACAGCAAGATCCAGGGTCCGGAAGGCAAGCCTCTGGGCGGTCTGCAGGCGATCTCGAATTTCATGGACAGCAATGTGCCCGAGGCCGAGCGCGAGCGTGCCGGCGAGGTGCTGGTGCGCATCCTGAACGGCGTGCTCTTCGAGCTGGCCCAGCAGGTGCGCCAGCAGGCGGGGCTGAAGCCGCTGGAGAGCAATGAAAAAACCCAGTCCTTCATGACCCAGGCCGTGTTCTCGCTCAGCGATGCGCAGTTCTATCCCGCCCCCGTGGTCTTCATGCTGCAGGACTTCAAGCAGGTGCAGGCCAGCGTCTTCCAGGTGGCGCGCGCCCCCGGCAAGAACGTGGTGTATCTGGGCTGCGCCTTGCTGATCCTCGGCGTGTTTGCGATGCTCTATGTGCGTGACCGCCGCATCTGGATCTGGCTGACGCCGCACAACGGTGCCAGTCATGCCAACATGGCCTTGTCCACCAACCGCAAGACTCTGGATGGCGACCGTGAATTCGCCATGCTGGCCGAAAAATTGATAGGGGCCCAGCCCCTTCCCAAGAAGACTCCCGGAGGTTCGGTATGAACACCGCAACAACGACCCTGACTTTGAATGAGGGCTTCTTTGCCCGCCGCAACTGGTTTGACTGGTTGTTCGCGCTCATCGCGGCCCTGGGCCTGGGCTATGCCCTGCAGCGCTATGCGGCCTATATGGACGTGTACGAGAAGGGCATTCTGCTGGCCTCCATTCCCGCCATGATCTGGCTGGGCTGGTTCTGGCGCCCGCTGCGCGTGCTGATCCTGGTGGTCGCGGCCTGCGCGCTGATGTCCATCAGCCTGTACCAGGGGCCGGACGGTGCCGATCTGGCGCGCTCCGAGACGGTCTTCGGCCTCAAATACTTTTTCTCGAGCCAGTCCGCCATCCTCTGGATGAGCGTGATCTTCTTCATCAGCACCGTGTTCTACTGGATAGGCATGTTCGCCAAGGGCGAAAGCTCGACCATGTCGCTGCTGGGCTCGCGCCTGGTGTGGCTGGCCGTCACCATGGCGCTGATCGGCACCATGGTGCGCTGGTACGAGAGCTATGTGCTGGGCCCGGACATCGGCCACATTCCGGTCAGCAACCTCTACGAGGTGTTCGTGCTGTTCTGCTGGATGACGGCCATCTTCTATCTGTACTTCGAAGAGCACTACCAGACCCGTGCGCTGGGCGGCTTCGTGATGCTGGTGGTCAGCGCGGCCGTGGGCTTTCTGCTGTGGTACACGGTGGAGCGCCAGGCCTATGAGATCCAGCCTCTGGTGCCGGCGCTCAAGAGCTGGTGGATGAAGCTGCACGTGCCGGCCAACTTCATCGGCTACGGCACTTTCGCCCTGTCGGCCATGGTGGCCTTTGCCTATCTGATCAAGCAGCAGGCCGGCGAGGCCCGCTGGTACAAGCTCGCGCCGCTGTGGCTGCTGGGCGTGGTGCTGTGTTTCGAGCCCATCGTCTTCCGCCAGGGCGCGACCGCCGGCAAGGGCAGCAGCTACTGGATGGTGTACTTCGGTATCTCGGCGCTGATCGTGGCCAGCATCCTGCTGGGCCGCAAGCGCATCGCCGAGCGCCTGCCGTCTTTCGAGGTGCTCGACGACCTGATGTACAAGGCGATTGCCGTGGGCTTTGCCTTCTTCACCATTGCCACCGTGCTGGGCGCGCTGTGGGCGGCCGAGGCCTGGGGCGGCTACTGGAGCTGGGACCCCAAGGAAACCTGGGCGCTGATCGTCTGGCTCAACTACGCGGCCTGGCTGCATATGCGCCTCATGAAGGGGCTGCGCGGCACGGTGTCCGCCTGGTGGGCGCTGGCCGGCCTGGTGGTGACGACCTTCGCCTTCCTGGGCGTGAACATGTTCCTCTCGGGTCTGCATAGCTACGGCGAGCTCTAAGCAGGACGCTCCAAGATTAGGAGCTGCCTGCGCTAGTCATTCTTGTGTTTCAGCATCAATAGTGTCTGAAATGCAGAGGTGGCTTGCGCAGGCAGCTCCTTTTGTTTTTGGTCCTAGAACTATGCCGGGCTCCAGGGCTCTCAATTCACGGTATTCTTGCCTTGAGCTTCAGGAGCAGGCGCATGCTGATACGCAACCACGACACAGGCTTCGAGCCGCCGGGCAGTGCAATCACGCCCCGGTCCCTTTATCTGCAGCGGCGTGCCTTCATGCAGACCCTGGCCACCGGCGCCGCCGGAGCGGCGCTTGCCGGCTGGGCCGGCCGCGACGCTTTGGCGGCGGCCGAGGAGCGCAAACATCTGCCGGCGCTGAAAGCCGCGCCCAGCAAGCTCGTGGGTGCGACGACCATAGAGGCCGCGACCAGCTACAAGGACGCCACGGGCTATAACAACTTCTACGAGTTCGGCCTGGACAAGGAAGACCCGGCCCGTTACGCGACCACGCTCAAGACCCGGCCCTGGGCCGTGCGCATCGAGGGCCTGGTGCAGAAGCCGCAAACCCTGGACATCGACAGCCTGCTCAAGCTCGCGCCGCAGGAGGAGCGCATCTACCGCCTGCGCTGCGTGGAAGGCTGGTCCATGGTGATTCCGTGGATAGGCTATTCGCTGTCCGAGCTGCTCAACCGGGTGCAGCCCCTGGGCAGCGCCAAATATGTGGAATTCGTCACCCTGGCCGACAAGGCGCAGATGCCGGGCCTGAAAAGCAGCGTGCTGGACTGGCCTTATACCGAAGGCCTGCGCCTGGACGAGGCCATGCACCCGCTGACGCTGCTGGCCTTCGGCATGTATGGCGAGTTGCTGCCCAACCAGAACGGCGCGCCGCTGCGCCTGGTCGTGCCCTGGAAATATGGCTTCAAGAGTGCCAAGTCGCTGGTGGCCATACGCCTGACCGACAAGGAGCCCGGCACGGCCTGGAACAAGGCCGCGCGCAACGAGTACGGCTTCTATTCCAACGTGAACCCCGATGTGCCGCACCCGCGCTGGAGCCAGGCCACCGAGCGCCGCATCGGCGAGGGCGGGCTGTTCGCCAAACGCCGCAAGACGCTGCTGTTCAACGGCTATGAGGCGCAGGTGGGGCAGATGTATGCGGGCATGGACCTGAAGAAGTTCTATTGATGCCGGCCGTGGGGAACTGGCGCGCGGGTCTGCAGCGCGGGCTGCTGTGGCCGGGCAGCAAGGTCCTGCTGTTTGGCCTGTGCCTGCTGCCCTGCGCCTGGCTGCTGTATGCGGCCTTCAACGATGCGCTGGGTGCCAATCCCGCCGAGGCCCTGCTGCGCAGAACCGGCAGCTGGACCCTGCGCTTTCTCTGCCTGGTGCTGGCCGTGACGCCGCTGCGCCAGGCCTTGAACCTGCCCGTGCTGCTGCGCTTTCGGCGCATGCTGGGACTGTATGTGTTCTTCTACGCCTGCCTGCACCTGCTCTGCTATGCCTGGTTCGATATGGGGCTGGACTGGGCGGATATCGTGGCCGATATCCCCAAGCGCCCGTTCATCCTGGTCGGGTTCTCGGCCTGGACGATTTTGCTGGCCCTGGCCGCAACCTCGCCCAGGTTCATGCTCAAGGCCCTGGGCGGCAGGCGCTGGCAGCGGCTGCACCGCGCGGTCTATGGCGTGGTGCTGCTGGCGCTGCTGCATTTCTTCTGGATGCGCGCGGGCAAGAACAACTTTGCCGAGGTCGAGCTGTATGCGGCCATTCTCGGCAGCCTGCTTTTCTGGCGCGCGGCGCGCGCCGTCAGGAACCGGATCTGATCAATGGCCTGCCACGGCGCGCAGCGGCGGGCGCACCTGGCGTGTGGCCGGATCGATCTCGGCCGTGGGCAATTGGTAGGCGCGCTGGTCGAACAGGTCTATGCCGCACTGCAGGCCTTCGAGCCAGTTGAACAGATCGCCGATGGCCTGCTGGCCCATGATGGGTGCGCCATGCTGGGGCACGATCATGTCTATGGGCAGCTGGCGCGCCATCTGTACCCAGAGGCGCAGAATCTTGTTGGAGACCATGTAGCGGCGGTGAAAGCCTTCCATGCGTGCAATATGCGGCACCAGGTCGGTCACGGGCTTCTGCGCTTCCGCTCCGGTGGTCAGAGATACGCCGAGGTCGCCGGTGAACAGGATCTTGCTGATGGGGTCGTAGAAGTGAAAGTTGCCCTCGGCGTGCAGAAAGTGCGCGGGCAGCAGCAGCAGCTCGGAATTGCCCAGCGGCAGGCGGCCGCCGGCGTCCGGGACGCCGATGACGCGGTTTTCCGTCTTGCCCACCTTGGTGAAATGCGGCGCAAAGCGCTCCCAAATGCGGGAGATGACCAGCTGGGCGCGCGTGGAGGTCATCCAGCGGTCCAGCGAGGCGATGATGTCCGGGTCGGCGTGGGAGGCGATCAGATAGGCCAGCTTCTGCGGCGGGAAATGGCGCGACATGCCCATGAACAACTCGTTGAACGCCAGATTGCCGCCCGGATCGATGATGGCGCCCGTGCCGTTGTCCACGATCAGGAACTGGTTGGCCTGAATGGCCTGGCCGTCTTCCTCGATGAGATCGGTGAACATCAGGCAGGCATGGTTTTTGTCGCGATAGAGTTCTATGGGCATGGCGGTTTGTCGAAAGACAATATGCCAGCACTCTAGGGGCGAAGCCGCCGCCCGGTGTTGATGTGCATCAAGCCTTAGGGCTGCTCATCTGGGGGAGGCTGCACCTCGGGAAGCGGCTGCGTGGCTGGCTTGGCTGCGGCTGCAGGAGCGTCCGAAGACCGGGATGAAATGCCCAGGGCTTCGGGCAGGGTTGCGCGGCCCTGGGCTGCGGGATCGGTGGGCAGGAACAGCGGGCCCTTCTGTCCACAGGCCGAAAGTGCGGCCAGGGACGCCGCACAAGCCGCAAGGGCAATGCACCTGACTAGAATTTGAGTGGCTTTCAACATGGGCAAATTGTAATGACTGACCTTGAATATCTGGACCGCGCCGACCAACTGCTGATGGCGGTGGAGCAATGCTGTGACCGCATCAACGATGACACCGATGCCGACATCGACGCCCAGCGTGTGGGTGGCATGGTGACCCTGGTATTCGCGAACCGCAGCCAGATTGTGATCAACCAGCAAAAGCCCCTGCACGAAATCTGGCTGGCCGCCAGGGCCGGCGGTTTCCATTACCGCTTCGATGCCGAGAAACAGGTCTGGCTGGACACCAAGGGGGCCGGTGAATTCTTCGCCAACCTGAGCCAGTATGCGAGCGAGCAATCGGCCCTGGCCCTGCAGTTCAAGGCGCTGGACTAGGCCGCGCTGATTGCATCCGGCGATAAAAAAGGCTATGTCCCCGTTGAGTGTGGAAAAACGCCGATAGCCGCGAGGAGCATGGCTTGCGGGGTTGGCAGGCG